>JAJZPN010000012.1 GCA_021811145.1 Pseudomonadota bacterium
ATCACCCAGGAAGAAATTAATATGGTAATGGATCGGCTAAACAACCGACCTCGAAAAACACTTGGTTATAAAACACCTAATCAGGTATTCTTTAACTCAGGCATTGCACTTCAAACTTGAATTCGCGAACCGTTTGATTGACTTGGTTTAAATTTAAGCGTTAAACTAAACTATGAGTTTAGAAAATAAGAAGAAATTAAACCCGTTGATAGCGGATTGGCCTGCAGGCGCGATCTATGCTACCTCTTGGCTTAAAAAGTCAGGTATCTCTGACCAGCTATTGAATCGCTATAAAAAAAGTAATTGGCTAACTTCTGTTGGGCCAGGCGCATTGAAACGCGCTGGAGACGAGGTTACCTATCAGGGGGCTGTGTATGCACTGCAGAAACAATTGGATTCTTCTATACATGTGGGAGCTAGGACTGCACTAGCACTGCAAGGGAAAGCGCATTATTTGCAACTTGGGAATGTCACTGCGACTTTATTTGGTGGAAGTAAAGCCAAATTACCTGCGTGGTTTAACAAGGCTGATTGGAACGTTAAAACAGAGTATTACAGCACGTCATTTTTGCCACCAGAATTAGGCTTAGTAGATTTAGAGTTAAAGACGTTTACAGTCAAAATATCTAGTCCTTTGCGCGCCATCATGGAGTGTTTATACCTCACGCCTAAAAAACAAGATTTGATGGAATGCTATGAGCTGCTTGAGGGGCTCACCAATTTAAGACCTCAGCAAGTACAAGGTTTGTTGGAGGCTTGCACTTCCGTTAAAGTGAAACGTCTATTTTTGTTTTTAGCAGAAAAGGCGAAGCACAGTTGGTTTGAATATTTGGATCTCAGCAAAGTCGATCTTGGTAGAGGTAAGCGAAGTATCCTGCCCAATGGCGTACTAAATGCAAAATATCAAATAATCGTTCCAAAAGAGTTGGCATAAGATACAAAACTACCAAAATCAAGTAGCGTTACTACTCGATGTATTGCCAATTGTGGCAAGGGAAGAAGTGTTAGCTTTGCATGGCGGGACAGCGATTAACTTATTTGTGCGAAATATGCCTCGCTTGTCTGTTGATATAGATCTCACCTATTTGCCGTCAGATGGCGGTAATAGAGAAGCAGCTTTGCAAGGTATTTTTGATGTGCTAGAAAGAATTAAAATTAACCTTGAAGTCCAAGGTTTAAATGTCGTTCATCAAGCCGATAAATGTAAACTGCAAGTATCTTCCAAGAAAGCACAAATCAAAGTTGAGGTGAATTCAACAGGTCGAGGCACACTATCTGAGCCACAAAAGATGATCCTGTGTGATCGAGCACAAACAGAGCTTGATGCTTTTGTGGCGATGAACGTAGTGCCATTTGGACAGCTATATGGTGGGAAAATATGTGCGGCCTTGGATCGTCAGCATCCTAGAGACATGTTCGATGTGAAATACCTTTTGGAAAATGAAGGTTTTTCAGAAGAGGTAAAGCGTGGGTTTCTTTTATGTCTTGTAGGTACTAGTCGTCCAATTCATGAGTTGATTCAACCCAATCGCCTAGACCAGCGCGAAAAGATGGCCAATCAGTTTGATGGTATGACGGCCAATATTTTTAGCTATGAGGATTTTGAGCGTGTGCGTGAGAAACTCATCAGAACTATCCATGAGCACTTAACGAGTTTAGATAAAGACTTTATTCTCAGTATTGGATCAGGCAATCCTCGCTGGGACATTCACAACTTTGCTAATTTCCCAGCAGTTCGTTGGAAATTGCAGAATATTCAAAAGTTGATAGCTAATGCCCCTCAAAAATATCAGGCTCAAGAAGAGGAATTACGCACTAAACTTTCCTAAGATTTAGATCAGTTGACCGGCTAACTTTTTTGTTTTTGCTTGTCTTTTGCCTTTAACGACTTGCTGATGAGTTTTTGTCTGCCATAGATGCGAGCTGGGTCGCTCGGGAAAAGCTAGTAATAGCCATATTTTATAGGGTAATCAGTGACTTAAGAATTAAACTTGGATACTTGGCGGAGAGAGAGGGATTCGAACCCTCGATGCAGTTTTTGACCGCATGCTCCCTTAGCAGGGGAGTGCCTTCGACCACTCGGCCATCTCTCCGAAAAACAGAAACAGTATTCTACCAGACAATTACAATTTAAGCAGAGGCTGAATTATCTAAATTAAATGCTTTATGTAAAGCACGAACAGCTAATTCCATATATTTTTCATCAATTACAACAGATATTTTGATTTCTGATGTGGAAATCATTTGAATATTGATCCCTTCCTCTGAGAGAGTTTTAAACATTAAACTCGCAACCCCTGCGTGAGAGCGCATACCCACACCAACCAAAGATACTTTACAAATCTTGTTGTCACCACGAACTTCTCTTGCTCCTGTTTGTGGTTTGATAGAGTTATTCAGTAAATCCAGGGTTTTTTGGTATTCATTGCGATGTACGGTGAAAGAAAAATCAGTAGAACCGTCCACGCCAATGTTTTGAATGATCATATCCACATCCACATTGGCCGCACCAACGGGAGATAAAATGGAGTGCGCAATGCCAGGTTTGTCTGGGACTCCCAGTAGAGATAATTTAGCCTCATCACGATTAAAAGCGATACCGGAGATTATGGGTTGTTCCATGGTGTTATTTTCCTCAAAAGTGATTAAGGTGCCATCATTTTTATCTTCAAAGCTTGATAGAACTCTTAGTTTAACTTTATATTTTCCAGCAAATTCAACAGAGCGGATTTGCAATACCTTGGAGCCTAAACTTGCCATTTCTAGCATTTCTTCAAAGGTAATTGTTTCAAGACGGCGTGCCTCAGGCACAATCCGCGGATCAGTAGTATAAACGCCATCAACGTCGGTATAAATTTGGCATTCATCTGCTTTCAATGCAGCAGCCAAGGCTACCCCGGTTGTATCTGATCCACCGCGACCCAGAGTTGTGATGCTGCCATCTTCAGTGGCACCTTGGAAACCAGCCACTACCACCACATAACCTGCATTTAAGTCAGCGCGGATCTTAGCATCATCAATGTCGAGAATACGCGCTTTAGTATGCGCATTATCGGTTAATATTCTAACTTGTGTTCCGGTATAACTTTTAGCTTTAATACCAATACTCATTAAGGCCATAGCAGTCATACCAATCGTAACTTGTTCACCCGTAGAGACCATTACGTCCAATTCACGTGGATCAGGTGAGCTTTGAATTTCTTTGGCAAGTTTTATTAAGCGGTCAGTTTCGCCACTCATGGCTGAAACAACCACCACAATTTGATGGCCTTGTTGTACAAACTTTGCTACCCGCTCCGCAACTTTTTTTATCCTTTCAGGGTTGGCAACAGAGGTACCACCGTATTTTTGAACTATTAACGCCATAATAAGATATGCCTAAGACAAAACCTTCATTTTACATGATTCAAGCGATCTTGTAGATGGTTTGCGATCAAGTGGTATTGAGTGGCAGAATGGAGAGATGCGTGCAATTAAGTAAATAGTAGACACTATATGCCTCAATCTGAGAAACACCTGACTTTTGAAGACCATAATCGTGACGTAACAGGGATGACGTACGTATATCCAGTAGTATCGCGTCGTTCAGCCGGGGTCTCGGTTGGTATTAATTTGAATACCAACAGTGCCTGTAATTGGGCCTGTGTATATTGCCAAGTACCTAATCTTAAGAGGGGAAAAGCACCTGTAACGGATCTGGCTTTACTGCGTAAAGAGTTATTTACGATGTTTGAGCAAATTGTCCATGGTGATTTCATGGAACGTTTTGTTGATCCTGGTTTAAGGCGGTTAAATGACATTGCTTTTTCAGGAAATGGTGAGCCCACTTCGGCTAAATTCTTTCCTCAGGCAGTTGCCATTGCACAAGAAGTTCTTGCTTTTTACGGCTTAACTGACAAAGTTAAAATTGTGGTTATAACCAATGGCAGTTTTAGTCATCTAGAGACTGTTCAACATACTTTTCAGTCTATGGCTAATCACGGTTTAGCAGAAATTTGGTTTAAGTGTGATCGTGGTACCAAAAAAGATATTTTAAGAATTAATAAGATTAATCTTGATCCTGAACTGATTCTCACACGCTTGAGTCAGGTTGCTCCTTTATGTCCCACATGGATTCAAACTTGTATGGTGAGTTGGGATGGTGTGCCACCTCAGGAAGAGGAGGTAAATAGTTGGTTATCCGTCATTGAACGTGCCCTGCAACTGTCTATTCCATTGAAAGGAGTGTTGTTATACAGTCTCGCACGTCCCTCTTATCAACCTGATGCGTCAAGAATAGGGCGCTTGAGTGAAGAATGGTTAAATCAATTGGCGCAACGCATTGAACAATTAGGGTTATCTGTAAAAGTGACTCCTTAGTTGATGAAAAGGTATTAATATAGAAGGTGGGTATTAGGGAAAGCGTGCCTCTGTACGCTTTGCTAATGCTGTGTTAGAATAATATTCTTTGCGCCCGTAGCTCAGTTGGATAGAGTACTTGGCTACGAACCAAGGGGTCGTGGGTTCGAATCCTGCCGGGCGCGCCACAATTACAGCGGGTTAGGTTATAGTTAATCTAACCCGTTTTGCATTTTAAGTGGCAGTAATTTTATGAATACATGAAATTTATATGGTTTTCGTTGTCGAACAAGACACTAGTACTACATTGCCATTGCTATTCAGAAATATGGCAATTTAGAAATATGACAATTATCAAGAGCTTCAATAACAAATTTGGAGGGGGTCTGATGTATCACCCAAGTGCAAATAAGATTATTGCTTTTTTTTGTTTGGTATTGTTTTCAGTGGTTAATGTTTGGTCAATGGAAAATAAGCAGGCTCAATCCTTAGCGTTTAAAGCCTATAAAGGCGATGTGGAAGCATTAAAACAGCTTAAAAGCGCCGCTAATGTTGGTGATGCTGTTGCCCAGAATTGGTTGGGGTCATACTTCAGAGAAAAGCATGAGTATAGTGATGCTCTCTTGTGGTTTAACAAGTCAGCTCAACAAAATAATCCTGTAGCATTAAATAATCTTGGTTTTCTTTTTAGTGAGGGCTTTGGGGTTAAGTCAGATAGCCCGAAAGCGGTTAGTTACTATAAACGTGCCGCGGAGCTAGGTAATTTAGATGCGCTAAATAATTTAGCGTTAATGTATGCTCAAGGTGAAGGAGTGACGCAAAGCTATCGTGATGCCTATGTCTGGTTTGAAAAAGCGGCAGATAAAGGTGATGGACTGGCAACAGCAAATATTGGTATTTACTATGCGCAAGGTTTTGGTGTACAAAAAAATGACACTATTGCTTTTGCACTATGTAAGAAGGCAGTGCTAATGGGTGTGGGGCAGGCACAACGTTGCAAGGCTGAGTTAATTAAACGGATGGATCAAAATCAAATTACTCAAGCTGATCAGTTAACTGAGCGTATGCAGCATGTTGGAGTACGTACAGCAATTAACGATTATTTACTTCACTCACACTAAGGAACAGGATAGCTATGTTTGATTTTGTTCCAACCATGACGCGCTCATTAATTTTTATTAATGTCATAATATTTTTCCTTCAAACAATCACCACCACATCTATTCCTTTAGAGTGGATGGCGTTATGGCCTGTCACGGTACAGCCTGGTTACGTGGGATATCCTCGTTTTGAGCCTTGGCAAATTATTACTTACGGATTTTTACATGGTGGCGTGAACCATCTCTTTTTAAATATGTTAGGGCTATATATGTTTGGTTCTGACGTGGAGAGAGTGGTAGGAGAAAAACGTTTTTTACAGATTTATTTTGCTTCAATCATTACTGCAGCATTATCGCAATTAATTTATTACTCTCTTGTGGGCGGAGAACCTTATCCGACAATCGGTGCGTCAGGAGGGGTATTTGGTCTATTACTCGTTTACGCGCTGTGTTTTCCCAGACGAACAGTCATGTTGCTCATTCCACCAATTCCAATGCCGGCATGGCTATTCGCAACGCTATATGGTGGCATAGAACTCTTTCAAGGAATAGCGGGTACCCAAGTGGGGGTTGCTCATTTTGCCCATTTAGGGGGTATGTTAGGGGCCTGGTTATTCTTTAAATATTGGCGTAGAAGATAAATGAAGAAATCTGCAGTAATATTGTTAAGTGGTGGTTTGGATTCAACGACTGTGTTAGCTATCGCTAAGAGTCAAGGCTATATTCCTTATGCCATGAGCTTTGACTATGGCCAGCGCCATAAAATAGAGTTAGAAGCGGCGCAACGTATTGCGCAACATTTTTCAGTGGTGCAACACAGTATTGTTCAGTTTGACTTGAGGCAAATTGGAGGCTCAGCGCTAACTACCAATGAGCCAGTTCCTAAGCATCGTTCTGTAGAAGATATGGGTGAAGGTATTCCGGTTACTTATGTTCCAGCTCGTAATACGATCTTTTTGTCTTTTGCGTTGGCTTGGGCTGAGGTACTAGGAGCTCAAGACATTTTTATAGGGGTCAATGCATTAGACTACAGTGGCTATCCAGATTGTCGGCCTGACTATATTAAGAGCTACGAGAATATGGCAAATTTAGCGACTCGCGCTGGCGTAGAAGGTAACACGAGACTTACAATTCATGCTCCTTTGATTGATATGTCAAAAAAACAAATTATTGAAACAGGACTGTCATTGGGAGTAGATTATTCATTAACTACAAGCTGTTATGATCCTGGAGTTCAAGGGCAACCATGTGGTCAATGTGATGCCTGCATTTTACGCCAAAAAGGGTTTGCTGAACTCAATATGAACGATCCTGTTCTTAATAGATAACTTATATGTCCCAAGAATTATATTTAAGTTCAGGAGGTTTTGAGGCGGCTCGTCATAGTTCTCTAACCAAGGGAGCAAAGCCTCAATTACATGGTCACAGTTTTAGGGTCGATTGCGTAACTTATGAGTTTATATATCCTCATTTATCACAGTTATGCTCAGCGCTTAATTTAACTCATTTGAATGACCAGTTAATGAACGCCGACAATGAAGCTCTTGTTGCTTGGTTTATCAAACACCTTGGCCAAGACACAATCCAGCGTTTACAACTGTGGTCAGGACCCTATTATGGTATTACTTTTGTATCAGGGCGCAAAGTTAATGCTTGGTTTCGTTCACGTTTTGAAGCGGCTCATTTTCTGCCACAAGTAGGTAGAGACCATAAATGTGGCCGATTACATGGTCATGGTTTTGAGGTGCTCATTCACTGCGCTATTGATCAATATGAAAAGGTATATGCCTATTGGCAACAATTACATACACAACTTCATCATCAAGTCTTAAATGATATGAATGGGTTAACAAATCCAACCAGTGAAATCATAGCGTATTGGATCTGGCAAGAGTTTGCTAAAGTTGGACTAACGATTATAGAAGTGACTGTTTTTGAAACACGTTCTACTGGATCGGTGTTTAATGGACAGGATTTTTATATTTGGAAAGAATTTTCATTTGATAGCGCTACCCGTCTACCTGGTAGCCAAGAAATTATTGGTCATACCTATTTGTTAAGAGTGGGGTTGAGCTCGTCATTGGATACAGTATTTCAGTGGGTAGAAGATTTTGGTGATGTAAAAAAAGTATTTTCACCATTAATTAATCAATTTGATCACCAACCTTTACATGATTTCTTTGGTCAAGGTGACCTGCAAGATTGTCTTGTGGCTATGGAAAAAGAAGCGTTAGGGCTATTACCTAAAATAGTTCGTATGAGTTTATGGCAAACACCAAGCGAAGGATTAAGGCGCAATTACTCTATGCAACCAACTTGGGTTGAGTAAGATGGCTTATTCTGTAAAAGAGATTTTTTTGACGTTACAGGGTGAAGGTCGCCAAATGGGCCGCGTAGCGGTGTTTTGTCGCTTTACTGGATGTAATCTCTGGTCAGGTCGTGAGGAAGATCGAGAAACCGCACGCTGTACTTTTTGTGATACAGATTTTGTTGGTACGGATGGAGTAGGTGGGGGACGTTTTGAGACGGCTCAATTACTAGCTCAAGCCATACAATCTTGTTGGGGAGTGGGGCGTTCTGGTCAACCTTGGGTCGTATTAACAGGTGGTGAACCTTTGTTGCAAGTTGACGAATCCTTAATTAATGCGTTGCATGAAATTGGGTTTTTAATTGCTCTTGAGACAAATGGAACAATTGTTGCTCCACCTGGTATTGATTGGATTTGCGTTAGTCCCAAGGGACAAGAAGCGTTACAACAAACCGTTGGGCATGAATTGAAGTTGGTTTTTCCACAACACAATGTTGACCCAAAAAGTCTCGAGACCTTGGCTTTTGATCATTTTCTTTTGCAGCCTATGGATGGCCCTGAGCAGGCCAATAACCTACGTCTAGCAATAGATTATTGCTTGTCTCATCCACAGTGGCAGTTGTCTCTTCAGACACATAAATTGATGGGAATTCCGTAATGTGGAACAATATAAGTAGTTTAATCAATTAAGTTAGGGTAAGACCATGATCGATCGGGACGGCTACCGGCCCAATGTGGGTATTATCCTTTGTAATGCAAACAATCAGGTTTTCTGGGGTAAACGTATAAGAGAGCACTCTTGGCAATTTCCACAAGGTGGAATTAAACAAGGTGAAACGCCAGAGCAAGCAATGTATAGGGAACTAGGTGAAGAAGTAGGATTACGCCCAGAACATGTTGCTATCTTAGGAAGAACTAAGAACTGGTTACACTACAACGTCCCAGAACAATGGGTAAGACGTGATTGTCGTGGCAATTATAAAGGACAAAAACAAATTTGGTTTTTATTGCGTCTGACAGGTAAAGACTCAGATGTATCACTGCGTGCTAGCGAACAACCGGAGTTTGACGCTTGGCGTTGGCACGACTATTGGGTTCCATTGGAAACAGTCATTGAATTTAAGCGCGACGTGTACCAAAAAGCACTTGCAGAGCTGGCTGTTTTTCTAAATGTGTAATAAATAGTTAACATATTGTGTTATTTGGCTTTTTTTCTTGACAGAAAGAAAGCTAACACTTAAACTTACTTTAAGTTTAGACTAATTCTAAAACTTTGTTCGGTTAACCCCAAAGCCCAACTTCAATCACTACTAGGTTGTTGATTGATAGTTTGGATTAATTACTAGTTGTTAAGGAGATGTATATGTCAATCATTAATAAACCAGTTCCAGAATTTAAGACCCAAGCGTACCTCAATGGCAAGTTCATTGACGTAACCAATGAATCAATTAAAGGTAAATGGAATGTATTCATTTTTATGCCTGCAGCGTTTACTTTTAATTGCCCTACAGAAGTTGAAGATGCTGCTGACAGTTATGCTGAATTCCAAAAACTCGGTGCAGAAGTATACATTGTTACCACTGATACCCATTTCTCACACAAAGTATGGCATGAAACAAGTCCTGCAGTTGGTAAAGCCAAATTCCCATTAGTGGGTGATCCAACACATACGTTAAGTCGTGGTTTTGATGTACATATTGATGAAGAAGGGTTGGCTTTGCGCGGCACATTCATTATTAACCCTGAAGGCATTGTGAAAACCGCAGAAGTGCACAGCAATGAAATCGCTCGTGACGTATCTGAAACATTAAGAAAACTCAAAGCAGCTCAATATACGGCCGCTCACCCTGGTGAAGTATGCCCAGCCAAGTGGAAAGAAGGATCAAAAACCATTACCCCAAGTCTTGATCTAGTTGGAAAAATCTAAGGAGTATGAAAATGGCATTAGATGCAAGCATTAAAGAACAATTACAACAGTACCTCCAATTATTAGAAGGTGAGGTTGTTATCAAGGTTAGTGCAAGCACTGATGCCACCTCAATAGAGATGATGGAGCTATTGCAAGAGGTATCAAGCATGGCTCCACTCATTCGTATTGAAACTGCTACGCTACCTAGAACCCCCAGTTTTCAGGTGGGAGAGCGCATTACTTTTGCCGGCATACCTCTAGGGCATGAGTTCACCAGTTTTGTTCTAGCTCTACTGCAAGTTAGTGGTAGAAAACCAAAAATCGACGACAAAGTCGTTGACCAAATTAAAGAGGTAAGAGGTCACTTTGAATTTGTAACTTATATTAGTTTATCTTGCCACAATTGTCCCGACGTGGTTCAAGCACTCAATACAATGAGTGTATTGAATCCACATATTTCTCACACCATGGTTGATGGTGCTGTATTCAAAGAAGAAGTAGAAAGCCAAAACATTATGGCTGTACCAGCTGTCATGTTAAATGGAGAAATGTTTGCTAGCGGCAGACAAAGTGTTGAAGAAATTCTGGCTAAAATGGGTAGTCAGGCTGATGTGAGTGATATTAACGGCAAAGAGTTTGATGTGCTTGTTATTGGCGGAGGACCCGCAGGGGCGAGCGCTGCTATCTATGCTACCCGTAAAGGTATTAAGACAGGTTTGGTGGCTGAACGCTTTGGTGGCCAAGTCATGGATACAATGGGTATTGAAAACCTTATCGGAACTCCTTATACAGAAGGGCCTAAATTAGTAGCTAATTTCGAGGAACACGTTAAACACTACCCTGTAGAGATCATGAATCTACAGCGGGCAAAAAGTATTCGCCGTAATGAGTTAATTGAAGTTGATCTTGAGAGCGGTGCAACAGTTAAAAGTAAAACTGTCATCATTGCAACAGGAGCCCGTTGGAAGAATCTTGGCATCCCAGGTGAGGCGGAATTTAAAAACAAAGGCGTTGCCTATTGTCCTCATTGTGATGGCCCTTTATTCAAAGGTAAACATGTGGCCGTGGTTGGGGGCGGCAACAGTGGTGTTGAGGCTGCCATTGATTTGGCCGGTATTGTAGGACACGTAACGCTCCTTGAATTCATGCCAGAACTTAAGGCTGATGATGTACTACAAAAACGTTTATATAGTTTGGCTAATGTTACTGTATTGAAAAATGTACAGACCAAAGAAATTACGGGTGATGCCAAAGTGAACGGAATGAGCTACATAGAGCGCGATACAGGTCTTGAAAAACATATTGCCCTAGAAGGGGTGTTTATTCAAATTGGTCTTGTTCCTAATACGGATTGGCTAGCTGATAATGTTGAGCGAACCCGTTTTGGTGAGATTGTTGTTGATGGACATAACCAAACTAATGTGCCGGGTATTTTTGCTGCAGGTGATTGTACTAATACTCCCTATAAGCAAATTGTTATTAGCATTGGTTCTGGAGCTACCGCAGCCTTAGGTGCTTTTGATTACCTAATTCGACATTAATACACAACTAATAGTGCAATGAATTAAAAGCCTATTTAAAAATAGGCTTTTTTAATTTTTAAATCTGTTTATTAATAGTGTTACCTACTTTTTTCTCTATTGTTATTCATCATTCAGCGTTAAACGATAACCCTTTTTGGCGAAATTGATAGATAATACTTTTTTATCTCTTCATGTAGGGTTAATGTCATGTGCGGTATTGTTGGTGCTATCAGTCGTCAGAATGTTGTTCCGGTTTTGGTGGAGGGTTTAAAGAAACTTGAATACCGTGGTTATGATTCAGCGGGGCTTGCTGTTATTCATGATAAACATTTGGGGCGAGTAAGAAGTACTGGCCGCGTTAAGCAACTTGAAGAGGAAGTGGTTAAGCATCACATTACAGGATCAATTGGTATTGCCCATACCCGTTGGGCGACCCATGGTGTCCCCTCAGAGCGCAATGCCCATCCTCACATAAGCTTAGATGGCTTAGCTGTAGTACATAATGGCATTATCGAAAACTACGAAGTTTTACGCCAACAACTGCAAGAAGCGGGTTATGTGTTTACCTCTGAAACGGATACAGAGGTTATTGCCCACCTCATTCATTCCTTTTATCGCCAACACCACCAGCTGAATCTAGCAGTCAGAGAGGCCTTAGCTCGTCTACAGGGTGCTTATGCTATTGCTATAATGGTAGAAGACCAACCAGAGCAATTGATGGCTGCGAGGCTTGGTAGTCCATTGTTAATTGGTATTGGTGAGGAAGGCTATTACTTAGCCTCAGATGCATCAGCCTTAATCAGTATCACTCAAAAGATGCTCTATCTTGAAGAAGGGGATGTGGTTGAACTAACCCTCAATGGCTATCATATAACCGACAGACAAGGCAGTGACGTAGAGCGAGTGATGCACATTAGTGAGCTCTCCGCTGACAATGTTGAATTGGGTCCCTATCAGCATTACATGCAAAAAGAGATCGCTGAACAGCCGCGCGCAATTACTGATACGGTAGAAAAGATATTGGGGGTAGGGTTTACTCCTGATCTATTTGGAGAGAAGGCTCATGAGGTATTCTCACGCATCAAAGGGGTAATGATTCTAGCCTGTGGTACCAGTTATCATGCAGGTCTGGTGGCACGCTATTGGTTTGAACATATTACTCAATTACCCTGTATTGTTGAGGTGGCCAGTGAGTATCGTTATCGAATTTCTGTGCCGCAACCTGATTTTTTAGTGGTGACTATCTCTCAATCAGGTGAGACGGCAGACACCCAAGCTGCTCTTAAACATGCTAAAGCATTAGGTCATCATCATACCTTAACCATTTGTAATGTCCCTGAGAGTGCGTTAGTGAGACAGTCGCAATTCTCTTTCTTAACCCGTGCAGGAATGGAGATAGGGGTTGCCTCAACCAAAGCCTTTACCACTCAGCTAGTGGCATTGTTCTCCTTGTCTGTGGTTATTGCGAAGTGTCAGTCGCGCTTATTAGCTGACAATGAAAACGAGTATCTTGATGCTCTCAGACGTTTACCCAATAAGATACAGCATGTCTTGAATTTGGAACCCCAATTAACCCTGTGGGCTGATCGTTTTGCCGAAAAAGACCATGTACTCTTCTTAGGAAGAGGTGTTCACTATCCTATTGCATTGGAAGGATCCTTGAAACTTAAGGAGATTTCTTATATTCATGCTGAAGCTTACCCTGCAGGGGAATTAAAACACGGCCCCTTGGCTTTGGTAGATGAGCGTATGCCGGTGATTGCCGTGGCTCCGAATGACAATTTGTTAGAGAAGCTGAAATCGAACTTACAAGAGGTTAAAGCGCGGGGTGGGGTGCTATATGTGATTGCAGACAATGACTCCCATTTCAAAGCAGAAGAGGGAATTCATGTGATTCGTATGCCGGATCATGAAGGGATTTTAAGCCCCATCATGCATGTGGTGCCCTTACAGTTATTGGCTTATCACGTGGCCTGCCAGCGCGGTACAGATGTGGATAAGCCGCGTAATCTTGCTAAGAGCGTAACGGTGGAGTAATCTTGCTCCGTTTTTAAAAAGCCTTCAAAAACGAGGAAATTTCAGAGTTCTAGCGACCATCACAATCACAACCAATACGGTTAGTGATTGGTTTGTCGAACCTAGTCATGCAGCTCTCATATTGACGATTTCTAGCTTTGCAAGTTAGGGGATGACCATGAAAGCTATAGCTAGTTCTCAACGACAGAGGTACATCTCATATTAAGGAAAAGCTTTTTATCCAGAGATGGTTGGAGCTTTGATTTCCAAGTACCGTAAAAAAGCCAGTTCATGTTACATCTGTAATTCAGTAATCATGAAAAACGAAGATGGTTGTTGGGTTTAATCTTGCTTATACAGGTCACATCTGCCTAATAACAACGACAATATCCTTTGAATTAGGGACTGGGGAATACGTGAACATTTTGGATGGGGATTTCCGAATGATTTCCAGAAGGGCACCTATAAATAAATTTGACAACTAAATTTACAGGTAAGATAATTTAAATAACATAACCGTCACGCCTCTTAATAATGCGCAACCTTGACGGTTTTTTTTCGTCTTTCGAAAATAATTATGGCTATAAATTACTCCAAACCACCTCTCACAATCGAAGAGCAATTAAAAAAATTTATTAAGCGAGGCTTGATTGTTTCAGACGAGGTAAATGCCACTAAAACCCTTAGCTCTATTGGATATTACCGTTTATCAGGGTACCTACATCCCTTAAGAGAAAGGGATGCCAAAGGATTGGTTCTTGATAAATTTGTAGATAATTCAAACTGGAATACGGCATTAACTTTGTATGAGTTTGATCGAAAGCTACGGTTATTAGTTTTAGATGCATTAGAAAGAGTCGAAGTTGCCATTAGATGTCAGCTTGTTTATCACTTCAGCCATTCGTACGGACCCTTCGGGTATACTAAATCTATAAATTTCCATGAAGCATTTAATCATGAATTTTGGTTAACGGGGATCACTAAAGAAACTAATAGATCATCAGAGGCTTTTATCAAGCACTATCAGTCAAAATACGAGGGATATCCTGAGTTGCCATTATGGATGCTTGCTGAGGTATTAAGTTTGGGTAGCCTTTCATATGCTTATGGTGGATTGAAGAATGACGACAAAAAAGTAATTTCTTCATATTTCAATGTGCATCATAAATCCTTATCAGATTGGCTTCATTCGTTAAGTTACATAAGAAATGTGTGTGCTCATCACAGTCGATTATGGAACCGTAAGCTTTCGATAAGAATTGAGGCAATTAAAAATCCCCCATGGACTCCTGCGATTAAGCCAAGAAATGATCGGATATTTTGTATTATTTTGATCCTTAAACATTTGCTCGTTGCTACTGGAAATAATAAAGAGTGGGTGGTTAATCTAAGAGATTTAATACGTCCAATCGCAAAAGATGATCGCTGGCGAAATGCAATGGGTCTCCCTTCAGACTGGGAAACTTATCTACAGTAACATTCCAAATGGAACGTAATTTCCAAAAAAAGAATAAATTAAAGGGAAATTCAAAACCGATTATCTAATTTTGTGAATATCGCTTTGCTTAATGCTCAACTGGAATTATAAGGTACAAAAGAATCTGAAAAATAGGTTGATTACGTCAAGCAATATGGTGATGAAGTTAGCCCCCGAGATAATTTATCAGGTGAGTAAAAGAAGGCTTATATCTCAGGTCTAATCGAGCGAATCAATGTAAAATACTTACCTCAAACAAATGAGCATTAAATTGAAGCTATGTTCTCTCTGCCGACTGTGGGTGATGGTATTAAATACAAAGATACGAGTCATAAATCCTTGGGATATAAAGTTATTAAAGGTGAGAAAAGTACTACTCTGATGTTGAAAAAAAGATATCCATGGGAACAAAATGACCTCCTCAACAAAATCAATCTGTTACGGTAGAGTAGCGTCTTTTAGATTAGTGCTGAATAATTTAAATACAAAAGGTGATAACTCATGTGGAGATTATGGGCAAAGGCGCTGGGTGAGAAATCCGGTGGCGACAATCGTGAGGCAGATAAGATTGCCTTAATTAGAAGTGGGATTGTGTTGGTTTACGTATTAACAAACATTCTGATTGTGGCAAGTATCATTCACCATTGGTAGAAATCGAGTCACTTTCAGTTACGAGCAGTGATGCTCTCCTTCATTGTTAGTCGATTGACAGTTGTTACAGGTTGATGACTCGTGACAAGAACGATTACCTGTCCACTGCTTGATCAGATATAACGCAGCCACCACAACGATAGCTATTGCAATATAGGTATCCCACATATTACCTCCCCAAGCTAAGTGTTAGCTGATAGGTGACAAAAGAAGCGATATAACCCAATAAAAACAAATAAGTTAGCATAATTGAGGGAATACGCCACGAGTTAGTCTCTCGCTTAACTGCCCCTAATGTAGCCACACATTGTGGGGCAAAAATATACCACACGAGTAAAGATAAGGCCGTGGCTAATCCCCACGAATGATGTAACACGGGTGCAAGAGCTGAGGTGCTTACTTCTCCACCATCGCTTGTAAGAGCGTATACAGTACCTAATGCGCCAACGGCAACCTCACGAGCAGCAAGACCTGGAACAAGTGCCAAGCAAATTTGCCAGTTAAACCCAATAGGGGCAAAAATATGCTCTAAAAACTTTCCAACACTACCCGCGAAGCTGTAAGTAATCGCCGGTTCAGTGCTGTGAGCGGGAGCGATAGGGTAAGAACTTAAAAACCAGAGAATCACCATCATAGGTAAGATGATTTTACCCACTCTAGAGGTGAATATTTCTGCGCGTTCCAGTAGTCCCATTAGTAGGTTACGCATGTGCGGTAGACGATATGAAGGTAACTCCATCATCAACGGTTGATAGTGACGACGCCCAATGGTCTTTTTAAGTACAAACGCCACTATCATGGCAGAGAGAATGCCACCCATGTAGAGAGAAAACAATACTAAACCCTGCAGGTTAAATAGTCCCCAAATGGATCTATTAGGAATGAAGGCGGCGATTAATAAACCATAAACAGGAAGTCTAGCGGAACAGGTCATTAACGGAGCAATGAGTATAGTTGTTAGTCGATCACGTGGGTTTTGAATAGTGCGCGTAGCCATAATCCCAGGTATTGCACAGGCAAAACTTGAGAGTAGGGGGATAAATGATCGCCCCGACAGCCCCACACTTCCCATAATGCGATCAAGTAAAAATGCTGCTCGAGGAAGATAACCTGAATCTTCTAGGGCTAGAATGAAGGTAAATAAAATGAGAATTTGTGGTAGGAACTGTAAAACACTTCCAGCTCCTGAAATGACCCCATCAACGAGTAAACTTCTTAATAATCCTTGCGGTAACCAATGATTGATTAAATTACTCAGCCAATCTATTCCGTTTTTGATGGCATCCATGGGTAAATTAGCCCAGCTGAAAACAGCCTGGAAAGTGAAAAACAAGACACATGCTAAAATAATCATTCCCCATACGGGATGCATGACGATATTATCCAATTGTTCATTTAGGCTTTCTTTCCTTCCTGATTCATCACAACTTAAACGAATAATTTCTCTAACCCGTTGTTGCATTTCTTGTAATTCGTTGGGAGTCGGATCTTTCCAAGGCAATACTGAGGTTTGATTATCCGCAATATTGCAGTGATCAAGAAAATCAACGAGTTCCTGTGCCCCTTCATTATTAACTGCAACGCAAGAGACGACTGGAATAGCAAGCTCTTGAGAGAGTTTATCCACATCAATGATGAGTCCTTGGCTTTTAGCCGCATCCATCATGTTTAGGACTAACACCATGGGTTTTTTTAAACGTGTTAGCTCTAACACCAAGCGTAAATGCAGTCGTAAATTTGTACTATCAACAACGCAAACAAGTAAATCGGGAGCCACTTCATCTTTAAGCTGCCCCATCACCACACGACGGGTAATGGATTCATCTAGTGAGGTGGGTGTGAGACTGTAAGTCCCCGGTAAATCAATAACATGAACTTTTTGACCAGAAGGACAGTTTAAATCCCCCTCTTTTTTTTCAACGGTCACCCCAGCATAGTTAGCGACTTTTTGTCGGCTACCCGTTAATCGATTAAACAGTGCGGTTTTACCGCAGTTTGGAGCGCCGACGAGGGCGGCAATATAGGAGTTTTTCATGGAGTAGGACGACTTATTTTAATGGTTTGCGCCTCTTTAACGCGAAGGGCGAAAGTTGAGGTACCAATACGAAAGGCGATAGGGTCACCTTGAGGGAAACCCTTACGCACTACTTTTAGTTTTTCCCCGGGAATAAACCCTAGCTCTAATAAGCGTCGAATACAATCCTGCCCAAGGCGCGGGTCTGTTGTGTCATCAAGACTGACTTCGCTAATAATGGCGGTTTCACCAATTTTGAGCTGATTTGCACGGTAAATAGTATCCATAACTCTATCTTAAACGAGAATGTTTCTTATTTGCAATAACTCTATATGTTAATATTCAGTAAAAGTTAAGGAGTAGCTATGAGTGAGCAAATAACGATAACTCGCCCTGATGATTGGCATTTACATGTGCGTGATGGTGATTTCTTACAAGCGGTTTTACCTGATACAGCAAAACAATTTGCTCGGGCAATCATTATGCCTAATTTGAAGCCACCGGTAGTGACAGTGGCTCAGGCCCAGTCATATCGAGATCGCATCGTGACAGCTCTCCCGCCAGGCTCGTCATTTACCCCCTTGATGACGCTTTATTTAACAGAGAACACTATACCTGAGGAAATTGCTAAGGCTAAAGAGAGTGGCTTTGTTCATGCCGTAAAATACTATCCTGCAGGCGCTACAACCAACTCTGACTCCGGGGTACGTCAATGGTCTAGGGTAGAAGGAGTATTAGAGGCCATGGAGCAGTGTGGAGTGCCATTATTAGTACATGGTGAAGTCACTGATCCTACAATTGATGTATTTGATAGAGAAAGGGTGTTTATTGAGGATCAACTTATTCCGTTAATTCTTAAGTACCCTAAACTAAAAGTGGTATTAGAGCATATCACCACAGCATCTGCTGTGAAATTTGTTTTAACTGCTGATAAAAACGTTGCAGCAACTGTCACAGCACATCATTTACTGCTTAATCGTAATGCCTTGTTTCAAGGTGGGATTCGTCCTCATCATTATTGTTTACCAGTATTAAAAAGAGAAAAACACCGCCAAGCTTTACTTGAGGCTGTGGCATCAGGAAATAATAAGTTTTTCCTGGGGACAGATAGTGCTCCTCATCCTCAATCGTTGAAAGAAAATGCTTGTGGCTGTGCTGGAATCTACACAGCTCACGCAGCCATGGAGTTATACGCTGAAGCCTTTGAGAGTGTTGGTGCGCTTGATAAATTAGAGGGATTTGCTTCTTTTTATGGCGCGGATTTTTACGGGTTAGCACGCAATACAGAAAAAATAACCCTTATCAAACAGCAAGTTAAGGTTCCAGCTCAATTAAATTATGGCTCAGAAACATTGATCCCCATGAGAGCTGGGGAGTTTCTCGTATGGAGCTTTAATAGCGAATCTTGATAGAATGTACTTGAAGCTGACTAGACAGTCGCTGCGTGCTTTGGCACGGAGAGGAAAGTCCGGGCTCCATAGAGCAGAATGCCGGTTAACGACCGGAAGCCGTGAGGTTATGGAAAGTGATACAGAGACTTAGACCGCCGATGTATTGTTAATTCAATGCAGGTAAGGGTGAAAAGGTGCGGTAAGAGCGCACCGCAGGGCTGGTAACAGCACTGGCATGTTAAACCCCATTCGGAGCAAGACCAAATAGAGGAACGTTAACGTGGCTCGCGTTGTTCCTGGGTAGGTTGCTTGAACGATTGGGTAACCAATCGTCTAGAGGAATGACTGTCCACGACAGAACCCGGCTTATCGGTCAGCTTCACCTTCACCTTTTCTTTTCAGAAACTTAAATCCCCGATATTTCCTAAAAAAAACAGTGGTTTGCTGGTTTTTCTACTTGACCTTGCTGTACTTATGCCATATAGTGGAAAAAAGTGGGGATTTATGGGAAATTAGGTCTTTTTCTGGCTAAAAAAAAGGGGAGAGTGTGTTTCAAGGGCCATCGTTAATTAGTTTGGATGCCAAAGGACGACTGGCAGTGCCAACTCGTTATCGAGACGCTTTGCGCTTGCAAAGTGATGGTCACTTGGTTATTACCGCTCACCCACATCGTTGTCTTCTGCTTTACCCTCGTTCCGCATGGGAACCTATTCGTGATGCCATCATGAAGCGCTCAGGGTTTGATAAGAACTCAACCTTATTGCAAGGTTTATTAGTTGGTCATGCCGATGATGTGGAAATGGATAGTTCGGGGCGAGTGTTAGTTGCTCCTGCACTAAGACGTTTTGCCTCAATTGATCGTGAAGTGATGATGTTTGGACAGGGCAGTCATTTTAAGTTATGGAATCCTCCTGCTTGGGACGAACAGTTCAAAGAAATCGAGCGTCTTGGTGCCGATCTTGTACCTACTGGTATGGAAGATTTCTCACTGTGATAACGAGCCAATCCTCCTCGTCCCAATCAACACATGTTAGTGTGCTTCTGGCTGAGGCTGTAGAAGCGCTTACAATTATTCCTGATGGCATTTATGTTGATGGTACATTTGGACGTGGTGGCCACGCTCGAGCAATCTTAAATCAACTGGGTCCACATGGAAAGCTGATTGCTTTTGATCGTGATCCAGAGGCTTATTTAATCGGCCAACAATGGCAAGATAATCGCCTTCACTTTGTCCATGCTCGTTTCTCTGAAATGCAACGTAAACTGTCAGAGCTTGGTATAACCAAAGTAAACGGTATTTTATTAGATCTAGGTGTGTCTTCTCCACAATTAGACGAACCGCAGCGTGGTTTTAGTTTTCGTTCCGATGGGCCTCTTGATATGAGAATGAATCCCGCGGTGGGATTATCTGCAAGAGAGTGGTTAGAGCAAGTTGATGAAAAAGAATTGGTTCGCGTTATCCGGGATTATGGTGAAGAGCGTTTTGCAAGACAAATTGCCTCAGCGATTGTTAACCAAAGAAATGTAAAGCCACTTGAGACCACTCAACAGTTGTCTGAGTTAATTGCCAAGGTTGTCAAAAAAAGAGAGCCAGGGCTCAATCCCGCTACGCGTACTTTTCAGGCTATTCGCATATTCATTAATAAAGAATTAGAAGAAATAGAAGAGGTATTGCCGCAAACGCTTTCTCTTTTAGAGGAAGAGGGAAGAATAGTAGTAATTAGTTTTCATTCTTTGGAAGACCGTTTGATTAAACAGTTTTTTAAGCGCCATTCATCGCCACCAGAAATACCTCGAGGTCTTGCTATACCCGAGTCACAAAGACCGCAACCGTTACTTCGTTTAGTGGGTAAAAGTACTAGAGCCTCTCAACACGAGCAAGAGACAAACCCGAGAAGTCGTAGTGCCATTATGCGTGTCGCTGAGAGGTGTGCTGCATGAATCGGCTTAACTTAATCCTGTTTTTAATCGTTGTTTTCATGTCTCTCGCAGTAGTTAATGCACAGCATCGTTCGCGTGTTCTTTTTATGGACTTACAAAAAGAGCATGATTACGCATTACAGTTACACAACGATTGGAATGAATTACAAATTCAGCAAGGATCATTGACCTCAAGTAAACGAATCGAAGATGGAGCGATACGAGAGTTGCAAATGCATTCTCCATTACCAAGTAAGGTGAAGTTGATTATTTCATCTGCACAGGGTGCATCATGAAATTTGATCCCAAACCTCAATCTCGATTTAATTTCAAACTAGAAGGATGGCGATCCCGCGTATTACTGTTGTTTTTAATGGGATGGTTTGTAGTACTTGTTGGTCGCGATATGTATTTACAAGGTTTTAACGCCAGCTTTTTGCAGCATAAAGGGCAAGAGCGGTATAGCCGCGTGATAGATATTCCCGCTAACAGAGGAATTATTCGTGACCGTAATGGTGTTCCTCTTGCCATTAGCGTCCCGTCTGAATCTATTCTCGCAAGCCGTGAGAATGTTGACATCGATGAACATCAAGAAAGAAAACTAGCCGGTTTACTGGGTATTGATGTGGATGAATTAAAACAAAAGCTCGATGAAGGTAAACACAATATTGTCTACTTGAAGCGACAAGTCAGTCCCTCTGTGGCTGATCAGATTATGCGTCTTGATATTACAGGATTGTTTCCTCAGCGTGGTTATCACCGTGCCTATCCCAAAGGTGAGGAGGTGGCTCACGTAATTGGTTTTACCAATGCAGATGATATCGGTCAAGAGGGCATCGAATATGCCTATCAACATTCTTTGGGTGGGCGTGATGGAGCAAAACGAGTTATTAAAGATCGTGCAGGACATATCATTGAAGATGAGCAAAATATTCGTGCTTCACGTCCAGGACAAGATGTCACACTCAGCATTGATTATCGCATTCAGCACCTCGCTTATCGTGAATTAAGTAAAGCGGTTGAACAGCATCACGCTCAAGCAGGATCAGTAATTGTTGTTGATAGTCTTACTGGTGAAATATTGGCTCTAGCTAATTGTCCTAATTATGATCCTAATGACCGCCATCATTTGTCAGGGGCTCAACTAAGAAATCGCGCTTTAACAGATTCTTATGAACCAGGTTCAACTCTTAAACCTTTTACTATTGCCACAGCCCTTGAATTAGGAAAAGTGACACCCAATACGATTATTCCAACCACAGGCGGAGTAATGACAATTGGCCCTGCCAGAATTCATGATACACACCACTCAGATGAATTAACTGTTTCTCAAGTTATTCAGCGCTCAAGTAATGTGGGAGCCGCAAGGATTGCGTTATCAATGAATCCTAAAGATATGTGGAATACATTTACTGATGCGGGCTTTGGTTTGCCACCTAAATTAGGTTTTCCTGGAGAAACAGGAGGTAAAGTTCGACCTTATAGAACATGGCGTCCTATCGAGCAAGCAACAATGGCTTATGGCAATGGTATATCCGTTAGTCTTGCTCAACTCGCCCAAGCCTATACGGTTTTTGCTAACCATGGCATGTTAAAACCGTTATCAATTGTTAAGGTTAATGGCCCTGTTAGCGGTCGACAAGTGTTTTCTGCAAAAACTGCTGATGAAGTAAAAACCATGCTTGAAATGGTGGTTCAACCTGGCGGTACAGCTATTGAGGCTCAGGTAAAAGGATACCGCGTTGCAGGAAAAACGGGGACTGCTCATAAAGTAAGTGGACGTCATTACGGTAACCATTATGTTGCTTCTTTTGTAGGATTTGCTCCTGCATCTAATCCGCGCTATGTCATTGCGGTCATGATTGATGATCCGCAAGGTGCGGTGTACTACGGTGGTGAAGTTGCTGCCCCTGTTTTTTCTGTTCTTATGGGTAGCGTATTACAAATGAACGGTATTCCTCCAGATGATCCTGGATCGGGGGATTATCACATCACTACGAAAAGTGATGCAGCGGAGGATACATGATGATGAATTCTGTTAAGTATCCTCTTCCTCCTGGCCGCGGTGAGTTTAAACAAGCCGCGGCCCAATTGCATTCAGAACTGCAGATTCAAGGATTAACTGCAGACAGTAGAGATATTAAACAAGGTGATACTTTTGTTGCCTATAAAGGCGAACGAGTGGATGGGCGAGACTACATTGCTGATGCGATTGAGCGTGGAGCCCAATCTGTAATTTGGGATCCAGAGGGCTTTGATTGGCCGGTTAAATGGCAAGCAATTAGCCATCGTTCTGTGACTAATTTAAAAGATAACATCAGCGTGATTGCTGCTGAGGTGTATGGTAATCCAAGCCAACAATTAAGAGTAACCGGTGTAACAGGGACGAATGGTAAGAGTAGTTGTAGCCTCTGGCTGGCCCAACTGTTGTCACGCATAGACGGTAATTGCGCTGTCATGGGTACTTTAGGTAATGGTATTTGGCCGCATTTAAGTGAATCTCAAAACACAACTGCCGATGCAATTGAGTGTCAGAAGTGGCTTAAAAGCTTTGTTGATCAGCATTGTAAAGACTGTGTCATGGAAGTGTCGTCTCATGGTTTAGTTCAGGGACGTGTTGGTGGGGTTAATTTTACTGGCGCTATATTTACTAATTTAACTCGTGATCATTTGGACTATCACGGCACCATGGAAGCTTATGCTGAAGCAAAAGCATTGCTTTTTCAGGCACAAGGTTTGCAATGGGCTGTAATCAACTATGACGACGAATTTGGTAAGAATCTACTTAATCGTTACCGTACTGCTATTCCTCAAGTTATCGGTTATTCGCTAACGGCGACTGACAACCCTGGTATTTTATCTGCCTTCAATATTAGATTGAGTGCCCAAGGAGCAGAGTTTGATTTCTCTTTTGAAGGAAAGACTTACCATGTATCAAGTCCGTTATTAGGGCGTTTTAATGTCGCTAATCTTTTGGCTGTCCTTGCTGCATTAATATGTCTTGATATTAATCTTAATCAAGTGGTAGGACCCATTGCGTCACTGAATCCACCTCCAGGAAGATTGGAGAAGATTATTTCTAAAAATGGTTTTGTAGCAGTAATTGATTATGCTCATACCCCCGATGCGTTAGAGCAAGTATTGATCACGTTAAGAGAAATTACTCCTACTCATAACAATCTTATTTGTGTGTTTGGCTGCGGTGGAAATCGTGACAAAGGAAAACGCTCTCTTATGGGTAAGGTAGTTGATCAGTTCGCTGATCAAATCATTGTCACAAACGATAATCCACGCGATGAGGAACCCGAAGAAATTATTCACGCCATTCAATCCGGTATAGCTGGAGTGAGTAAGGCTATCCTTGATCGTCGTGAGGCTATTGAGTATGCCCTGAGTTGCGCTCGTCCTGGTGATGTGGTTCTTGTGGCTGGTAAAGGGCATGAAGACTACCAAGAGGTAAAAGGTGTTAAACATTATTTTAGCGATCAGCAGGTTGTAAAAGAATATCTACAAAGGAGTGAGGGATGAGTCAGACAAGTACTCCTATGATGACCCTGGGACAGTTAGCTCATTATTTGTCTCTGTCGCTTAACGTGGATCAACAAGATTATGTGGTTAATCGTATAAGTACAGACAGTCGAGCTATTGGTCAAGGTGATGTATTTTTTGCATTACAGGGAGATCAGTTCGATGGTCATGATTATGTTGTTCAAGCCTTAGCTAAAGGAGCGTTATGCGCTGTGGTAAGAGAGGATTGGTCAGTTCCCTCAACCATATCTGAGCAGCAATTATTAAAAGTGAAAGATACTTTATTAAGCTTGGGGCAATTAGCTCAAGCTTGGCGCAAACATATTAATCCTTTTGTGATTGCGCTAACCGGTAGTAATGGCAAAACAACAGTTAAAGAAATGACTGCTGCCGTTTTACGCGAGCATAGCGTAACTCTTGGCCATGAATTTAATTCTGTACTGGCTACGGAAGGAAATCTAAATAACGCAATAGGTGTTCCTTTGACTTTATTGAGGTTACGTCCCGAACACCGGTTTGCCGTAATTGAGATGGGTATGAATCACGCAGGAGAAATTGCTTATCTTTCTAACTTAGCGAAACCAGATGTGGCGTTAATTAATACAGTTCAAAGAGCGCATATTGGGTTACTAGGTTCCATTGAGGCGATTGCTTATGCAAAAAGTGAGATCTTTGAAGGATTAGATAAAGAGGGAGTGGCCGTTTATCCCACTGATTTATCAACGAGCGCAATTCTTAGTCAGCAAGCGCAACCCCATCGCCAATTATCCTTTGCAATTAACGCTCAGGCACATATTACAGGAGCCATTGACGGTCAGGTGCTCACGGTTTCAGGGTTTGGAGAAACCATGAAAGTACGTTTACAAATTCCAGGTAGACATAATCAAGAAAATGCCTTGGCTGTGATTGCAGCCTGTCTCGCAACAGGGGTCGGAGCAGCACAAATCATCAAGGGTTTAGAAGAGTTTATTGGTGTACCAGGTCGACTACAAATGCAATTCTCTGCTTTGGGTGCGTTAGTTATTGATGACACTTACAATGCAAACCCTGATTCTGTTTTTGCTGCCATTCATGTTTTAAGCGAGCGTGCTGGTAGAAAAATACTTGTATTAGGTGATTTAGGGGAGCTTGGAGAGTTTGCTGATGAGCTACATGCAGAAGTTGGATTAAAAGCACAACAGGCAGGGATTGATGATCTATTCACATTGGGTGAATTAACGCGGCGTAGCGCGTCAAGTTTTGGTGAAGGCGCTCATCACTGTGAGTCGGTAGAGCAGATTATCAGTACATTAAAACCACAATTAAATCGTGACACAACTGTGCTAGTAAAAGGATCTCGTTTCATGAAAATGGAGCGAGTAGTAGAAGGATTACTGCAATGACAATAAAGAGATATATAACATGTTGCTAGCACTTGCACATTGGTTAGGACAAACCATGGGAATACATGGTTTTCATGTATTTGATTATATTACCTTGCGGGCAGTGTTGGCGACCTTAACGGCGCTTACTTTGTCTTTTATGGTTGGCCCGGCAATGATCCGACAATTAACTGCTTATAAGATCGGTCAAGCTGTAAGAACAGACGGACCACAGAGCCATTTAATTAAGAGTGGCACGCCAACTATGGGGGGGGCATTAATTCTGGTTGCAATTATTGTAACCACTTTATTGTGGGCCGACCTCTCTAATCGCTATATTTGGTTATGTTTAATTGTGTTAGTTGGGTTTGGTGTAATTGGTTGGGTGGATGACTACCGTAAGGTGGTTTACCGTAATCCAAAAGGTTTATCAGCTAAAGCCAAGTTTTTTTGGCAGTCGGTTATTGCTTTATGTGTAGCTACTTATTTGGCTTATATGGCTACGAGCCCTGCTGAAACTGAATTAATTGTTCCTTTTTTTAAAAGTATAAAACTACCGTTAGGCAGCATTGGATTTATTATTCTGACTTACTTTGTCATTGTCGGTAGTAGTAATGCAGTGAATTTAACTGATGGCTTAGATGGCTTAGCTATTATGCCTACAGCCATGATTTCTGCTGCACTATCCATATTCGCTTACGTTGCTGGAAATAAAATTTTTGCAGCATATCTCGCTTTTCCTAGCATCCCTGGCGCTGGGGAGTTGGTGGTTTTTTGTGCTGCCATGACTGGTGCTGGTCTTGCCTTTCTGTGGTTTAACGCTTACCCAGCAGAGGTGTTTATGGGTGATGTTGGTGCGTTGGCTCTAGGTGCTGCGTTAGGCCTTGTGGCAGTTATTGTACGCCAAGAAATTGTATTGTTTGTAATGGGTGGAGTGTTTGTTCTAGAAACCTTATCAGTGGTTCTGCAAGTGGCCTCATTTAAATTAACTGGAAATCGTATTTTTAGAATGGCACCCGTTCATCATCACTTTGAATTAAAGGGATGGAAAGAAAATCAGGTAGTAGTTCGTTTTTGGATTATTACTATTATTTTAATTTTAGCTGGGTTATCTACTCTTAAGATCAGGTAAAGGATTATGCAAGGCTTATTTAATTCACAGCAAACAATACTGGTACTCGGTCTAGGTGAGACTGGTGCTTCGGTATTACGTTGGCTGCAGCATTTTCCTGAATTGACTGTTCTGGCTGCCGATACCAGAGATACTCCTCCGCAATTAACCTCTCTCAAAAATACTTTTCCAGAGGTGCGTTTTTTCTGTGGAACAGATACTGAGACCGTCTGCCAACAGGCTGATGTCATTATAGTGAGCCCAGGAGTCCCGTTAGCGTACCCTCCGTTAAGCGCGGCTAAGCAACGAGGTGCTCTTGTTTTAGGTGATGTGGAGGTATTTGCAAGAGTAGTGAATCAGTTGTCACATAAACCCATTGTTATTGGTATTACAGGCTCTAATGGTAAAAGTACCGTGACAACTATGGTAGGAGAAATTTTAAAACACGCTGGTTATCAAACCGCTGTAGTAGGAAACATCGGTACCCCTGTTTTGGATGTTATGACAGAGAGCCACGCCATACAAGCTTATGTATTGGAGCTATCTAGTTTTCAATTAGAAACCACTGATAACCTGTATTTAGACGCTGCAACGGTACTAAACGTAAGCGAAGATCATTTAGATCGTTATCAAGATATGGATAGTTACGCTGCTGCTAAAGAACGTATTTTTAAGCATTGTAAACAGCGAGTTGTAAATCGTCAGGATGGTTATTCATGGGCTATGTCAGAGCCAACGAGTTGGTCTTTTGGTTTAGATCAATCCGTAAAAACCAATGATTGGGGTATCGCGCATAAAGACAATGAAGTGTGGATATCACATGGCCAGAGTGCGTGTTTAAATTTGAGTACTTTCCCACTAGCGGGATTACATAATGCTGCTAATGCGATGGCGGCCTTAGCCTTAACCTCTGCAGTAGGAGTTAATCCGAAGTTAGCTATTGAGGCGTTAATGAAATTTAAAGGGCTTCCTCATCGAGTAGAGCCCGTAGCAACTCATAATCATATTACCTTTTATGACGATTCTAAAGGTACAAATGTAGGAGCTACAGTCGCAGCCCTTGAAGGATTATCTCAACAGGTGGTGTTAATAGCCGGAGGAGATGGAAAAGGACAGGATTTTTCACCGTTATCTCCTGCTTTAAATAAACATGGACGTGCTTTAGTTCTAATTGGAAGAGACGCACCCTTAATTGAACAAGCCACCCGTGATTGCGGAATTCCCATTACCTACGCAAGTGACATGAAAGAAGCCGTAGTGAAATCTATGCAGTTTGCAAAAACAGGGGATGCTGTTTTATTGTCCCCAGCTTGCGCTAGTTTTGATATGTTCGACAATTACTTGCATAGAGCTCAGGTCTTTATTCAATCGGTTAAAGAAGTGATTGAGGAGGGAACGTTATGAAAGCTTTTTCAACTCCCAAATTACTTAGATCAGAATATGATATCGCTTTGTTTTGGGCGATTCTTGCGTTATTAGCGATTGGAGTGGTAATGGTTTATTCAGCCTCTATTGCTAGCGCTGAGGCAGATCGACATACAGGGTTTCATTCTACCTATTATTTTATTCGACAGTTAGTTTATGTGAGTGCTGCGATTACCGCTGGCTTCATGGCATTTCAGATAAAAGTAGAAACCTGGCAGAAAATTGCTCCCTATCTCTTTTTCGCCGTAGGTATCCCGATGTTGATATTGGTCCTTATCCCTGGTATCGGTAAAGAGGTAAATGGCAGTAGACGTTGGTTATCATTGCTCATTTTTAATTTACAACCCTCTGAGTTCATGAAGTTTTTTGTGGTGTTATACGCTGCTGATTACACCGTGAGAAAAGCAGCCTTCATGCATAGTCTTACGAAAGGGTTTTTTCCGATGGGTCTTGTGATGATTCTGGTCGGATACTTTTTATTAAAAGAACCAGATTTTGGTGCGTTGGTGGTGATGACTGCAATTACTGCCTCCATTTTGTTTTTAGGAGGATTAAATTGGCGTTTGTTTGTCATTTTAATGGCTCTATTGTCAGTCGCCTTTGTGTTTTTAGTCATTATGTCTCCCTATCGTTTTAATCGTTTAATTTGGTTTTGGCACCCATGGGCTGATCCCTTTGGTAAAGGCTATCAATTAACCCATGCTCTGATTGCTTTTGGTCATGGTGGTTGGTTTGGAGTGGGATTAGGGGCAAGTGTTGAAAAACAATTATATCTACCAGAAGCACACACAGACTTCTTAATGGCAGTGATTGCTGAAGAGTTAGGCTTTGTTGGTGTGTTGTTTACTTTAGGCTTATTTGTGTTTTTAGTATGGCGATCTTTTGCTATAGGAAGACGAGCAGCAGCTTTAGGTAATCATTTTGGTGCCTTAGTAGCGCAAGGGGTGGGGGTGTGGATAGCAGTACAAACCATTGTTAATGTTGGTGTGAATATGGGAATGCTACCTACCAAAGGGCTGACCCTGCCGCTATTAAGTTATGGTGGATCAGGTATTGTTTCTAATTTATTAGCATTAGCCATACTCATGCGTATTGATTATGAGTTACGTGTTTCCCCACGTGTGAGGATGTCATGACTACCCCTACTGTATTCATTATGGCAGGCGGTACTGGGGGACATGTATTCCCAGCTTTAGCTCTTGCTGATCAATTACGAGCCAAACAGTGGCGCGTCATATGGCTTGGCTCTGAACAAGGGATGGAGGCGAAACTTGTTCCTGAAAAAGGCTATTGTTTAGAGACGATCGCTGTTAAGGGAATGCGTGGTAATGGAGTAATGCGATATATCCGTGCTCCTTGGATGCTGTATCAAGCAACACGGCGTACCTGTAAATTATATCGACAATATCGCCCAACCCTTGCCGTAGGATTTGGCGGTTTTGCTTCTTTCCCAGGTGGTATGGCAGCAAAAATTGTTGGTTGTTCATTAATTCTTCATGAACAAAATGCGATTGCAGGTTTAACTAATCGAATTCTTGGGTTGTGGGCGAAACAGGTATATACAGGTTTTCCTGATGCGTTTAAACGTGTCTCTAAGAATGTATTAGCCAATCTACTTCCCCAACCTAAATCGACAAAATGGATTGGTAATCCTGTAAGGGAGACGATTGTATCCTTAGCTTCTCCACAGCAGCGTTATCAGTCTCGGCAAGGAAGATTACATTTACTTGTTATTGGTGGGAGTCAAGGTGCACGAGCATTAAATAGAATTATCCCTGAAGCCTTGTCTCAATTGTCTCCTGCAGATCGCCCTATCGTGACACATCAAGGTGGCGAGAAATTATTTAAAGAACTCGAGCAATGCTATCGATCTCATCAAGTTGAAGCGCAACTACTTTCTTTTATCGATGATATGGCGAGCGTCTATCAACAAGCGGATTTGGTAATTTGTCGTGCAGGGGCATTAACTGTTAGTGAATTAGCGTGTGCTGGAGTGGCGAGTCTTCTGGTTCCATTTCCTGCAGCAGTGGATGATCACCAAACACTTAACGCGCAGTTTTTAGAGGAACAAGGGGCGGCATATCTTATTCAACAAAAGGACTTAACCGTTGAAGGGCTCGTTAAGTTTCTTACTCATCTTAATCGGCAGGATTTATCGTTAATGGCAGAGCGCGCATATCACTTAGCAAAACGACAGGCGACAGATGAATTGTATCTTGCCTGTAAGGAGTGGGGTTATGCGTCATAAAGTCCATCATATTCATTTTGTCGGCATTGGTGGTGCCGGTATGAGCGGGATCGCAGAAGTATTATTAAACTTAGGCTACGAGGTCACAGGTTCTGATATTAATATTAATACTGCCACAGAGAGATTGTCTGGATTAGGAGCATTAATTCGACACGGGCATCAGGCTGACTATGTGGAAGGTGCTGATGTAGTAGTTATTTCCACTGCAGTATCAAAAGATAACCCTGAAGTTGTGCGTGCTCGTGAACAAAGAATTCCGGTTGTACCCAGGGCTATGATGTTGGCTGAATTAATGCGCCTTAAAAAAGGGATTGCTGTGGCAGGGACCCATGGTAAAACAACTACAACCAGCTTAATTGCGAGTATTTTAGCTGAAGCTGATCTTGATCCAACGTTTGTTATAGGTGGTAAACTCAATAGCGCAGGAACTCATGCTGCTTTAGGTAAAGGTGAATTTATAGTAGCAGAAGCAGATGAGTCAGATGCTTCATTTCTATTTCTTCAACCCGTCATTTCAGTGGTAACTAATATTGATCAGGATCATATGGAAACCTATGATCATGATTTTGAAAAACTGAAAGATGCGTTTGTTCAGTTCTTAGATCATCTTCCTTTTTATGGGGTTGCTGTACTCTGTCTTGAAGATCAAGTGGTTATGGAATTACTTCCACGTATAGAAAAACCTGTTGTGACTTACGGTTTCACAGACGATGCCATGATACAAGCGGTTGATGTAAAAGCTGAGGCTGGGAGAATGATATTTGGGGTGTTATTAAAACCCAATCGCTCAAGACGAGAGACGCGTCGTTTATCCGTAGTACTGAATTTGCCAGGCCGTCACAATGTATTAAATGCACTAGCAGCAATTGCCACTGCTCTTGAGGTCGGCGCTTCCACTCCTGCTGTCATTAAAGCCCTAGAAAAGTTCAAGGGCGTAGGTCGTCGTTTCCAGCGTTATGGGCAGCGGGTTCTTCCTCACCAGGTGGGTAATTTTGATTTGGTGGATGATTATGGGCACCATCCAGTTGAGATGAAAGCGACGCTAGAGGCCGCACGCGGTGCCTTTCCTAACAGACGAATTGTGTTGGTATTCCAGCCTCATCGCTATAGCAGAACCAAAGACTGCTTCGATGGGTTTGTTGACGTATTGTCTCAGGCTGATGGAGTGATTCTGTGTGATATATACCCTGCCGGGGAAGCCCCTATTGCAGGGGTTGATAGCGATCAATTGGCGCAAGCCTTAGATGGAAAAAATACACAATTACTTATTCGTCACAGCGATTTAACAACTCTACCACACGTAGTATTGAGCCAATTAAAAGCTAACGACGTATTGATTACCATGGGTGCTGGAAGTATTGGTTTACTCCCACAGCAAATAATTCATTTGACTGAGGAGGCCAGATAATCATGAGTTATCTTGCACCCGGTCAATTAAAACATAATGAGCCAATGAGTCAACACGTCAGTTGGCGTGCGGGGGGAGTCGCTCAACGCTTTTACGTTCCTTTAAATCGGGATGATTTATCCCAGTTTGTGAGTAAAGAAACTCAGTCAGATTTTCATGTGATTGGTTTGGGTAGCAATCTATTGGTTCGTGATGGAGGGTTAACAGAAACCGTTATTCAAATGCATGGTGCATTAAAAGAAATTAAGGTGGTGGATCAACGACCAAATGAATTGACTCTTGAGGTTGAGGCAGGGGTTCCTGCCCCTAAAGTTGCCCGCTGGGTAGCTAAACTTGGTTATCAAGGTGGTGAATTCTTAGCAGGTATTCCTGGCACTATAGGTGGAGCATTAGCAATGAATGCAGGATGCTACGGTAAAGAGACATGGCAGTGTGTTGATTCAGTTATCACGATGAATGATCAAGGGAGCTTTTTTGAACGTAATCACAGTGACTATGACATTGGGTACAGACATGTGGCACTCAAACAGTACGCAGCTCAGCATGAGATATCAAGGCTTCACCCCACACAAGAATGGTTCATTGCTGCCAAACTGAAATTTATTAATGATCCACTGAGAGAAAGCCAGCAATTGATTAGAGAGCTGTTGGCCCGTCGTGTAGCAACCCAACCTTTAGGACAACCCAATGCCGGATCTGTATTTCGAAATCCAGAGGGTGGTTTTGCGGCACAGTTAATTGAAAAGAGTGGCCTCAAAGGGGTTAGGGAAGGGGGGGCTGAAGTATCTCATAAGCATGCTAATTTTATTGTAAATGTTGGTGGTGCTACGGCAGCTGATATTGAGAATTTGATATATCGAGTACAACAACGGGTCTGGGAAGTATGCGGTATTTCGCTTACTCCAGAAGTAAGAATAATCGGTAATAGATTAGGTTAGGGAGAGCTAAAAATGGCTGTTATTTCATTACCTGGATGGTTGCAATTAGGACGAAACAGTCGTCCTAAGGTGGATGAGTATGATTTGACGCAAAAAAGACGTCGTCGTCAGTCTTCTATGGGGACTCGTGTAAAACCAGGCGCCAAAAAAGAGAGCTCAGCAAAAGTCAATTGGTTAAGTCTTGCCGCTATGTTTGGCAAGCTTGGTCTTGTGGCATTGCTGACGTTGGTTTTATATCTTTTTGTGAGCTGGGGAATTAAACGACCCATGTTCAATATTCAGCGTATCCAAGTTGTAGGAGACATGCAACAAGTTGATAAGGAATTAATAGGCAAACGTCTTCAATCTATGTCAGGAAATTTCTTTACTTTTAATTTATCAACTGCGGCAAAAGAACTGAACGCTATGCCCTGGGTTAGTCATGTTCAATTACGCCGTCTATGGCCTGACGGTATTCAGGTCACTGTCATAGAACATCGTCCATTTGTTCGTTGGGGTGAACAAAAATTACTGGATACTGAGGGACAATTGTTTGAAGCAGATTATACTTCTCATCTTCCACAGTATATGGGGCCGGATGGAGCAGAGCTTGAAGTCATGAGAGAAGCCAAAGAATTTAATCGTCAGTTAACACGTATTCATCAGTCGATTGATCAATTGGTCTTATCAGAGCGTCGCGCCTGGACGATTAAATTAAATAATGGGTTAACAATTAATCTTGGTAGAGTCAATATGCATGAGCGTCTTGGGAAATTTGTTGATGCTTATCCAATTATTTTTGGTGAGCAATCAGTTCAAGGTAAGTTAGTTGATTTAAGGTATGAAAACGGCTTTGCTTTACGCTTAGCCTCAGCAGAACCAGGAGCAAGGTAATGATGCAAAAAAATCGCGACCAGCGCAGCCTATTAGTAGGGCTTGATATTGGTACGTCCAAGATAGTTGTCATTGTGGCAGAGGTTCTGCCTGAAGGTGGCTTTGATGTAATTGGTATTGGGCAGCATCCCTCAAAAGGGTTAAAGAAGGGGGTGGTGGTAAATATTGAAGCCACAGTTAACTCTATTCATCGAGCAATAGAAGAAGCTGAGTTAATGGCTAATGTCAAAATCAGTGAGGTGATTACCGGGATAGCGGGTAGCCACATAAAGAGTTTCAACTCTCACGGTATGGTTGCCATTAAGGATAAGGAAGTCGCTGAGGGCGACATAGAAAGAGTATTAGAAACCGCAAGGGCGGTCAGTATCCCCACAGATCAACAAATTTTACATATCTTAACGCAAGAGTTTGTTATTGATGGTCAAGAGGATGTGAAAGAACCTATTGGCATGAGTGGCGTTCGTTTAGAGGTAAAAGTACATATCGTCACCGGAGCGGTATCGGCTGCACAAAACATAATGAAGTGCGTTAGACGCTGTGGTTTAGAAGTACGTGATTTGATATTGCAGCCTCTGGCTTCAGCTGTGGCAGTGCTAACAGAAGATGAAAAAGACTTGGGAGTATGTTTGGTTGACATTGGTGGAGGAACCACTGATATTGCTGTTTTTGTCGGAGGATCGATCCGTCACACTGCAATTATACCTATTGCAGGCGATCAAATTACCAATGATATTGCAATGGCGTTACGTACTCCTACAAAGGATGCAGAAGAGATAAAAATCGCTCATGGCTGTGCTTTAAGACATATGGCTGATGCAGATCAGCTCCTTGAAGTGCCTGGGGTGGGAGATCGCGGCTCAAGACAAATGTCGAAACATACTCTAGCAGAGGTGGTAGAGCCTCGCGTTGAGGAATTGTTTTCATTAATTCAAGCAGAATTAAGACGCAGTGGCTTTGAAGAGCTTTTGTCCTCAGGTGTTGTGCTAACAGGTGGCTCAAGCATGATGACTGGCATGCTGGAATTAGGCGAAGAAATATTTCATATGCCGGTACGTATAGGTACCCCTAATTATCAAGGAAGTCTTGCAGAAGTAGTGAGAAGTCCTCGCTTTGCAACGGGTATGGGACTCATTTATTCGGGGTTAGAGCAGCACCAAAAAGAGCAAGTGTCTCGTGCAAACATCACTTCTTTTGCACAAATTTACGAACGAATGAAAAATTGGTTCAAGAGTGCCTTTTAATTAGGTAAAATTAGCAAAACCATAAGGAGAAAAACATGCCATCATTTGAAATTTTAGAAAACCATGCACTTGAAGCCGTTATAAAAGTAGTCGGAGTAGGGGGATGCGGTGGAAACGCAGTGGAACATATGGTTTCACGCGGAGTGTCTGGTGTTGAGTTTATTGCTATGAATACCGATAGCCAGGCGCTAAAACGCAGTAAGGCTACCCATCTCCTTCAATTAGGTCAATCTATCACCAAAGGTTTGGGTGCTGGAGCTAACCCTGAAGTGGGTAAGCAAGCCGCTCTTTCTGACCGAGAACGAATCGCTGAAATGATACAAGGTGCTGACATGTTATTTATCACCGCTGGCATGGGTGGTGGTACAGGAACAGGTGCTGCACCAGTGGTGGCTGAAATTGCACGTGAACTGGGTATTCTTACCGTAGCTGTTGTGACCAAGCCATTTGATTTCGAAGGCAAGCGTATGAAAGCTGCCTTAGATGGGATTACCCAACTGTCACAAAACGTGGATTCGCTGATTATTATTCCTAATGCCAAATTAATGGATGTGTTAGGTGAAGAAATTACTATGTTAGAGGCCTATGAAGCAGCTAACGATGTATTAAAAGGTGCTGTGGCTGGAATTGCTGAGGTGATCAATTGCCCAGGATTAGTGAACGTTGACTTTGCTGACGTAAAAACAGTCATGTCTGAGATGGGTGTTGCCATGATGGGCTCAGCAATGGCTGCAGGTATCGATCGCGCTCATATTGCCGCTCAACAAGCCATAGCTAGCCCACTTTTAGAAGATGTGAATTTAGCAGGAGCTAGAGGGGTATTGGTAAATATTACTGCAGGCACCAATATGAAGTTGAAAGAAGTTCATGATGTGATGAATACGATTCGTTCCTTCACAGCTGATGACGCTACGGTTATCTTTGGTAGTGTTGTCGATGAATCAATAGGTGATTCATTGAGAGTGACCATTGTGGCTACCGGCCTTGGTGAACCTGTGAAACGTGCACAAACACCGCCAATGCGTATTGTGATGACAGGAACAGACAATGAGCCTCTTGACGTAGACTATGATGAGCCTGCTGTGATTCGTCGTGGCCGTAGCCCTATTGTTGATGCATTGAAAGAAACTGGTATGGATGTCTTTGATATTCCTGCCTTTTTAAGAAAACAAGCGGACTAAGCGAGATAACTGGATGGTGGGATGTTGAAGCAACGTACACTCAAAACAACGGTACACACCGTTGGTATTGGACTTCACACAGGAGTGAAGGTCAGTTTGACTTTACGTCCCGCCCCAGTAGATACCGGAATTGTTTTTGTCAGGACCGACCTTCCTGGCGCACCAACAATTCAAGCATTGGCTCACCATGTTACTGATACAAGGTTATCATCACTGATAGAGCAAAATAACGCCAAGGTTAGTACCGTGGAGCACTTGATGTCTGCCCTAGCGGGTTTAGGGGTTGATAATCTCTATATTGATATTACAGGCCCCGAAGTACCTATTATGGACGGTAGTTCTGGTCCCTTTGTTTTCCTCATCCAGTCTGTGGGGTTGGTTGAACAAATTGCCCCTAAGAAATACATTAAGATTAAACAACCTCTAGAAGTCCAAGATGGGGATAAAGTTGCTCGGTTTGAGCCTTATGCTGGCTTTAAGGTTACCTATGAAGGGCAATTTAATCACCCCGCTTTCAAAGAAACGGGGTCATCAGTCACTGTTGATTTTGCAGAGACGTCATACATTCAAGAAGTAGCCCGAGCAAGAACATTTGGTTTTACTCAAGATGTTGAAAAGCTTCGCTCCATGGGATTAGCGCTGGGTGGGAGTCTTGATAATGCTATTGTGATGGATGAATTTCGTATACTGAATGCCGATGGGTTACGCTTTACTGATGAGTTTTTAAGACATAAAATCTTAGATGCGATTGGTGACTTATACTTAATTGGCCACCCATTAATTGGTTCATTCATTGGCCATAAATCGGGTCATGCATTAAACAATGTCGCCGCACGTGCACTGTTAGAGAATCCTAGTGCCTGGGAGTTTGTCTCCTTTGACAATAATCAACAGGTACCTACTTCATTTATTGAACCCCTCGCCAACTTAACTAGCCAACCTAGTTTTTAATATTATTTTTTTTGTGGTGCCGCAATAAGCGCTGAAGCGCTTCTGCCACTGGGCCTGTTTTTATTTTACTGTGAGTCTCTTCAAAGTGAGCAAGGGTATTACTACTCAGGGTTTGATTAGGCGGTGGCGTTCTGATTTTCTCAGGTTGAGTGACTACCATTTTGAACTTAAGAGACAAAATATCGGGAAAACGGTCTTTGACTTGAGCTTGTAATGAGGGTTCTAGTTGTTTGATTTTAGCCAAAACCGAATGATGGGTTACAGCAACCGTTAATTCACCATTTTCAAGGCCAGCAATATAATTGTGGTCGCGCCAAGCTGGAATGAGTAACGTACACCAAAAATATTCTATATCCTTCAGTAATTTAGCCTTATTGTGCCAAATTTGCAGGTTATTTTCTTGGTTTAGTAGGGCTTTAAGCGATCTAGAGTTCATCTTGTTATTGTATCTGGTAAAATTATAATTTTGTTTAACAGGCACCAACGCCCATGATCTCACAATTTTTAAAAAAGATTTTTGGTACACGTAACGATCGATTACTAAAACAGTATTATAAGGTTGTTACCAAAATCAATGCTTTGGAGCCCTCCCTACAAGCCTTGTCTGATGAAGCTCTATCGCACAAGACTCAAGAATTTCGTGATCGATTAAGCCAAGGTGAAACCCTCGATCAGATATTGCCTGAAGCGTTTGCAGTGATGCGTGAAGCCAGTAAACGAGTTTTGGGTATGCGTCACTTTGATGTTCAGCTAATTGGTGGCATGGTACTGCATGAAGGAAAAATCTCTGAAATGCGAACTGGTGAAGGAAAAACACTTGTTAGTACTTTGCCTGCGTATCTAAATGCCTTGTCAGGCAAAGGGGTACATGTTGTAACTGTTAACGATTATTTAGCAAAACGTGATGCTGAATGGATGGGGCGAGTACATCGTTTTCTGGGATTAAGCGTTGGGATTAACCTGTCTCAAATGTCACATCAAGAAAAACAAGAGGCCTATGGTTCCGACATTACCTATGGAACCAATAATGAGTTTGGTTTTGATTATCTGCGTGACAATATGGTGGGGGATGTCAATGAGCGGGTTCAGCGCGGACTAAACTTTGCTATTGTAGACGAGGTTGATTCAATTTTAATTGATGAAGCGCGTACCCCCTTGATTATTTCTGGTCAAGCAGAAGACAGCGCAGATCTTTATATTAAAATCAATACCTTAGTTCCGCACTTGAAAGCACAAAACGAAGAGGACGCTGAAGGAGACTTCTTCGTTGATTTAAAGGCTCATCAAGTGACGCTCTCTGAGGCAGGGCATGAGAAAGCAGAGCGTTTATTAATTGAAATGGGGTTGTTAGGTGAAGGTAGCAGCTTGTATGACCCAAGTAACATCATTTTAATGCACCATGTCTACGCAGCATTACGTGCTCTGGTACTCTACCATCGCGATCAACATTATGTGGTTCAAAACAATGAAATCATTATTGTGGATGAATTTACTGGCCGTATGATGCCAGGTAGACGTTGGTCTGAAGGGATTCATCAGGCGCTAGAAGCCAAAGAAGGGGTGTCAATTCAACATGAATCGCAAACGTTAGCTTCTATTACATTCCAAAATTATTTTAGGTTGTACGGTAAGCTATCAGGTATGACGGGAACGGCAGATACAGAGGCCTTTGAATTTCAACATATTTACGGCTTAGAAACAGTTATTATTCCAACGCACCGTCCAATGGTCCGTCAGGATAGAATGGATCAAATTTTTAGAAGTGCGCGTGAGAAATATCAAGCCATTATTAAAGATATTGAAGATTGTCATGAACGTGGTCAGCCTGCTCTGGTGGGAACAACATCGATTGAAAGCTCAGAATTGCTCTCTCAATTATTGCAGCAAAAGAAATTATCTCATCAAGTATTAAACGCCAAGCAGCATGCGCGTGAAGCAGATATCGTAGCTCAAGCTGGTCGCCCTGGGATGATTACCATTGCCACGAATATGGCAGGTCGTGGTACGGATATTGTTCTTGGTGGCAATATTGAAAAAGATATTGCGGAGATTGAAAGTAATGAATCACTCAATGAGCAGCAAAAAATAGAACAAGTTAAACAGCTAAAAAGCCGTTGGCAAGAAGTGCATGATGCAGTCCTCGCTGCGGGTGGGTTACATATCATTGGCTCAGAACGGCATGAGTCTCGTCGTATTGATAATCAGTTACGTGGTCGAGCAGGTCGTCAGGGAGATAAGGGATCAACTCGCTTTTATTTATCACTTGAGGATCCGTTACTTAAGATTTTTGCTGCCGATCGCGTTGCTTCAATAATGGATCGCCTCAAGATGCCTGAGGGCGAAGCCATTGAGCATCCGTGGGTAACGCGCGCTATTGAAAATGCGCAACGTAAAGTAGAAGCCAGAAACTTTGATATTCGTAAACAATTGCTTGAGTATGACGATGTTGCCAATGATCAACGTAAAGTCATTTATTTGCAACGTAATGAAATTCTTGAAACCACTGATGTATCAGAGACCATCACGGCTATGCGTGAGGCAGTGCTAACTGAAGAGTTTAGACGTTTTGTACCAGAAGACATGGCTGAAGATCAATGGGATTTAGAGAGTCTAGTGCGTACTCTGGAGCAGGAGTATGCATTGGTCTGTCCTTTATCTGATTGGTTGAAAGCAGAGCCTGATCTGAGCGAGGATGAATTACTCACACGAGTTACTGCAGTAGCCAATCAACGCTATCAAGAGAAATTTGAAGTGGTTTCTACTGACGCTTTACATGCCTATGAACGATCAATTTTATTACATACTATTGATAAGTTTTGGCGTGAACATTTAGCAGCCTTAGATCATTTGCGTCAAGGAATTCATTTGCGTGGATATGCACAAAAAAATCCTAAACAAGAATATAAACGTGAGGCTTTTGAGCTCTTTTCGTTAATGCTTGATGGCATTAAACGTGAGGTTACTCAAATTTTATGTCGTGTTGAAGTCAGCATGCAAAGTGAAGTTGAAAAAGCTGTTGAGGAAGAAGTACAGGCATCGCAATTGAGTAATATCCAATATCATCACGCTGACTTTGAAGAAGCTCTTGCAGGCAATGACGATGACACACCACCTGCTTCAGATTACGGTCAAACCTTTCGTCGTGATCTACCTAAAGTAGGGCGTAATGATCCATGCCCTTGTGGGTCAGGAAAAAAATACAAGCAATGTCATGGGCGTTTAGCATAAGCAAAACGTTAGTTATAGTTAGTCTTTATAAAGGAACGATGTGTTATGGCTGTTAATTTAAATTCTCCTGATCCGCAAAATTTACATCCTGTTCAAGGGATTAAATTAGGAGTTTGTGAGGCAGGTATTAAAAAAGCCAATCGAAAAGACTTACTACTGATGACGTTAGCAGAAGGAACTGTGGTCGGTGCTGTTTTTACCCAAAATCGTTTCTGTGCCGCTCCTGTGACAATTTGTCGTGAACACCTCACAGCAACACAACCGCGAGCACTGATTATCAATACCGGCTGTGCTAATGCAGGAACGGGAGAAGCAGGCTACCAAGATGCATTGCTTGTTTGTCAGACTGTCGCGGACCAGCTGTCGTTACCACGTCAGGCGATTCTTCCTTTTTCTACAGGGGTGATTTTAGAGCGTTTACCCATGACGCCTCTGTTACAGGGAATTGAGAAAGCTCGTATTGGTTTAAATGAGGATAATTGGTTTAATGCAGCGCAGGCAATCATGACCACAGATACGGTTGCCAAGGCTTACTCAAAGAGGGTCAACATTGACGGCGTTCCCATCACTATTACGGGTATAGCAAAGGGAGCTGGCATGATTCATCCTAATATGGCTACCATGTTGGGATTTATTGCAACTGATATAAATATAGAACAGTCACTGTTACAACAGTTGGTGAAAGAGGTGGCTGACGTATCCTTTAACCGAATTACAGTGGATGGTGACACATCAACCAACGACTCATTTGTAGTTGCTGCTAGCGGACAAACTAGATTACCTTTGATTAGTGATTCCAATATGGAGCAATATCATATTTTCAAAGAGGCGTTAATTGAAGTAGCGAGTTTCTTGGCGCAAGCTATTGTCCGTGATGGTGAGGGAGCGACAAAATTTATGTCCGTAGTGGTAGAGGGTGGCGCATCGCAAGAGGAGTGCCTACAAGTGGCTTATGCCATTTCTCATTCTCCACTGGTTAAAACAGCGTTTTTTGCACAAGATCCTAATTTAGGAAGAATTCTTGCCGCTATTGGTTATGCGGGTATACCTGATCTTGATGTTACAGATCTTCAGCTTTATTTAGATGATGTCTTGGTTTCAGAGCAGGGAGGACGTGCTGCAAGTTACCTTGAAGAATTAGGTCAAGCTGTTATGAAAAAGTCAGAGATTACTATTCGTGTTGTATTAAATCGAGGTCAAGTAAAACAAACTGTTTGGACATGTGACTTTTCCTATGATTACGTAAAAATTAATGCGGATTATCGAAGTTAAATGACGAGTCTTAATAATCAACTGACACCTTTACTTGAACGTTTAGATCATCTGCTTGAATTGGTAGAGCGGTTGGTTGTGGTAGATGATATTAAAGAGATTGATTGGCACAGTACTTATGCTGCTCGTTGGTGTATTAAGAAAAACAATCAGGGTTTTTTTGAGCCTGTCATTCGTTTACCCAAAATACAACTAACAGACTTGCAACACATTGATGAGCAAAAACAGCGACTTTATAACAATACACGACAATTTGTGAATGGTAAGAGTGCTAATAATGTTTTATTAACAGGAGCACGCGGTACCGGTAAGTCTTCGCTCATTAAAGCGTTAGTGAATGAATTTGGTCAGAGCGGTTTACGTTTGGTTGAAGTCGATAAAGACCACTTATTAGATTTACCAGAGATTGTCGATGCGCTATCAAAGTATGCTCAACGTTTTATTATTTTTTGTGATGATCTGTCTTTTGAAGCCAATGAATCACACTATAAAATGCTGAAAACAGTTTTAGATGGCTCTATTCATGAAACTCCTCACAATGTGTTGATTTATGCTACCAGCAACCGTCGCCATTTGATGCCAGAGTTTCTATCAGAAAATCAAGCAGTAAATCATAGAGAGGGTGAGATTCATCCTGGTGAAGCCATTGAAGAAAAAACCTCTTTATCGGATCGTTTTGGATTATGGATTTCTTTTTATCCTGTGGATCAAGAGGCCTATCTGACTATTGCCAGACACTGGGCTATATCTTTAGGTGCTTCTGATATCGCTTCTGATGAATTTAGAATGGAAGCCCTCAATTGGGCTCTCACAAGAGGGTCACGCAGTGGGCGTAGTGCATGGCAATTTGCACGCGACTGGGCGGGGCGAGACAAATAAAAATCCTATGACAACACCGTCAACCAAATTCACAGAAGTAGTGGTGGGGGTCATCGTTGATGCCAAGGGACGTTATTTAATGGCTCAGCGTCCACAGGGTAAAGTCTATGCTGGATACTGGGAATTTCCTGGTGGGAAAGTTGAGTTAGGCGAATCCCTTGAACAAGCCCTGACTCGAGAATTAAAAGAAGAGTTAGGGATAGAGGTGACTAAAAGCTATCCTTGGTTTAATCAAACGTTTGATTACCCTCATGCCCATGTACGATTACATTTGTTTAGAGTTGTTAGCTGGCAAGGTACTCCCACCTCTCTTGAGAACCAGCAATTGGCGTGGCAAGGCTGGGGAGAGGATCCTGTTAGTCCCATGTTACCAGCGAATGAAAGTATATTAGATGCACTAAGACTCCCTGTGCATTATGGTATTACCTTTGGTAGTCACATGACTGAACCCATGTTTTTAGAAGCACTGGAAAGAGCTTGTTTTAGAGGATTACGTTTAATTCAATTACGTGAAAAAGAGTTAGATCGTGATCTGTTAATTAAACTTGCAGAAAAAGTCATGGCCATTGCACATCACTATTCAGCTAAAGTATTAATTAATTCCTCAATTGAAGTAGCTCAGGCAGTTGGCGCGCATGGAGTTCACTTAACTGCAGCACAAATAATGAGCATGACAGAACGGCCGTCCTTGTCATTAGTGGCGGGGTCTTGCCATAACTTAGCGGAATTACAGCGGGCACAACAACTAGGTTGTGATTTTGTTGTGCTGGGGCCTGTTGACAATACGTTAACTCATCCTGACATGAGCCCACTGGGCTGGCAACAATTTAAAGCCATTACTCAATACAGTACTATTCCAGTCTTTGCTATAGGTGGCATGGATACTTCAAGTTTTCAGAGTGCATACGAATATGGCGCTCATGGTATTGCCTCAATGCGTCAAGTCTGGCATGGTAACAGTGCCATTGCCAATCGATTTAAGTCAGTCTAGAGGTTGCGGCCAACGATAAAAATAGGGTTCACTGGCTTGAGGTCGAGTTCTGAAACGCTTATGCCCCCAAAAATATTGTTCAGGAAAGCGACGAATTTGTTGTTCAATAAATTGATTCATTCGTGCCACATCCTCTTCCAAGGATTCAGTCGGATAATTTTGCCATGGCTCAAAAAATTCCACTTGATATCCCCGATGTCCAGGTAGTTCATAGCAAATACTAGGTATAACGACTGCATTAGTCAGTTTTGCTAAACGGGGTAATGTTGTGACAGTTGCAGCAGGGATATTAAAGAAAGGAACAAACACGGAGTCATTGTTCTCACCGAAATCCATGTCAGGTAAGATGTATAAGCGTCGCCCATCCTTAAGTCCACGAATGAGTGGTCTTAATCCTTGTTTGCGTTCTACCATAACGATGTCACCTAACCGATCGCGTGCTTCACGAACAAGACGGTCGATGTCTGGGTTTTTATGGGCAGAGAACATGGAGACACCACGAAAAGCCATCCCCATACGTGCACCTTGCATTTCTAAACCAACGAAATGGGGGGTTAAGAAAATAATTGGGCGGGTATGGTTTTCTGTAAAGTGTAAATTTTTAAAGGTAACTAATTGTTCTATTTTGGCTTTAGGAGACCACCAGATTACACCGAGTTCAAGTAGGCTAGTACATAATGCACCTAATTGTTTTTTGACTAACTGTTGTTGTTCATCTGTTGATAGCTCAGGAAAACAAGCGTGGATATTAATGCGAGTTGTACGGCTCATCTTGGTATAAAAAGCAATCACTCCAATGGCTTTACCTAAACGGGCAATAACCGGCAATGGTAAAAAGTGTAATAGCCACAAACACGCAATGCCAAATAACGTCGGTAATCTTGAGAAAAAGCGCATCATGAAGCTACCACTGTATAAGGAAGATTAGCAAGAGTCACTTGAGAATGGCTGCGAGCTATAACTAGTTTTCGTTGCTGACGTATCGCTTCTGTTTGCACTACTGCTAAAAAGAAGAATTGATTGTTGGAATTATGTGCGACATTAACTACATGCCCAACAGTGGTTTCTTGATCTTCTTCGCTGACCAAGTGGTCACCTTCTTTAATGATATCATCACATTGAAATAGACAAGTGCGTCGTTTCACCTGGCCAAGATAATGAGTGCGTGCCACAATTTCTTGCCCGGTATAACAGCCCTTTTTAAAACCTATGCCGTGGATCAGATCTAAATTGACCATTTGTGGAATCCATTGGTCTTGTTCAGATAAAGTGATTTCAGGATAGCCATCTTGTATTTGTGCAAGAGACCAAAGACTAGAAGCTGTGTTGATATGAGGATGGTTTAAATAAGATTCGATTGATTGCGCTTTAGCGATCATCAATGCTCTATTATTTGAAATACGCAGTACATGTGTGTCGTTATCTAAAACTCTACTCTCTTTAAGAGGAGGGTAAGGTAGATGTAGTTGTTCTAGATCTTGGTTTAACGTCTCAGACAACAATCCAATTTGTTGGTAATCAGCAGAGATGTTGTCAATGGTGGCTTTATCACGCAGTACATACATTTTTAGCCGTTTGGCTAATGAGTCAATAAGCTCTTGTCTTAATTGCCAAAAAAAAGAGTCTTTATTTCGCCAAATTAAGCCATTTGCCAACAGTCGTCCTTTCGGTGTGCAATAACCCGTCCAATAAAAGCGGTTTTCTGTCACCAAGGAGAGATCTTGGGTCAGCTGGCCTTGTAAAAACTTTTCGGCATCCATGCCACTAATGCGTAATAGACCATAGTGGTTAAGTATCTCTTGTTTCAGCATAGTTAACAGTCATTGTTATACATAATAGGATATTTTAAACCAGAGTGATCACTTCAGTGTTATTTGCTTTTTCCAATACAGCGATAAGGGCTGATCCGTTATAATAACTGTATTTTACTTCGTGGAATAATGATCAACATGAATGCAGTCCACTATATGCAAGGCCCTCAAGCTCTTTCTTCCTTTCGTTTGCAGCGTTTACGTAATGAGTTAGCGCAATCAGGCTTACCTGTGGTTGAAATTACGGCATGGTATGAACATTGTTTTTCTATTCACGCCCGCATCGATGAAACGGGTGGTAGTCGTTTACAACAAATTCTGGATTATGGAGAAAACACTGATATTCCCCGTGATGCAGAAGTTACGCTCATTGTGACCCCTCGAATTGGTACTATCTCTCCTTGGTCTAGCAAAGCGACAGACATTGTTCATCATTGTGGATTAACACAAATTGATCGCATTGAGAGAGTGTTGGCTTATCACGTTAAATTATCCACATCAATGACTGATGTGATTTGGCAGCAATTGGCTGAGCGTTTACATGATCGAATGACAGAGACCGTTATTCGTCATCGTGCAGAGTATTCACGATTATTTGAACCACATGAGCCACAGCCTCTAAATACTATTAATGTACTTGATCAAGGTCGAGAAGCTCTCGTAGCGGCTAATCAAACATACGGATTGGCATTGGCAGAGGATGAAATTGATTATTTACTGAAAGTTTTTGTTGAGGCGCAAAGAAACCCTACGGATGCTGAGTTACTAATGTTTGCGCAAGCTAATTCAGAGCACTGTCGTCATAAGATTTTTAACGCAGAGTGGGTAATTGATGGGCAAAAACAGTCCTCATCGCTGTTTGGTATGGTGCGCACTACGCATAAGAATAATCCACAAGGAACCATTGTTGCTTATTCCGATAACGCTGCTATTTTAGAAGGTAAGATGGCGCAGCGATTTTTTCCAGATAGTTCGGGAGCGTATACCTATCATTCACGGACTACCCATTTTTTAGCAAAGGTTGAAACCCATAACCATCCTACAGCCATAGCTCCGCATCCCGGTGCTGCAACAGGTAGTGGCGGTGAAATAAGAGATGAAGGGGCAACAGGGATTGGTGCAAAACCTAAAGCAGGCTTAACTGGTTTTAGTGTTTCAAACTTGTTAATCCCTGGATTCGTACAACCATGGGAAGCAGGTACAGGGCAACGTCCAGAACGAATTGTGTCAGCACTCACTATTATGGTTGATGGTCCGCTAGGTGCAGCAGCATTTAATAATGAATTTGGTCGTCCTAATCTTGCCGGTTACTTTAGAACCTACGAACAACAAGTTGCAGGAGAAATGCGCGGATACCATAAACCAATTATGTTGGCGGGTGGAATAGGTGCTATCGATGCGCAACATACCCATAAAAAACCCTTACAACCTGGTAATTTGTTTATCCAGCTTGGTGGTCCAGGGATGAGAATAGGTTTGGGAGGAGGGGCTGCATCATCCATGACTAGTGGTGATAACCAAGAGCAATTAGATTTTGATTCTGTACAGCGCTCTAACCCAGAAATTCAACGACGTGCACAGGAGGTCATTGATCGCTGTTGGCAGTTGGGTGAACGTAATCCTATTTTAGCGATTCATGATGTGGGTGCTGGAGGGCTGTCAAATGCGTTTCCTGAACTCGCTCATGATGGTGGAGTGGGCGGACATTTTGATATACGTAAAGTACCCTCTGAAGAGCCTGGTATGTCTCCCAAAGAGATTTGGAGTAATGAGTCTCAGGAGCGTTATGTATTAGCAATACATGCCGATCAACTTGATCTATTCACCTCACTGTGTGAACGCGAACGTTGTCCTTTTGCTGTGGTGGGTGTAGCAACAGCTGAGCCTCGTCTATTGGTTGAAGACAGTTTACTTAATGAGACTGTTGTAGATATGTCTCTCGAGTCGTTATTAGGGAAACCACCTAAAATGACACGTGATGTAACCCATGTTTACAAGAATTTGAAAGCCCTTCAATTTGACCAGTCAGTGACTGTTAGAGAAGCGTTATATCGTGTATTACGTCTTCCTGCTGTGGCTGATAAAAGCTTCTTGATCACGATTGGAGACCGAACTGTGGGTGGGTTGTCGCATCGCGATCCGATGGTGGGACGTTGGCAAGTTCCTGTTGCTGATGTGGCTGTCACTATGGCTGACTTTAAACATTACCATGGCGAAGCGTTTGCAATGGGAGAGAGAACCCCCTTGGCTGTGATTAATGCACCGGCATCTGGACGGATGGCTGTGGGTGAAGCAATTACTAATCTTGCTGCTGCGCGTATAGCGAAACTGAGTGATATTAAGTTTTCTGCGAATTGGATGGCGGCAGCAGGATCCCCTGGTGAAGATGCTTTGCTTTTTGATACAGTCAAAACGGTGACGCAAGATGTATGTATCGATCTTGGGTTAAGTATTCCAGTTGGTAAAGACTCTATGTCCATGAAAACAGTGTGGCAAGATGAGTCAGGTCAACAAGCGGTGACGGCACCCTTGTCTTTAATTATTTCAGGGTTTGCACCTTGTTTAGATGTTCGTCAAACACTTACGCCTGAATTAACTGCTAATGAATCTACCTTATTGATATTGATTGACCTTGGACGAGGAAAAAATCGCTTGGGAGCCAGTGCGTTAGCACAGGTTTACAATCAAGTAGGCAATGAAACGCCTGACTTAGATAAGCCACAAGATTTAAGGGCTTTCTTTGCTATTATGCAAAGTCTAAATAAGGAAGAAAAAATTCTTGCTTACCATGACCGCTCAGATGGTGGTGTCATTACCTCCTTGTGTGAAATGCTGTTTTGCTCACGTTTAGGAGCTACAATTAATTTAGCCTCTGTGGTTGATTCTTCTAATGCACTAGCTTGTTTATTTAATGAAGAATTAGGTGCTGTTATTCAGATTAAAGAATCTGATTTAGATCACGTTACTGATGCGTTAAATGCTGTGGGCTTAGGACAATGCCATCATGTTTTAGGGCGCGTGAATGAAACTGATCGTCTTGTTATTCAACATCATAATGAAACTTTGATTGATGAGGCGGTAGGACAACTTCATCTTGCTTGGTCAGAAACCAGTCACCGCATTCAAATGCTACGCGATAATCCGCATGTAGTTACTCAGGAATATGAGCGTATTAGTCATCGTTCTGATCCTGGATTAACTTGGAATCTTACCTTTGATATTAATGAGGATATCACTGCACCTTATATACATACGGGTGTTCGTCCTGAAATAGCGGTATTACGTGAGCAGGGAGTGAATGGTCATGTAGAGATGGCTGCTGCTTTTGATCGTGCAGGATTTAGTGCGGTAGACGTTCATATGAGTGATATTTTAAGTGGTCGTATTACTCTGGCTCGCTTTAAAGGATTGGTTGCTTGTGGTGGTTTCTCCTATGGTGATGTGTTGGGCGCAGGAGAGGGCTGGGCTAAATCTATCTTATATAATGCTCGTGCTTACGATCAATTTGCTCAATTTTTTAATCGCTCAGAGGTATTTGCTCTAGGTGTATGTAATGGTTGCCAAATGATGAGTAATTTATCTTCTCTTATTCCTGGTACTGATCACTGGCCACGTTTTAAACGTAACCGTTCTGAACAATTTGAAGCCCGAGTAGTTTTGCTAGAAATTACGCCAAGTCAGTCAGTACTAATGAATGGTATGGTAGGTAGTCGTATTCCTGTCCCTGTTGCTCATGGCGAAGGCTATGCGAAGTTTAAAGACGAGGAGTCTTTGAAGCGTGCTCAAGCTTATGTATCCATGCGCTATGTAGATGGATATGGCAAAGTGGCAAACGCCTATCCTTTAAACCCTAACGGGTCGCCAATGGGAATTGCAGGCATCACTTCAAGGGATGGACGCTTTACCATTATGATGCCTCATCCTGAAAGAGCTTTTAGAGCAGTACAAAACTCATGGTATCCAGACTCATGGCAAGAAGATGGAGCATGGTTAAGAATGTTCAGGAACGCTAGAAGATTTATTAATTAAACTTAAATAAGTGTTGCCAGCTGGTATTAACTTGTTGGATAAGATGTTTTGCTTTTATAGGGGGAATACGTGCATGTATAGCCCCCTTTAATTTTTCTAGATGTTGCCATTCACGATATTGCATATAGCATTGTGCTAATGCTTCTCCTTCTTCGTTTGTTAATAACCCGAGACTTGCAGAGCGTCGCAGTAACGCAACGTTGCCTAAGTTTTCGGTCAGATTAGGATAACGGTGTGCATAGGCTAGGATAAGAAATTGAACAATAAACTCGATATCAATCATCCCCCCTTGATCATGTTTGATATCAAATAAGTCAGATTGATTAGGATGCCCCTCATACATCCTTTGACGCATAGATATGATTTCTTGCTTTAGAGTGTTTGGCTCTCTCTTTTTAGTGATGACATCAAAACGTATTCGATCAAAACTCCGTCCTACCTCAACATCACCACAACAAAAACGTGCTCGTGTTAGCGCTTGATGTTCCCAAACCCAAGCTGAATTATCTCTGTCTTGGTGATGGTAGTGATAGAAAGCCTCAACTGGACTAACTAATAGTCCAGCACTGCCATTGGGCCTTAATTGCATATCAATATCGTAGAGGGTTCCCGTCCCTAGTGGAGTGACCATCCATTGAGAAAACTTTCTCACAACATATGAATAGTGTAATTGTGCATCAGGATGATCATCGTTATGTAGGAATACCAAATCTAAGTCAGAGGAGTAGCCCATTTCTTTGCTACCCCATTTACCATAAGCAATAATAGCGAGCTTAGGTTGTGCCATATGTTTTTTGGCATATTGTTGCCATACTTGATTTAGTACAACACTTGCTATTGTGTCAGCCATGGCGCTAAGATGGTCTGCTACTTCAGTGACAGTAAGTTTTTTTTGCAGGTCTTGTAGGAGAATTTGAAAAGTATATTGGTGTTTGGCACGCCTTAAAATATGCATTTGTTCTTCAATATCTTGAGGAACTTCGTTTAGACGACTAATTAAGTTATCTTTAAAGTGTTGCCAATAGTCTTTCAAATCATGATGAAAAGGATTTCTTGTTAAGAACTCATCCAACAGCTGTGGCCGCTGGGTAATATACTGGCTAGCCCACTCTGAGGTATAGAGTAAATCAATTAATCGTTCTAATACGGTTTTATAATCAACGAGTAGCATCACATAGGAAGCCTTACGACTAATGGCTTCCATAAAGCGCAGAAAACGATTGATAATCATTTCATGAGAATCAGCCGGATACTGTTCTAGAATAAGAGTTAAGCCCTTACCCATAGCCATATCAAATTGTTCTCTAGTTCGTTGTGTTTGTGCTCGATAAGAAAAAGTAGTCTTAAGGGATGCAAGCTTCTGAATTAAGTGGACTTCCGGTAAGTTTTGATAGTTTTCATCTAATAATACCTCAGAGCGTTGCCATAGCTCATCCCCAACGCTTAAAGCTTGCTCTGTTTCATTAGGGAATATTTTATTAAACAGTTGACTAACTTGATGGCGATGATGGTTTAATACATGCATACAATCTGTAGCATTAGAAAAGCCCATACTTAAAGCAAGCTCAGTAAGTTCATGGTCATTAACCGGTAGATAGTGAATTTGCAAGTCTTCACGGTATTGAATTCTATGTTCTAATTTCCTAAGAAAAAAATAGGCTTCTTGTAGAACTGTTGAGTCAGCTTGGGTAAGAAAACCGCGATCGACAAGTATATTGAGAACGCTTAGGGTAGGAATGGTCTGTAACTTAATATCTTGTCCGCCATGAATCAACTGAAAAACTTGAGTAATAAACTCAATTTCTCGAATACCTCCAGGCCCGAGCTTGATATCAGATCCTCGGTATGTTTGTTTCACTTCGGCGTTTTTTGCTTCTTCACGGATTAAGCGATGAATGGTTCGTAGTGCACTCATGGCAGAAAAGTCGAGATGCTTACGATAAACAAATGGTATTACTTTTTCTGTTAATGCTTGAGTTCCACGCACAACATGGGGATTCTTGGGATCAGAAATAACCCGTGCTTTTATCCACGCATAACGCTCCCAATCTCGTCCCTGAATAGTAAAATAATCTTCGAGCATGGCAAGGTTAATGACCAAAGGCCCTGCCGTACCATTGGGTCGCAACCTAAGATCAACTCTAAATACAAATCCTTCGTCAGTAATATCTGAAAGTAATTTATTGAGCTGTTGTCCTAGTCGATGAAAGAAATCTTGGTTTGAAATTGAGCGCTGTGATGTTAATGTAGTCTCGGTTTCACCCTCTTCTTCGTAGGCGAAAATAAGATCAATATCAGATGACACGTTGAGTTCTCGCCCACCTAATTTACCCATGGCAATCACCAATAATTCTTGCTGTTGATGGGTATCCTTGCCAATCGGTGTGCCATGCGGTTTTACTAACTCATTGGTTAGCACCGAAATACTCTGTTGTACGGCAAAGTCAGCCAAGTCACTCATTTGTTGTGTGACTTCATTGACATCAGCTAACCCCAATAAGTCTTTCATAATAATGTGGCTGTAGACGTGCTGTCTTAAACGTCGTAATCCAACATTAAGTTTAATAACGGGATTATCTTCTTGAGGGGATAGTCTATTAAGGGTCTCGTCAAAAGAAAAACGCGTCCAAGTTGTTAGCAAGGACGCGTTAATGCTCTCTTTAGAGACTTTTCCTGATTGGATAAGTCTCGTTAAATAATGAGAGTACTGCCAGGGATCAAACAATTTTAGTAGTTTTCGATTTTAGCCTTAGCACGAAGATCTTGAACGTACTTGATGAAAGCTTCCTGTTCTTTATTTTGACGTAGTCTGTCTTTAACCTCATCAAAGGGTGGGGCTTTCAACGCACGAACATCCAATAAGCGGATAACGTGGTAACCAAATTGGGTTTGTACCGGTGTCTCGGTATACTGTCCTTTTTTAAGATTAACCAATGCGTCAGCAAATCCTTTTACATAGGTAGATGGAATCGCCCAACCTAATTTTCCACCGTTAGCACCAGAGCCGGTATCGAGACTCTTTTCTTTTGCCAGCTTTTCAAAGTTAGCACCTTTTTTAAGGTCGGCTATGATTTGTTTGGCCTCAGCTTCAGTTTTAACAAGGATATGTTCTGCAGAGTATTCTTTACTACCTGCTTGGGTTTTCATTTTATCGTATTCAGCTTTAAGTACGCTGTCTGCAATAGGATGTTCTTTGACAAAACGGTTTTGGAACGTGTTAGCTAAGATCTCTTGTTTGTTTAAATCAATTTGCGCTACCACTTGTGGATCTTTATCCAAACCTTGTTTTTCTGCTTCTTGTGAAATTAACAGTAAGGCGATTAGGTTGTCTTTTACCGCTCTTTCAAGTTGTGCGCCTGCAGGGCGACCTTGAGCCTCTTGGGAGCGCATAATAACGTCAACTTTTTCATTGGAAATGGGGGTGCCATTAACAATAACTTCTTTGCCGCTATTGTTTGCTGAGCTGGTAGCTTGTTTGGATTGGTCAGCATAGACAATAGTTAATGCCAATAGCCCACCAACCAATGACAAGGAAATAAGGGTGTGTTTCAGTTTCATGAGTAATTAGTCCTTGGTTTAGTAAAATTAAAACTTATCGGTTAAGGATATTTATCCTTAACGCGTGAATTCTATTGGGAAACAAATCCCCAAGTGCATTATAAATCAGTCTGTGACAGGATAGGGTATCTTTACCTTTGAACTGGGCGCAGTCAATGGTTAACTTAAAATGCCCAGCCCCTTTACTTTCATGGTGACCTTCATGATGTCTTGTATCATCACGAATTGTCAGTGAAGTAGGCTGTAACAGGGCTAACCGTGTTTCCATTTGATGGATTAAATCGTCATTATTGATCATCGTTTGGGTTGATATGTTTAGCTAAAAGAATGCCCTGGATCACAATAAATATAATCATTAGGG
>JAJZPN010000035.1 GCA_021811145.1 Pseudomonadota bacterium
GAATTTCTTCTACAATATGACCAAATTTTTTTTGGAGAATTTAACTATAACCAAAGAAATTTTGAGCTGTTTTTTAAACAAGAGCATATCCACTTAACAAACAATGAAAATCAAGTTCTCTATTATTTTTTGACCAGTCATCTTAGTAAATTAAGAAGAGAATTTATTAGTGAGAATATATTAAAAAAACAATGGCAACCTCAAGATCGTGGAGTAGATATGCTAATTAGCCATTTACGACAAAAATTACGCCAATACTCGAAACAGATAACAATCAAAGCAATAAGAGGGGTAGGGTACCAATTGATTTTAACTTAACTGTATAACGTTTCTTTAAGTACTCGATAAAGATACTGACCATAGCCGTTCTTGCTCATAGAGTTAGCCATTTTTTCTAACTGGTCTGCACTAATTAATCCTCTACGATAGGCAATTTCCTCAGGACAGGCGATTTTTAAACCCTGTCTTTTTTCAATAGTTTGAATATATTGTGACGCCTCAAGTAATGACTCATGGGTACCTGTATCAAGCCAAGCAAAACCCCGACCCATTAACTCAACGTGGAGAGCTTGTTGCTCTAAATACAATTTATTCAAATCTGTAATCTCTAATTCACCACGTGGTGAGGGCTGTAAATCTGCCGCAAGATCACAAACTTGATTATCATAGAAATAAAGACCTGTTACTGCATAAGAAGATTTTGGCTGTTGAGGTTTTTCTTCAATGCCAATCACTTTTCCGAAACGATCAAATTCTGCCACACCATAGCGCTCAGGGTCTGAAACTGCATAAGCGAAAACTGAAGCACCACTTTCTCGATGGTTGGCATTTTCTAATAATTTAGAAAAATCATGACCATAAAAAATATTGTCACCTAATACTAGAGCTGAAGGATGATTATTTAAAAAAGATTTACCGATAATAAACGCCTGAGCCAGGCCGTCAGGAGAAGGTTGTACAGCATAAGTTAATTGAATACCCCACTGACTACCATCACCTAGTAGCTCATTAAATCGTGGTGTATCTTGCGGTGTACTAATGATTAATATATCAGTTATCCCCGCTATCATTAGAGTAGACAAAGGGTAGTAAATCATTGGTTTATCATAAACCGGTAGTAATTGCTTCGAAATAGCACGAGTAACGGGGTAGAGGCGTGTACCAGATCCCCCTGCTAAAATAATTCCTTTTCTCATATCCCACTCACTCTATCTTGATAGTTTTGTTCAAGCCATTGACGATATTGGCCACTGAGAATATTTTTAACCCAATCTTCGTGTTCTAAATACCAATTAATGGTTTTTTCAATACCCGTTTCAAACGATTCTCTTGGGCGCCACTGTAGTTCATGCATAATTTTATTAGCATTAATGGCATAGCGACGATCGTGTCCAGGTCGATCTTTAACGAAAGTAATCAACGAAGAGTAGGGGGTTGAAGTGGGTTTTAATTGATCAAGTTGATGACAAATGATTTCTACAATTTCAAGATTGGTTTTTTCGTTTAATCCACCGACGTTGTATGTTTCACCAATACGTCCTTTTTCTAATACCGTCATAATGGCACGGCAGTGATCTTCAACATATAACCAGTCCCTAATATTCTTTCCATCACCATATATAGGTAAAGGTTTACCTTGCAATGCATGCGCAATCATCAAGGGAATTAGTTTTTCAGGAAACTGATAAGGTCCGTAATTATTTGAACAATTAGTAGTTAATATTGGTAATCCATAAGTATGGTGCCATGCACGTACTAAGTGATCTGATGCGGCTTTACTGGCAGAATAAGGGCTATTAGGGGCATAGGGTGTGGTTTCAGAAAAAGCAGGATCATTGGGACCTAATGTACCAAAAACCTCATCTGTTGAAACATGTAAGAAACGAAAAGCCTTCTTTTCGCTATCAGGGAGCTGAGTAAAATAATTACGGGTTTCTTCAAGCAGATTAAAAGTAGCCACTACATTAGTTTGAATAAAATCTGCAGGACCATGAATAGAACGATCAACATGTGACTCAGCGGCAAAGTTAATAATTGCACGTGGTTTAAATTTAGTAAAAAGCTGAGCCAATAACTGCCGATCACCCATGTCACCGTGAACAAAGTGATAATTCGGATGTTGGTTAACCGTTAAAAGATTATCTGGATTACCCGCATAAGTGAGTTTATCCAAATTAACTACAGGTTCATTCAGCTCTGTAAGCCAAGTATGAATAAAATTCGAACCAATAAATCCAGCGCCACCAGTTACTAAGATCATAAAAATCCACTCGATGTAATTAGGTATAAAACTAATAAGTAAGTATATCCTGAACAACAATATAAGGGCAAAAGTATGGCTATTTACTACTATTTTCACCCATACATACATGCGTATAATTTATATTATGTAAAGTTAAAGACATTTACAAACACTTACTTGTATTCATGAATATATTAGATTAATTTAGGGTCAATAAAAAAACGTTAAAGCAAAATAAAAAAATGAAGAAAACCAATATTGCACAAGTTTTGACAATTGCTGTAATAGCAACAGGATGTGGCGGCGGATCAAATAACATTTCTTTTTGCGGATATGACGCCTTCGGTAATCCAATATATTGTCAGTTACCCAACGTTCCTAATAATACCCAACCAACCCCAGTGGCTTCTTCATCTACTTTTCAACTCCAACCTGCTTTAAATTCACTTGCCACACAGAGCTTGTCATTTAATATTAATGCTACTGATAACGCTGGGAATAACTATTCTTATACGTATACTGTTTCTCCACAATCTGGACAAACAGTATTTAATGGTCAAAATGTGATTAGTTCTACTGTGACAACTACTTTAACTGAAAATGGGTCAGCAATAGCTTTGTACGGAAATCTGTACACAAATACTGTTACTCATTTCTACAATCCAACCACATATCAACTTGTTGGCACAAGTGGTAATTATCCTGGAAGTTTTGCCTTGTATACCAGTCAAAATTCAGTGCCATCAACCGCTAACGAAAACTATTCTGTATTGTATTTAAATGGTAACTTATACCATGACACACAAATGCAAATAAATGATGGTAGCGTTACGAAAACCTTACAGTTAAATGCAAACACAGCGCAAACTGCATTAATGTGTTTTTCAAATAACACCACATTAACCCAGCAAGGTGTCAATGATGGGCTTTATAATGGAACACTTGAAGTATGCTTTATTATTAATACTAGTGGTGTAATCACTGGGATGCAGGCAACACTGCCAATTAATAATTCAATTCTAACTTTTTACTAATGTACAAATAGCGTATATTTTAGATTAAATATACGCTATAAGTATTTGATTTATTATTATTTATTTAACAACTTTCATCCATGGCGATTTACAGGATTGAACGGTTGGATAATACTGGTTGCTATCTGGACAATAGTATTGGTATTGAGTACCAGATGGTGCTTGATTACTAGCCGGTGCTGGAGGTGGTGGTGCCATATTTCCAGAAGATGGGGCAGGCATAGGAGTCATCGGTGCGTTGAGACCAGAGTTACCTGCAAGTCTCGTAACACGGGTCGCTCCACCACCGCCTAATACTTGCACCCTTTCACCTACTTTAAACTGTTCATCTGCCCCTTGTGTTACAGCAATCACATAGCCACTATCTAATCTAACAGTAATTTCAACTCCAGGCTTCGTCTCAACCGACCCTTCAACAGCATTCCCTGCAACTGCACCTGCTAATGCACCAAGAACTGTGGCTGCTGCATTCCCATTTCCACCGCCCACTGTGTTGCCCAAAGCGGCACCGGCCACCCCACCGCCTAATGCACCAACGATGCCAGGTTGATCAGATTGAATACGAACTGAACGAACACTTTCAACTGTACCTAAACGTACTGACTGCTCACCTCTCACCTGAGAAGTTGTATAGTCACCCCCTCCTACACCAGGCCCTGCACAGCCAGCTAATACCAAGACCATGGGAGCAACAAGAATAAGAGAACGCGTAAATAAATTCATATAACCTCCAACGAATATGTGTTATTCGAGTATTATTTCATAAGTTTTGATATTTTCCAGTAAAACTGGTTCCAAATTAACAGTGTTTTACAAACTTTTTATTTAGTTTTCAAGGATAGCCATGGCTCAGTACGTTTTTACAATGAATCGGGTAGGTAAAATTGTCCCACCCAAAAGACAAATTTTAAAAGATATTTCTTTAAGTTTTTTTCCAGGTGCCAAAATTGGTGTACTGGGTCTTAATGGTTCAGGTAAATCTACCCTACTTAAGATTATGGCAGGACTGGATAAAGAAATTGAAGGCGAGGCAATACCTATGCCTAATATTTCAATTGGCTACTTATCTCAAGAACCTCAGATTGATCCTGAGTTAACAGTTAGGCAGGCGGTTGAAGAAGGATTGGGAGAAATTATCTCTGCCAAAGCTGAATTAGAAAAAGTCTACGCAGCCTATGCAGAACCCGATGCTGATTTTGATAAATTGGCGGCGGAACAAGCAAGACTTGAAGCTATCTTAAGCGCCTCAGATGGGCACAGTGCAGAATTACAAATGGAGGTTGCTGCTGATGCACTCCGACTTCCTCCTTGGGATGCCAAGATAGGTCATTTATCTGGCGGGGAGAAAAGACGTGTTGCCCTGTGTCGCCTACTTATATCAAAACCCGATATGTTACTTTTAGATGAACCAACTAACCACTTAGATGCAGAAAGCGTTGATTGGTTAGAGCAATTTTTACATCGTTTTCCGGGTACTGTGGTTGCTGTTACCCATGATCGTTATTTTTTAGATAATGCTGCAGAATGGATTTTAGAGCTTGATCGTGGTCAAGGTATTCCTTGGAAAGGAAATTATAGTAGCTGGCTTGAACAAAAGGAGGATCGTCTTAAACAAGAAGAAGCTCAAGAATCTGCCAGACAAAAAGCAATTCAAAAAGAATTAGAATGGGTCAGACAAAATCCTAAAGGTCGTCAAGCAAAATCAAAAGCGAGGATTGCTCGATTTGATGAATTAAGTTCTCAAGAATATCAAAAACGCAATGAGACCCAAGAAATTTTTATCCCAGTTGGCGAACGACTTGGTGATCAAGTAATTGAATTTAGTAATGTTACTAAGGCTTTCGATAAAAAATTACTGATGGAAAATGTCAGCTTTACCATTCCCGCTGGGGCCATTGTTGGTGTAATTGGCCCTAATGGTGCAGGTAAATCCACTTTATTTAAAATGATTACCGGATTAGAAAAACCTGATAACGGTGACATTACTATAGGCTCAACCGTTAAACTAGCTTATGTTGATCAATCACGGGATATTCTCGACAACAAGAAAACTGTCTGGGAAGAAATCTCAGGTGGCGCAGATATACTAACGGTGGGGCGTTATGAGACTCCCTCACGTGCTTATATCGGCCGTTTCAATTTTAAAGGTGCTGATCAACAAAAAGTAGTGGGTAATCTCTCGGGCGGAGAACGAGGCCGGTTACATATGGCTAAAACTCTCATTCAAGGTGGGAATGTGTTGTTACTTGATGAACCATCAAACGATCTTGATGTAGAGACATTACGTGCTCTTGAAGATGCTCTTCTTGAATTTGCCGGATCTGTTATTGTGATATCCCACGATCGCTGGTTTTTAGATCGCATTGCCACACACATTCTCTCTTTTGAAGGGGATTCTCAAGTGGTCTTTTTTGCTGGGAACTATCAGGAATACGAAGAAGACAAAAAGAAACGTTTGGGTGATGAAGGTGCTAAACCTAAACGTATACGCTACAAACCGTTAATGAACTAAATGAATAATCCCCTTAATTGATCTATGACTAATTAAGGGGATTATTTTCAACTATTAATTGGGAGATTCAAGTAAACCAATTAATTCTTCAGTTGAAATTGTGCTTACCTCACCCACTCCCTCTAAAAGACTATCCGCAAGGTTTCGTTTACGTTCATGAAGTGCCACAATTTTTTCTTCAATAGTATCTTTTGTTACTAAACGATAAACAGTAACTGGACGCGTCTGCCCCATTCTATGAGCACGATCAGAAGCCTGATCTTCAACAGCAGGGTTCCACCAAGGATCCATGTGAATCACATAATCAGCTGCAGTCAGATTGAGCCCCACTCCTCCCGCCCTCAAACTGATAAGGAACACATCACCCTCCCCCTCCTGGAATGCTTTAACGCGTTTTACTCTATCTTGAACAGAAGTACTACCATCCAAATATAAATAACTCACCCCGCGCTCTTCCATGGCTTTTTTGATGAGCCCTAAAAAGTCAACAAATTGACTAAAAATAAGAGCTCGATGACCACTTTCTTTTAGTTCATCAATAATTTCAATTAAGGCGTTAATTTTTACCGACTGCCAAGATAACTGAGGTAGGATCAATGCTCCATGACAGCAGGCACGTCGTAATTTCATAATACCTGCTAAGACTTTAATACGGTTTGGTTGGTCTTCGCCTTGTGCTGTAACACTTTCCAGGGCTTCCTGACGCACGGCCTCATACATAGAACGTTCATCATTGGATAAATCCAATTTAAGTGTTACCTCAGTGCGAGGAGGTAATTCAGATAATACCTGTGATTTTGTTCTTCTTAAAATAAAAGGTTGAATTAAACGTCTTAACCGTTCTCTCGCCTCACTGTCATTATTCTTTTCAATGGGGTTAGCAAAACGATCAGTAAAGGAATCTAATGAGCCTAATAAGCCTGGATTAATAAATCTAAATAAATTCCATAATTCTCCCAAATGATTCTCAATCGGGGTACCTGTAGTAATTAACCTGAAATGGGCATTAAGCTTCATGGCTGCTTGTGACCGTTTGGTGCCAGAATTTTTAATTGCTTGCGCCTCATCAAGAACAACTGTTGACCATTTCTTCTGAGCTAGGCTTTCACCTTCCTGTTGGAACAGCGTATAACTCATAATAATTAAATCACCTGGACCTGCATCTAGGTAAAATTTGTCTTTTGACCCCGTACCAAGCCAACGAATGTTCAGTGTAGGTGCAAAGCGTTGTGCTTCACTTAACCAATTACCGCATACTGAAGTTGGTGCTATGACAAGAGCGGGACCTTCTCCTGCACGATAAAGTAATAGTGTTAGCGTCTGCAGAGTCTTTCCAAGGCCCATGTCATCAGCTAAACACGCTCCAGAACCTGCTTTTGCGTGGCGAGCCATCCATTCGAAACCAACTAATTGATAGTCTCGTAACTCAGCTTGTAATGTATCTGGTACCACAGGGTGCCATGCAGTTAAATTCTCACGTTGCTCTAATAATGTACGCCAACCGGTATCAGTTTGTGCGTCTTCTATCTGATTCACTACATTTGATAACTCATTGGCTGCTAAAGCATGAATACGGATTTCATGAGTATCTTTTTCTGAAAGACCATCTAAATCCTTTACTCGTTTTAATAGCTGTTCACTCAAAGCAACGTATTGACCATCTTTTAATGGAATAAATCTATTTTCTTGTAATGAGGTTGCTTGTAATAACTCCTTAAGTTCAATGACATTATCTTGGTCAATAACCAATTTTCCGTTGACACCAAGCCAATCGCCCTGTGATGTCACACTCAGTGAGAGTTGATTTGAATCTGCCTCGCCTCGAATCTTAATAGTTTCACCTTCAGGCCAGCGTATTTGTACACTGTCTTCTAATTCTTTCAATACTACTAACAACTCACAGGCTGCAGAGGGGTTATGAGTTACCCCTGTAAAGAGTGAATCTTCAATGTCTTTTAACCATGTTCTGCATTTAGAAAATACATATTCAGCTTCAGTCAACTCTTTATGTAGATTACGGTGAATTTGTTTCTTTTCACCCTCACTACTTTGTATGCTGTCAACAAATTCCAAACCCATTCCAGGGGTATACATTATTCCTTTTTCACCATCTGGCATAACCACCATTTCAAACCCAAGACCACTTGCTGAGGGCGATAACAATACATAAAGTTGAAAATGATCAGGAATGAGAGAGACGTTACCGCCACCAATTTGGGAACGGACTGTAAAACGCTTACTAAGAAGCTCAACAATACTCTTTACTCTTTCCTCGGTATTATGGGGAATAAGTAAACCGCTTTTATCTATAATTTTTAATAGCTTTTCATGATCAGGCTGCAATTCAATTATGCGCAAACGGTTTTTTGCTTCACGAACTAGCTTGTAGCGCTCACCTTCCTCAAAGTTAGGCGTGACAGAAATATTGATTTGATTACGATCAAAACGTATGTCTATCTCAGGTAAACCTTTAGTTAAATTTATCTGCTCGTTGTTTTTATTACTCCAAAACAGTAGAGGATGTCCCACTAATAAGGACAAAGCCGGTAGAAAATCTAGTTTCTTATCTGCCCCTTTGGCAGTAGTTTCTGTAACCCTTATCATTGCTATCACAGCGCGATCTTGGTCAGACAAACCATCTAATTCTTGCTGGGCAGTTAACAAGCGATTAATAGATACAGCTCGGCTACTACCCCAAGCGCCACTTCCTATACGTTTTTGTTCACGAGCTTCGATAAGGCAACGAGTACCATTATCCTGACAAGTTAAATGCCAAATGAAACGACTAGCTTTAGTATTCGCAGTCGCTCCACCAATTTCAGACCCCAATTTCTCAAGAGCACTAAGTGCCCTCTCCCACATCGGTTGACGACGAATAGCATTTAATAAGGATTTCGTACCAAGTTCATAATGTAACTTATGTCCTTTATCACTGTGGATATCCGAATCCATGTAACCAAGTAACTCATTGGCTTCAGCCGCTACCCAACGATAACCATTTTTTTCAGCTTTTATTGCTAAATCTCTTAGCCTCTCTGTATCCAATAGCTCTGTGGTCCCGTCGATCCACCATAAACCCATTGAATGAAATAACAAGCCCAAGGAGTCTCGCTCGGCAATTTCAATACGCTCATCCGTATTTTTTGCCGCCATCGTTAAGCTCGCTCTTGCAGCACGACCTAGAGCAGCGTAAACCGATAAGAGAGAAGAGCCCGATTTCATTACTGCGGCAATATGGCCAGTTGCCTTTTCAATTTTTTTAGGGTCTGATGAAGTGATTAAAGACACAACGTACGATGCACCTGCTAAGCCTGCCATTCCTAACTTTCTTAAGTCTATATTTTTTTTGGCTTCTTTTAGATAAGCGTCAAATATATTTTGAGCACTAACAAACTCTCCTTTAAGAACTAACGAGAGCCCTTCTATAGGGGTAGGTGCCTGAGGTACTTTTTTTGATTTTGACAAGACAACCGCCTCATCAATGTGACCTCGTAAAACCATAGGTTCACATAGCACTGCCGCAAACCATGACTTTTGTTCATCTTTAGCATTTTTTGCACGATCTCTAAGCCAGGATAACGGAGCAATACAGTTTTCAAGACGACTTACACGTATAGCTAAAATAGTAGCGGCAATAGTTAAAGAGATTTCGTTAGGTAACGAATCAAAAAGATCTGGGTCAAAAGGATTATCAAATATATTCAAATAAGGGTTTCTATTACGCCATTCACTGGTAAAGTAACTTTGAATAGTTTGTGCAAGCTTAGAGAAATCATCATATTTCTCGGCATATAACGCCAGCCTTAAATCTCTCACTCCTTCGCTAAATTGACGTACAAAATAACCATATTTATAGTCAGCAATTTTAAAAATTGACTTAATAACTGTGAAATATGGCTCTTTATCGGGGTATTTTTTTAAAAAACGAAGAACTTTTTCAGCACAAACCATCTCACAATACAGCTTGCTAGACTGTACTTGTACATATCCGAGGCTAATTAGCCCATCTAAATCTATTTGAAAAGTTTCTTGTAAATATTCATAGGAATTATCTTGAATAGCATAAAACTGTTGTATACATTGGTATAGCTGAGATTTACTAATTTGCAAATAAGCAAGAGACAATAATTGCAAGATAACTAGTTGTTGTGAAGAAACGGCTAGCTCTTTTGCCAGATCCTGGTGAATAGGTTTTATTTGTAGTGAAGATGTCATTATTGATTATGAAACTCAATTTATAATAGTTTTATTTGTAATTATATTAGTTATCTTCAATTCTACGATTGATTTATATTAAATGCCAAGTAAAAAAATATTAAAATATTTTCTTATTTTTACATTATAAATAAAGGAGTTAGGTAGAAAACCTTGGTTAACCTAGGTATGATTGTTTTATTGTTAGCAAGCAAACCATTATTACGGATAAAAAACATTGCCTACACTACTTGAAATTGACGATTTGCATTTTGACTACGCAAA
>JAJZPN010000036.1 GCA_021811145.1 Pseudomonadota bacterium
TAAGGTGGCTCCCAAATCAATTAATGGCTGGCACTTATCACGTGTTCGGTTCCAAACAACCAATTCATAACCATGATTGAGTAATCTCTTGGCCATGGGGAGGCCCATCAATCCAGTTCCAATTAATGCACATTTAGTTTTCATGGGCTTTACGCTTATAATAATTAAACAATAATTAACTAATTATCCTACCATGACACAACCCACCTCCTTGCAATTATTGATTGAACAATATTGCCAACAATTTACTGATGAATTGGTTACTCTTCGACGTGATTTTCATCAACATCCTGAACTCTCTAACCGAGAGTATCGTACAGCAAGAATTGTGGCTAACTATCTAGAACAATTGGGGTTGTCTGTCACTCGTGAAGTAGCTCACACCGGAGTTGTTGGCGTGCTGCAGGGTAGCCAACCAGGTCCTACTATTGCACTACGTGCAGATATGGATGCCCTACCTGTTAGCGAAAGTCATTCAACTTTAAGTTTCGCCTCGCAGGTCAAGAGCGAGTATGAGGGACGGCAAGTTGATGTGATGCATGCCTGTGGTCATGATTGTCACACTGCCATACTTCTTATTGTGGCCAAGATTCTTAGTACATTAAAAGAGCATTGGCATGGCACCATTAAATTTATATTTCAGCCCGCGGAAGAGGGCCCTCCTGAGGGAGAGGAAGGAGGATCTGAATTAATGATTGCTGAGGGAGTACTCAATGATCCTGCACCGCAAGCCATTTTTGGCTTACATGTTATCGCTGGCATGCAGTCAGGACACATTGGTTACCGTTCAGGAGCCGCCATGGCAAGCTCCGATACATTAAAGATCACCATTAAAGGGAGCCAAACACATGGCGCCATGCCTTGGCTTGGGATTGATCCGATTGTGGTTGCCTCACAAGTGATTTTAGGATTACAAACCATCACCAGTCGTCAGATTGATGTTACTCATGAACCAGCCATTGTTACTATCGCCTGTATACAAGGAGGTATACGTGACAACATTATTCCAGATCAAGTAAAGCTACTGGGTACTATTCGAACATTTGATGAAAACATGCGTACAGACATTGCTCAACGCGTTACCGAAACAGCAAAACATATTGCCATGAGCGCTGGTGCACAAGCGGAAGTTCAAATAGAACGGGGTTATTCAGTGACTGTTAATGACCCACAACTGACAGATGAAATGGTACACAGTCTAGAAAAAGCGGCAGGCAAAGACCACGTATTTATCGCTCCTAAATTAACAGGAGCCGAAGACTTTTCAAAATACCAACAACATATCCCAGGTCTATTCTTCTTTCTTGGCATTACGCCAGAAGAGTTAAGCCATGGTCAAGCAGCCCCCAATCACTCACCTCATTTTAGCGTTGACGAGGGCGCCTTACCCGTAGGGGTAAAAGCGCTATGTCAATTAGCCATAGACTCCTTAAGCTTGTTTAGCCAAAAAGAGCCAAGTTGAAATCACTGAATCAGGATTAAGAGACATCGATTCGATTCCCTCAGCCATTAACCATTTAGCTAAATCAGGGTGATCTGATGGTCCTTGACCGCAAATACCCACATATTTGTTAGCGCGACGACATGCGCTAATGGCTAAATGAAGCATGGCTTTTACAGCAGGGTCACGCTCATCAAATGCATGGGCGACTAAACCTGAATCTCTGTCTACCGCTAGAGTCATTTGTGTCAAATCGTTTGAGCCAATTGAAAAACCATCAAATCGTTCTAAGAATTGATCAGCTAGGATTGCATTGGCAGGAATTTCACACATCATAACAATACGTAAACCATTCTCACCTCGTTTCAATCCTAACTCACCTAACAGCGCCAAAGTACGATCCGCCTCAGCCAAGCTTCTTACAAAGGGAACCATAATCTCGACGTTAGTAAATCCCATGACATCACGAACATGCTTGAGGGCTTGACACTCTAATTCAAAGCATTCTTTAAACGAGTTTGAAATATAACGCGCAGCACCTCTAAAACCCAACATAGGGTTTTCTTCATGAGGTTCATATTGCTTACCACCAATCAAATTAGTGTATTCATTTGATTTAAAGTCAGACAAACGAACAATCACTTTTTTAGGCCAGAAGGCAGCTGCAAGTGTAGCTATGCCTTCTGTTAGCTTCTCACGATAAAAGTGGGCTGGGCTGGTATACCCTCTTGATTTCTCTTCCACTTCACGTTTTAAATCGCCAGGAAGATTAGGGTAATCAAGACAAGCACGAGGATGAACACCAATCATGGCGCTGATAATGAATTCCAAACGTGCCAACCCCACTCCTTCATTAGGGAGTCTTTGAAAAGCGAAAGCCAATTGAGGATTACCCACATTCATGGTGATTTTGACTGGGATTTCAGGCATGCTGTCCAAAGTAACTGAGTTCACTTCAAAATCGAGAATACCTTTGTAAATATGCCCTGTTTCCCCTTCAGCACAAGATACAGTGACTTCGCTCACAGTTTTTAAAACGTCGGTTGCGTTTTCGCAGCCCACCACTGCAGGAATACCTAATTCACGAGCAATAATTGCCGCGTGACAGGTTCTACCACCACGATTGGTCACAATCGCTGAAGCACGTTTCATGATGGGTTCCCAATTGGGGTCAGTCATATCAGTCACTAATACATCGCCAGGTTGGACTTTATCCATTTCACTGACATCAAATATGATCTTCACTTTACCGGCACCAATTTTTTGGCCAATAGCGCGTCCTGTAACCAGTACCTCAGCTTTTTGTTTCAGTTGATAACGCTCAAGTGTATCGGCACTCTTACGTGAGGCGACGGTCTCGGGGCGCGCTTGTAAAATATACAATTTGCCATCTACACCATCTTTAGCCCACTCTACATCCATAGGGCGTTGATAATGTTTCTCGATAATCATGGCATAACGAGCCAATTCTTCGATCTCTGCATTGTTTAAACAGAAGCTATTCCGATCCGCTTCAGGGGTCTCTACAGTAGTAACCGTTTTCCCAGCAGCCTTTTCACTGCTGTAAATCATTTTAGTGGCTTTAGAACCTAGGTTACGCATTAATACTGCTGGCTTTTGTTGCGTCAAAGCAAGTTTACTAACGTAGTATTCATCAGGATTCACCGCCCCTTGAACAACACTCTCACCTAATCCCCAACTGGCTGTAATCAATACCACTTGATCAAAGCCTGATTCTGTATCCATGGTGAATAACACACCACTCGCTCCTTTATCACTGCGTGCCATTCTCTGAATACCTGCAGATAAGGCAACCTCTGCATGAGAAAAACCTTGGTGAACTCGGTAAGAAATAGCGCGGTCATTGTAAAGAGAGGCAAATACATGTTTTACCGCTTCAATAACATTGTCTAGTCCGGAAATATTTAAAAATGTTTCCTGCTGTCCGGCAAAAGAGGCGTCGGGTAGGTCTTCTGCGGTAGCTGAAGAACGTACTGCGACTGAAGGACTGTCCTCACTGCCTACAGCCAGTTTTTGATAAGCGCTAGCAATATCTTCTAAGAGCTTTTTTGGTAGCGGAGCATCGAGTACCCATTGACGAATTTGTTTGCCAGCCTGAGCTAAGGCGTTCACATCCTCAACGTTGAGGGTATTAAGAGAGGCTTGAATGCGCTCTTCTAAACCGCCCTCTTTTAGAAAATCACGAAATGCCAGTGCGGTGGTTGCAAATCCACCGGGAACACGAACCCCAGCATGACTCAATTGACTAATCATCTCACCTAAAGAGGCGTTTTTACCTCCCACGGAGTCAACATCAGTCATACGCAATTCTTCAAACCAACGGATATACTCCCCAGCCATAATTTTCCCCTGACAACCACAAAAACTCTTATTATAAAATATTCGTGAACTAATAGGTTAGCCTAATCGAGAGTTTTTAAAATGCCCAAAAGAAGTATTTTTTACGTATCCGACCGCACCGGGATCACAGCCGAGATGCTTGGACAAAGTCTAATCACTCAATTTGAGTCCGTTTCCTTCAAAAGACGTACCCTCCCCTTTATCGCCTCAGCTGAAAAAGCCCAAGAGGCTGTCACCATTATTAACCAAGCAAGTCTTGAGGACGGATTCCAAGCCATTGTTTTTAGTACATTAATTGATGATGATCTTCGTCAAACAATTAGATTATCCAATGCCCTTGTCTTTGATTTTTTTGAGATTTTTATCTCGCCATTGGAAAATGCTCTAGGCCTTGCCTCCTCTCACGCCATTGGCCGCTCACACGGCGGGGGCGATACGAAAACCTATACACAACGTATTGAGGCTATTAATTTCACCATGTCCCATGATGATGGCGTGAGTTCTCGAGGACTTGCTGAGGCTGAAATTATTCTGGTTGGGGTGTCTCGTTCAGGTAAAACGCCAACTAGCCTCTATCTTGCCATGCAATTTGGTATTAAAGCCGCAAACTATCCCATTATTCCTGAGGATCTTAGCCGTCAGAGACTACCTGACACATTAAGTAATTATCGAAAAAAACTGTGGGGGCTATCAATTAAACCCGAACGCCTTCATCAAATTCGCTCAGAAAGACGACCTGATAGCGAGTATGCCTCATTAGCTAATTGTCGTTATGAGATTCAAGCAGCTGAAGCACTCATGAGAGGGCAAGGGATTCCCTTTCTGGATTCAACTAATATGTCTATTGAAGAGTTATCCACGACCATTTTGCATCAAACGGGTTTATCAAGACATTTATATTAACGGTTAATTAATAGAACTATCTTTTCTACAGCAACTCTTATGTATTTAAATTTTACATTTTGAATAACGATGAAACGAGTTTCTATTAAAGTACTTTTTGCTCTCTTTTTTATTGCCTGCTATCAACCCACCTACGCCTTTTGGTTATTGGGTTTTTCTGACGCCAAAACACTGTCACCCGGCAGTCTTGGCGTCATCGCAGGAACTGGTGCTCAATTTGCAAAAGTTGGTAATCCAGAATCCAATAGCTTTACCGGTGCTATTCCTCATGCAGGTGTTCGCTATGGGTTAACTGAGGACACAGACATAGGTTATCGTTTAGTCCAGGTAGCTCTGCCCTTCACCAGCGTAGGCCCCACCCTTGGCAGTGAAGTGGACCTTAAAAAAAGATTAACCAATATCAATGATGCTTATCAAGTGGCACTAGTGGGAGGCATGGCTTATTCCTATCTCGATCTTTCTGGAACTTCAAAAAGTGCCTACAGCCCAGGAGTTGATTTAATACTGAGTCATGCCATTAGCCCACAATACACTTGGTTTAGTGAATTACGTGAAGTCTATACAGCAATTCCAACTGCTGTAGGGAGTACAGGAGCAAATCACTTTAATGCTATTGGTGTTGCAGGAGGCGGCAAAATCAAACTAACTGACAGCACCAGTTTTGTTCCAGAAATTGGTTATTTTCATTTCAACGGCTTACTCAACAACCAAAGCGCAAATGGTAATGCAATTCAAATCGGTGCTATTTTTGCTATTAAAATTTGGTGAGTTTAAACCGCTGGCGTTGACTTTCAAACATAATAATTGATCCTGCCACTGCAGCGTTGAGAGACTCAGTATTCTCCTGCATGGGAATAGATAAATGCTGGTAGTATCGGTTTAATAACTGTTGATTAACCCCTGCCCCCTCATTACCTACGATGAGGGTAAATGGTTGAGAGAGATTAACAGTATGGTAAATTTTACTTGTGGTTGATAGGGCTGCTACCCATACCCGCCCAGTTTCCATTGCCAGTAATTGCTCTAACTCAACCCCTTCATAAATAGCCAATTTAAAGTGTGCCCCCATCCCTGCACGTATTACCTTTGGGGACCACGCATGAGCACATCCTGTAGATAACACTATCGTATTAAATCCACTGGCCACAGCCGAACGAAATAAAGTCCCCACATTACCCGGGTCTTGAATAGTATCTAATACCAAACAAAAACGATCTGGACTGATCGAGGGTAACTGTATATTCTCAATTTGAATAATAGCTAAAATGCCATCAGGAGCTTGTAGCGTACTGATTTTTTTATACAACTGATGAGGTACTTCAATGAGTCGATCAGCGTAGCGCTGAGCGATTTCTTTGATTTCTTGGTTGTCTTGTTTTTCTTGAGAATAAATAATCGATACAACGCTATCATCTCTTTGGTTCATTAAAGAGGCAACCAAATGTATCCCTTCAATAACTGCCTGCTGTTGATTTTGACGATAATGATTGTCTTGGGTTAATTGAATAATATGTCTAACCAATGGATTATCTTGAGAAGTAATGATTTTCATAGTAATTCTTTCACTGGTCTAAAACTTCTTCTATGATAAGGACTGACGCCATATTGAGCCAGCGCATCCAGATGCATTTTCGTGGGATAGCCTTTATGTTGATTAAACCCATAATAAGGGTGTTGCTCATGTAATAGCAGCATAGTTTTATCACGTTCAGTTTTAGCTAAAATAGAGGCAGCAGAAATTGATTCAATCCTCGCATCGCCAGAAACAATTGCGTACATGGGATAGTCGCATTCAATAAATTGATTGCCATCAATCAACACATAATCAGGTTTCACTGATAACAGGTTGAGTGCGCGTCTCATAGCCAGTAAAGAGGCTTGTAAAATATTTAACTCATCAATTTCTTCAACGCTGGCATAAGCCACAGCCCAGGTTAGCGCCTTCTCTTTAATTAACCAAGAGAGCTGTTCTCTTTTTTTTTCTGATAATTTTTTTGAGTCATCCAATCCCTCAATGGGACGCTCTGGATTGAGTATAACGGCCGCTGCTACAACGGGACCGGCTATAGGACCTCGCCCTGCTTCATCCAAACCCACTGTAAGTCCTATGAGATCATCAAGGGAGTCGTTTAGTCCAATCTTTTTTCTAAGCACCATGATTCTCAAGTACCAGTCTTACGCCTTCAATAATAGCCTGTTCAGTATCAATAGACAGTTCATGACGCATACTTTGGTAGGCTGACAACATGTTGTCACGTTTAGTTTGGTTACTCAGAAGTTCATTTAAACTACCAGTAATATTATCAACCGTTGCTTTTTCTTGAAGCCATTCATCAATAATGGGTTGATTTAAAATTAAATTAGGTAGCGCAACAAATCCTTTTTTCTTTTTTCGGCGAACCATCCAAGCTGTAAAAGCTGATAGTTTATAAGTCACCACTTGTGGGCAATCAAACAAGGCAGCTTCAAGTGTGGCTGTTCCTGATGCCACTAAGGCCACATCTGCTGCACTTAATACCCGATGAGCATTTTCTTCAAACATCATAATATGCACATCGTTAAGTGAATCCCCAACCAACTGACAAAACAGCTCTTTTAACTTGATATTAATAAAAGGAATTAGGAAAGTAACCTTTGTGTGATGTTTACTGACTTTTCTTGCTACATCCATAAACAAACGAGCATGGTATTCTACTTCTGAGGACCGACTACCAGGTAAAAGCGCGACTACCTGATCTCTATCATTAATTCCTAAAGATTCTCTAACTTCTTGATGGTTAACAGGATAAGGCAGTTGATTCACCAAGGGGTGGCCAATATAAGTAGAAGTGACTTGATGGGTAGCAAAATATTGCTTTTCAAAAGGAAAAATAACCAATAAGCGGTCTACCGCTCTTTGAATGAGTGGCAATCGTCCTTCACGCCACGCCCAAACTGTGGGAGCCACCATTTGTATGGTTTTTATACCGTGCTCATGTAACTTTTCCTCAACGCCCAAATTAAAGTCAGGGGCATCAATACCAATAAATAAGTCAGGGGGATGGGCGATAAAATGAGCTATTAATTTTTTTCGAATAGCTAAGAGTTCCCGGATAGATTTGAATACTTCCCAGTAACCGCGCACAGACAGTTTTTCCATTGGAAACAACGTGTCAGCCCCTTCAGCCATCATTAGCGGGCCAGCAATTCCTTCAAAGTGAATATCAGGATAGACTTTTTTTAAAGTGCGTATTAAAGAAGCACCGAGTTGATCACCTGACGCCTCCCCCGCAACAACGCCAACTTTAAGCATCAGCGCATAATGCCACGAGGGCTTGGTTGCAATAGAAAATCAAGAAAAGGGGCAACCTTAGGATGGTTTTCTACAATAGCTTGAATTTCGTTTTTAGCCTCTTCTAAGGATAAAGAAGAACGATAGAGCTTTCTGTAAGCTCGTTTAATGGCCATAATGTCTTCGGTATCAAACCCTCGTCTTTTTAAACCTTCACTATTAATGCCATGGGGTGTAGTCGGATTGCCTGCTACCGTTACAAAAGGGGGGACATCTTGTGTTACCACTGCAGAAATACCAATAAAACTATGTGCTCCCACACGGCAAAATTGATGAACACCTGAAAATCCTGCAAGAATAGCCCAATCACCCACATGAACGTGTCCTGCTAAACTTGCATTGTTGGCAAAAGTAGTATGGTTTCCCACCTGGCAATCATGGGCCAAATGAACGTAAGCCATAATCCAATTGTGGTTACCTAAGCGCGTAACACCACCGTCATCGACTGTACCAATATTAAAAGTACAAAACTCTCTAATAACATTGTCATGGCCGATTTCTAAGGCCGTATTTTCACCACGGTATTTTTTATCCTGAGGATCGCCACCTAACGCTGCAAAAGAATAAATTTTATTACGTTGACCAATAGTGGTTTTTCCCGAAATTTTAACGTGATCACCAATCACCGTATCCTTACCAATAATCACCTGCTCATCAATAATAGAATACGCACCAACTTTCACACCTTCATCTAATTGGGCTTTGGGATGAATAATTGCAGAGGGATGGATCATCATTATTCGTTAATATCTTTTTCAGTACACAATAACTCAGCTTCTGACACAACTTTATCGTCCACTAAAGCTTGAGTTTCATATTTCCATAAACGCGATGAGCGACGTATTAATTTAGCTTTAAGTATCAACTGATCACCAGGAAAAACAGGCGCTCTAAAGCGAGCTTTATCAATACCGATAAAATAAGTTACTAAATTACCGTTAGGTTGTTTACCTTCCGTTTTATAACTTAGTAGTGCAGCAGCCTGAGCCATGGCTTCAATGATTAACACTCCAGGCATAACAGGATGCTCTGGGAAGTGCCCCTGAAAAAACTCTTCATTCATGGTAACGTTTTTAACTGCCGTGATGGACTCGCCAACATGTAACTCAACCACTTTATCGATAAGCAAAAAAGGGTATCGGTGAGGAAGATATTTCATCACTTCTTTGATATCCATAATGGCCATGATATTCCCTACTCCTCTTTTTTAATTACTTTTTCTAATACCTTAATTCGTTTTGCCCACTCTGGCAAACGACGTAAATGAACCAATGTTTCTAACCACTCTTTATGTTGTGCAGCAGGCCCGCC
>JAJZPN010000037.1 GCA_021811145.1 Pseudomonadota bacterium
ATATGCTGACTTTTTCTCTGCTTCTTGGATTCTTTTCTTTTCAATACCCAGTAAAGCTGCCTTTACATTTTCTTCAGGAGCTCTTCTAAATAATCCTTTACCACGTTTATAAAAATAAATTGGCGCATCAAAAATTGCCAAATAAAACGATGCCAATTCGATGGAACTGGGTGTATGACCTAGATATTCAAGCGCGAGATTTTTAACATCTAACGTGTCTGTGAGAGGAGACACTTCCCACAACAAATTAATGTCTATTTCTTTTTGGGCGGTTTTTGCTTGTAGTAGAAATTGCTCTAAAGGGGAATACTCAAATTCAAATATAACCACTTGACGTTTGATTTTCACCCTTTTGCCAAAGGGTGTTTCTACCATGATACTTTGTTCTGACTGGGTCAGAATCTTCGCTACTCTAAGCTCTCCCTCATCCTCATAAAAAATATTCATGATGCTAAGGCAGTTAATAACCGTTGGTGAATACCGGCAAACCCACCATTACTCATCACAAGCACATGATCACCTGAACGAACTTGAGCACAAATATGATTTACCAATTGATCTATTTCATAGTCAATTTTAAGCTTATCACGTAACGGTAGAAGAGCGTTTTCAATATCCCAGCCTAGGTTTGCACCGTAAGCAAAAACCAAATCTGCGCCATTTAAGCTACTTGCTAAAGTGTCAGCCCATACCCCTTGCTTCATGGTATTTGAACGTGGTTCTATTACAGCCACGATGCGTTGATGACTCACTTTCTGCCTTAAGCCTGCAATAGTTGTTGCTATTGCTGTAGGGTGATGAGCAAAGTCATCGTATACTGTTATGCCCTTTACGCTTCCTCGTACCTCCATACGCCTTGCTATACCCTCAAAGCTACTCAGTCCGGCACTGATACTCTCAAGACTAAGACCAATCACCGATAAGGCAGTAGTGACAGCCTTGGCATTCATTTCGTTATGTTTTCCTAATAATTGCCAAGGAACAGTGGTAGTGGTTTGTGTAGATTGATGCGTTAAGGACAACTGACTATCGTTAACTGACAACTGAAAGGGACCGTTTTTTTCAAAGGGAACCAAGTGTGACCACGTACCTTGCTGAATAACATCATTGATGTTGTCATCGCTATCGTTATAAACAAGCGAGCCTTTACTTGGGACTGTTCTAACTAGATGATGAAATTGAGTTTTTATTGCATCGAGATCTTTAAAAATATCAGCATGATCAAACTCAAGATTATTTAATATGGCGATTTCTGGATAATAGTGAATGAATTTTGATCTTTTATCAAAAAATGCTGTGTCATATTCATCGGCTTCAATAACAAACCATGGTTTTTCTTGTGCGCTCAGAAAATGTTTAGGAAGTCGCGCTGAAACTTTAAGATTATGGGCCACTCCTCCGATCAAAAAACCAGGTTCATATCCTGCCTGCTCTAATACCCAGGCTGCTAAAGACGAAGTAGTTGTTTTACCGTGTGTCCCTGCAACGGCAAGTGTCCGACAATGTTTTAATATATGTTCAGACAACCATTGTGGCCCCGATACATAATTCAAATCATTATCAAGAATCGCTTCCATGAGAGGATTGCCACGACTCACTACATTACCAATTACAAACAAGTCAGGATGAAGGTTAATTTGATCTGCCGCAAACCCCTCAATAAGATGAATACCTTGTTCAGTAAGCTGAGTACTCATTGGCGGATAAACATTAGTATCACAGCCTGTCACATGATGGCCTGCTTCTTTAGCAAGCACAGCAATACCGCCCATGAATGTGCCACAAATACCTAAAATATGAATATGCATATATTATTTAGCTAGATTATAAGGGTCGTAGCCTAAGTTTGGTGCTAACCAACGCTCCACTTCTTCTACTGTCATCTGTTTACGCTCTGCGTAGCTTACTATTTGATCACGATCTACTTTTCCGACAGCAAAATAACGACTATCTGGATGTGAGAAATAAAAACCACTTACAGCGGCTGTCGGTAACATGGCGTAGCTTTCAGTAAGCTCCATGTGCGCATTTTTTTCTACCTGAATTAACTCAAATAGTTGTTCTTTTTCTGTATGATCAGGACAAGCAGGATAGCCTGGAGCAGGGCGTATTCCCTGATAAGTCTCGGCAATAAGCTCTGAATTCGTAAGCTTCTCATTGTCCGCATAACCCCATAACTCTTTTCTAACACGCTCATGAAGCCATTCCGCACAGGCTTCTGCCAGTCGATCAGCCAATGCCTTCAACATGATTGAATTATAGTCATCATGCTTTTCTTCAAACTCAGCTAATTTGCCATCAATACCCAGTCCTGCGGTGACGGCAAAGCAACCAATATAATCATTAATACCTGAGGTTTGTGGGGCAATAAAGTCCGCTAAACTGTGGTTAAATCGATCTGAAGCTTTTTGATTTTGCTGTCTTAGAAAATGAAAAGTTGTTAATTGGTCGCGACTATTAGGATCATATACAGCAACATCTTCACCATCATGAATTGAGGCTGCAGGGAAAATCCCAACTACTGCTTTGGCGCTTATCCATTGATGAGTAATGATTTCATCCAACATTTTTTTACCATCATGAAAAACCGATTGAGCTGACTCACCGACTATCGGATCACTCAAAATATCTGGAAATTTACCTGACAACTCCCACGTCTGAAAAAAGGGTGCCCAATCAATGTAAGGGACTAACTCTTTTAAAGAGACTTGCTCAAATACTGTAATACCTAATTGCTTTGGTTGTGGGGGAAGATAGTTTTTCCAATCAATAATCCAGCGATTCTTTTCTGCCTCAACAAAAGTAATCAATGGCCCCTGACCTTTTTTAGATTCGTGTTGTTGACGTATACGCTTAGTATCTTCTTTTAGTTTTATAACAAAATCTGTTTTTAACTCATCACTAAGTAACTGACTACAAATCCCCACCGCCCGTGACGCGTCAGGGACATATACGGTGACACCACTGGGATAATTGGGCTCAATTTTTACTGCAGTATGGACCCGTGACGTAGTAGCTCCACCAATTAGCAATGGAATAGTGAATCCCTCTCGCTGCATTTCTCTTGCAACATGGGCCATTTCTTCTAGTGACGGAGTGATCAATCCAGACAGACCAATAATATCAACCTTTTCTTCTTTGGCTTTTTGCAAAATTTTATCAGCAGGGACCATCACACCCATATTGACCACTTCAAAGTTATTACATTGCAAAACCACTGCCACGATATTTTTACCAATATCGTGAACATCTCCTTTCACGGTAGCAATAAGAATTTTTCCTTTTGATCGCGTGTCTCCAGATTTGGCTTTTGCCGCCTCAATAAAAGGAATTAAATGAGCAACCGCTTGTTTCATAACTCGAGCAGACTTAACCACTTGAGGTAAGAACATTTTCCCTTCACCAAAGAGGTCCCCCACCACGTTCATGCCATCCATTAGAGGACCTTCAATTACCTCAATGGGTTGAGCATACTGTAAGCGAGCTTCTTCTGTATCTTCAACAATCCAATTAGAGATACCCTTAATGAGGGCGTGGGTTAGTCTCTCTTGTACTGTTTTTTGGCGCCAACTCAAATCTTCTGTTTGCGTTTTTGAGCCGCCCTTCACTTGACTTGCGAAAGCCACCATTCTCTCTGCCGCATCTGTTCTGCGATTTAAAATGATGTCTTCTACATGCTCTAATAATTCTTGAGGTATTTCAGCATAAACACCTAACTGACCTGCATTAACGATACCCATTGTCATACCAGCACGCACAGCGTGGTATAAAAATGCAGTATGAATAGCTTCTCTTACAGGCTCATTTCCTCTAAAAGAGAAACTGACATTTGATACTCCACCACTTATTTTTGCATGAGGGAGGGTGTTGCGAATAATACGCGTGGCTTCAATAAAATCCACTGCATAATTATTGTGCTCTTCGATACCTGTAGCAATAGCAAATACATTTGGATCAAAAATAATATCTTCAGGCGGGAAATCCAGTTTTTCTCTGAGTAAATGATATGAGCGAGTACAAATCTCTACTTTTCTTGCTAATGTATCAGCCTGACCTTGTTCATCAAAGGCCATTACAATCACCGCTGCACCATAACGCAATACAAGTTTTGCTTTCTCAAGAAAAGCCTCTTCTCCTTCCTTAAGACTAATTGAGTTTACAATTGGTTTACCTTGTATACATTTGAGCCCCGTTTCAATTACCTGCCAATCAGATGAATCAACCATGATTGGCACTCTTGAAATATCAGGTTCGGCTGCAACTAAATTTAAAAAGCGTTTCATTGCTTCTTTTGAATCCAACATGGCTTCATCCATGTTGATATCAATAATTTGTGCCCCGTTTTCAACCTGGTTTCTAGCAACAGCTAATGCTTCATTAAATTCACCAGCTAAAATCATCCTAGCAAAGGCTTTTGAACCTGTAACATTGGTTCTTTCACCCACATTAACGAATAGTGACTGATCACCAATATTCAGAGGCTCTAGCCCTGACAAACGCAATTCAGCAGGAATTGAGGGGATTTGACGCGGAGGAATATCTCTTACAGCATCTGCAATGGCTTTAATATGAGCAGGTGTGGTACCACAGCAACCACCAACAATATTAATGAATCCTGCTTCAGCAAACTCTTTTAATAACCGAGAGGTAACCTGCGGACTTTCATCATAACCAGATTCTGATAAGGGATTAGGGAGCCCTGCATTAGGGTGAGCACTCACATACGTATCCGCAATACGTGACATTTCTTCCACGTAGGGACGCATGAGTTCGGCACCTAAAGCACAATTTAGCCCAATTGAAATGGGCTTAGCATGTTTTAAGGAATTCCAAAAAGCTTCCGTGGTTTGACCAGTTAGCGTTCTACCACTTTGGTCAGTAATGGTGCCTGAGATCATCACAGGCATGCGAATCGCATGTGTCTCGAAATACGTTTCTATAGCAAATACCGCAGCTTTTGCATTTAATGTGTCAAAAATGGTTTCAACCAATAAGATATCGACACCACCGGCAACCAGGCCATCTATTGCTTCTAGATAAGTATCCACTAATGCATCAAAATCGACATTTCTATAACCTGGGTCATTAACATCAGGGGATATAGATGCCGTTTTAGTAGTGGGACCCAGTACCCCTGCCACAAATCTAGGTTCATTAGGGTTCTTAAGTAGCGCTTGATCAACTACCTCTCTTGCTAACAAAGCGGCACTTTTATTAATTTCAAATACCAAATCTTCCATATAGTAATCGGCCATAGAAACACGATTAGCATTAAAGGTATTGGTTTCAATAATATCGGCACCCGCCTCAAGATAGGCTTGGTGAATAGCTTTGATAATATGAGGTTGGGTTAAGACCAATAGATCGTTATTTCCTTTCAAGTCATGAGGAAAGTCACGAAAACGTTCACCACGATAGTCCTCTTCAGTGAGCTTGTAGCCCTGAATCATGGTACCCATGGCCCCATCAAGCAAAACTATTCTTTGCTTTAATAACTGGTGTAATTGACTGGTTTTATTTTGCATAGCACGCTATTTTACACCGTTTAAGCCTTCTTTCCCAAACTCAAACAGGCATAAAAAAAGGCGCCCTAAGGCGCCTTAAAGTGCTGGAGGGATTACTATTCCACACGTTCACCATGAAGAACCAGATCAAGCCCTTCTCTTTCTTCTTCTTCGCTCACTCTTAAGCCTACCACTAGATCGATGACCTTAAGAATAATGGTTGACATAACAAACCCATAGACCAAGGTAACTCCTACGCCAAGAGCCTGTGTCATGAAACTACCATCCACACCACTTAGCTCCTTAACATTAAATACTCCTGTTAGAAGAGCGCCAACAATTCCTCCTATACCATGCACACCAAAGGCATCTAAAGAATCGTCATAACCTAATTTATGTTTAAGGGTGGTAGCTGACCAGAAACAAATGCCACCTGCTGCAATACCAATAATTAATGCACCTGTTGTATCAACAAAGCCTGATGCTGGCGTGATGGCAACAAGACCTGCTACAGCCCCTGAAGCGATACCCAATACGCTGGGTTTACCTTTAGCAATCCACTCAGCGAACATCCAAGCCAGTGCTGCGGCAGCTGTAGCTACTTGAGTGACAACCATTGCCATCCCTGCACGTCCATCTGCGGCTACGGCTGAGCCTGCGTTAAAACCAAACCAACCCACCCACAACATCGATGCACCAACTAAAGTTAGTACCAAGTTATGTGGGGCCATAGGTTCTTTACCATAACCAACACGCTTACCCATCATCAACGCTGCGGCAAGACCTGCAATACCAGCATTAATATGAACGACTGTCCCACCGGCAAAATCCAACACACCCTTACCAGCAAGCCAGCCACTAGGCTCCCATACCCAGTGTGCGATAGGTGCGTACACAACTAATGACCAAATGGCGACAAATAACATCATGGCTGAGAACTTCATTCTTTCAGCAAACGCACCAGCAATCAGCGCTGGAGTGATAATGGCAAAGGTCATTTGAAACATCATGTATACAGATTCTGGGACATTGGTTGCAATGTGAGAGACAGCCACTTTTGCTGCATCATGTTGATAGAGCATGCCATGCAATAAGAAGCGGTCCAATCCTCCCAACCAACTTGATCCTGGCGTGAAAGACAGGCTATACCCCATTACAACCCATAAAATAGTCACTAAACAGGTAATAGCAAAACTTTGCATTAAGGTTGCTAAGACGTTTTTCTTACGCACCATACCGCCATAAAACAAGGCCAAACCAGGAATTGTCATAAACAATACCAAGGCTGTTGAGGTAAGCATCCAGGCCGTATCGCCTGAATTGATTTTACTGAAGTCCGTTAAAAACGGGGCCGTTGGTGCTGGAGCGGCAGCAGGTGCTGCTGCAGGAGCAGGTGCTGCTGTGCTGGCAGGAGTAGTGACACTTGTAGCAGGCGCTGCAGCTGATGGAGTCGCCGCTTCATCAGCAAGTGCTTGATATGAGCCAACTAGTAACGCCAACACAAACAGTGCTGCTGTTATGCTCTTTGATAACATTTTCATTTTCTTTCCCCTTATAAGGCGTCTGAACCAGTTTCACCGGTACGAATACGTATAACTTGTTCTAATTCAAAGACAAATATCTTGCCGTCCCCAATCTTCCCTGTATTAGCCGACTTCTCTATCGCCTCTAATACTTGATCCAACATCTCAGAGGCAATCGCAGCTTCTAATTTCACCTTGGGTAAAAAATCCACCACATATTCCGCTCCTCGGTATAACTCCGTGTGACCCTTCTGCCTGCCAAACCCTTTCACTTCTGTCACCGTTATCCCTTGCACCCCTATCGCACTCAACGCCTCTCTTACCTCATCAAGCTTGAATGGCTTAATAATCGCCGTAACCAGTTTCATATGAACCTCCTAATCAATAACTTTAAAATTTATAAATACCCTGTACGCCATAAGTCAGCATATTTTGAGTAAGAGAACCGTTACTGGTCCCAAAAATCGGGTTATCCGCACGGTCACCACGTAATTCGGTTCTTATTTCTACGTTTTTAACTGGCGCGTAACCCAGTGTTAGTGTTACTTCACGAACAGTGTTAGGACCAAGTGGTGTACCACCACCGCTATAGGCAATAGCTACCCCTTGCTCATCACGCAATTGTTCTGCACGTAAGGAAACACGATATTGGTCATTAAACTGATGGTTAAGATAAGCTGCGACACCCCAATAGGTTTCTGTACCGACCGTTGTAGTGGAGAGTGCAGCATTTTGTTGAGTAACATAGTCTGCATCAACGATAAATGTGGTTTGTGCAGTTAAGTTACTGGTAAATACCACATCGTAAATGTTTCTTAAACCGCTACGTCCACCATTAGTGGGAAGTAAGGCACTGCCCCCGATCGTATTTGCAGTGTAAATCAGGGGTACCACATTTCCAGGGTTATATGTGGCACCATATTGCGGCATCGCTTCATCACCTGAATAAATACTGGCTACCAATGACGTATCTGCAGTAAAAGTTTCATTAAGTGCCAGTTCAATAGTTTTTGAACTGGTTTGCGCGGCGGCTTGATCCCAACCGTTGTTAATACCAAACGTTAGCGTAGTAGAACCTGTCACTGCATCTGATACCCGTAACCCTGTATGGGTAAAAGGTTGATGGTTATAAAGGATAGAACGCGTCATGTTGGTGTTGAGCGTACTATCAAAAGACTCTGCACCAGCTAAAGAAGGAAACTTACCGAGTATTGTTGTCCAACTGCTTTTTGCGTATTGCAGAAATGCTTGAGGAAGCGCTAAGCTACCACCACTAAAGGGTTGAGCCGTATTATTAGTACAAATTCCATAAGAACAAATCGCTCCGGCATCAGAACCTGCAATAACGTTAACTAGTCCACCAAAACCCTCTTTCGGTTGTTTTGCGATAACCACCCCTAATTGATGCAAACCAAATGAGCTCTTGTTAGGATCAATCACTTGAATATTGGTGTTAGGTGTTTGGTTATGTCCAATATAACTGGCATCAATATATTCTTTGTCAGTAATACCGCTATTGGACAAAATAGTCTCTAAAGTAGGTTTACTTGAATCAGTGGTTGCTGGAGCAGAGGTATCCGCATAAACAAAGGGCGAACTTACTAATAAAAGACTACTTAATGCTAACAGTGAAGATTTTTTCATTGCATTCTTTCTCCCAAATAAATGCCGCTTAAAGTGAATCACTCAATTACTCTATTTGGATAAAAGCACAGAGCGTGCCAAATTAATAACCGAAGTGGTTTTATTTGATTAAAAAACAATAACGAAGACACTAAAATTGATATTTAATCTATATAATACAATTAGTTAAAATTTTTTCAGCAAAAGAAATTAATACTTCAATTTCTAATTGAAACAGTTAAAAGAAGCCTCTTTTAACACATAAAAAGAGTAATTAATTGTTACTGGAAGTGTTTTTTTGATTGGATTTGAAATAAAGTATATGTTCAATAATAGTGCATAGCACACTGATACGCACTATTATGAAAAGAGTAATTAAAGTGCTTCAATGCCCGTTTCACCGGTACGAATACGTATAACTTGTTCTAATTCAAAGACAAATATCTTGCCGTCCCCAATCTTCCCTGTATTAGCCGACTTCTCTATCGCCTCTAATACTTGATCCAACATCTCAGAGGCAA
>JAJZPN010000038.1 GCA_021811145.1 Pseudomonadota bacterium
AATTCTTTCCATCCTTAATCGAATATTGTTCTACAGAACTTGGTATGAGACTTATTCATGAGTTACATCATATTGATCGAATAATAAAAGGAATTAAACATGGCGATCCTTGGCATGCCATTGCTAACTGGGGTCTATTATTTGTAAGAGGTTTCAAAAAAACTTAATCTAAACGTAAACCCATGCAATCTGATAACATTAAACTATGAATGCAAATGATTTAAAATCCACTATTACTCTACTCGGACAAAACGCCAGAAAAGCCTCGCGTTATGTTGCGAAAGCCCCCACAGCAGCAAAAAATGCCGCGTTACGTTTTGCCGCACAAGAAATTAGACACCATATTGATGAGATTTTAAAAGCCAATCAACAGGATCTTGATAAGGCTCTGCAACAGGGGTTAGAACAATCCTTTATTGATCGGTTAACGCTGACCCATAAAAGTATTGAAAATATGGCGCTAGGTTTAGAGCAAATCGCATCCCTACCTGACCCTGTTGGTGAAATTACTGATGTGGCCAGACGACCATCAGGCATTGAAGTGGGTAAGATGCGCGTACCGCTTGGTGTCATTGCCATCATTTATGAAGCACGACCTAATGTAACAGCTGATGCTGCAGGGTTATGTTTAAAATCAGGCAATGCCTGTATTCTAAGAGGTGGCTCTGAAGCGTTTTACTCGAATCAAGAAATTGCTAAGGCACTTCATGCTGGACTTAAGTTAGCAGAACTCCCCATAGAGGCAATTCAAGTTTTGCAGACCACAGATCGGGCTGCTGTGGGAGAACTTATTAAACTGAATAAATTTATCGATGTCATTGTTCCTCGTGGTGGCAAAGGACTCATTGAAAGAATCTCTCACGAAGCGACCATTCCTGTGATTAAACATCTGGATGGTATTTGTCACGTTTTTATTGATAAAAGCGCTGATGTGAATATGGCCATAGCCATTGCAGACAATGCAAAAACCCAACGCTATGGTACTTGTAATACCATGGAAACGCTTCTAATTCATCAGGATATTGCAGCCCAAGTATTACCCTCCTTATTAGCCATCTATCGACAAAAAGGAGTGGAATGTCGTGGGGATCAACTAACCCGTAAGCTCATCCCTGACATAATTGCAGCCACAGAAGAAGATTGGGCTACAGAATACTTGGCTCCGATTCTATCTATCAAAATAGTTGCTGATATTAATGAAGCAATTGATCACATAGCATGTTACAGCTCACAACATACTGACGCGATCATTACCAACGACTGGAATAATGCCAATCAATTTTTGAGAGAGGTGGACTCAAGTTCAGTCATGGTTAACGCCTCAACACGTTTTGCAGACGGTTTTGAATATGGGCTAGGTGCAGAAATCGGTATTTCTACTGATAAATTACATGCGCGAGGACCTGTAGGCTTAGAAGGCTTAACTAATCAAAAATATGTGGTCTTTGGCCACGGAGAAATTAGAGTAGGTTAACGATTTGAAAGCACAAGGTTATTTTGGAGGCACATTTGATCCTATTCACAATGGCCATTTAAGCGTGGCTCAACAATTAGTTGATAAATTGGCTCTAGAAAATTTATGGTTTTTACCTGCAGGATCTCCCTGGCAACGTACTCCTCAAGCCAGTGCACAGCATCGATTGGCGATGGTAAAACTGGCTCTATCAAACTATCCCTCATTTAAAGTGGATGAACGAGAAATTCATCGTCAGGGATTCACATACACTATAGATACTTTAAAAGAAATTCGTGCTGAACAAGGCAACTCTGTGCCGCTTTGGTTTGTTATTGGCGCAGACAGTTTTTTAAATTTAACGACGTGGCATGATTGGCAACAATTACTGCACTATACTCACTTGGCTGTTGCCTGCCGGCCCAATTACTCAGTGACTGAAGACAAGTTGTCTGCACCACTGCGCTCACTACTGATAAAGCATTATGACAAAGACCCTCAAAGTGTTGCTGAACCTGCAGGAAAACTAAGTATAATCAATATAGAAGAAAGTGCTATTTCTGCTACAGCAGTTAGACAATGTGTACAGCAACACAAAGACATTCAGTCTGTTGTACCTAACGCTGTATATCAGTATATACATCAACATCATCTCTACCAATGAGCGACTATGAATCCAGATCAAATTAGCCAATGTATAGTAAAAGCCTTAGATGATATTAAGGCTAAAAATATTGAGGTATTACATGTTGCAGAACTCACAACGCTATGTGACATTATGATTATCGCTAGTGGAGATTCTACCCGTCAAACAAAAGCACTAGCACGTAATGTTGAAAAAGAATGTGCCCTGCAACATATCCCTGTATATGGCTCAGAAGGTGAGAGTGGTGGTGAATGGATTTTAGTCGATTGTGGTAGTGTTATTGTCCATATCATGCAACCTAGTATTCGTGAGTACTACAATCTATCTGAATTATGGGGAGGAACTATTCAATCTCCCGCCTCATTGAGTAAAAAGAAGACAGTCAGTTGAAAATCCGTATTCTTGCGCTTGGTAATAAAATGCCCAATTGGGTGACGCTCGTTCAAGAAGAATACCTAAATAGACTACCTAAAGAATTTTCTGTTGAACTCTTAGAATTAAAACCAGAAGTAAGAACCTCAGGTCGTACTACTGAGCAAATTCTGGAAAATGAAGCGAAAAGAATCATGCAATCCCTCAAAAAAGACCATCTTACAGTTGTGCTAGATGAGCGAGGACGTTCAATTAGCACTTTACAATTAGCCTCATTAATCAAGGATGAAGAAGAGTTAGGTCGATCTATTGATTTTATTATTGGTAGCGCTGATGGGTTACATCGATCGATCAAACAATTAGCTAACTTGACGATAACACTCTCTCCTTTCACTCTACCGCATGGCATGGTTCGGGCAATACTTTGCGAACAACTCTACCGCTCATATACAATCCTCCAAGGTCATCCTTATCACAGAGAGTAATAGCAATGATTTATCTTGCCTCTAATAGCCCAAGAAGACAAGAACTACTGAGTCAAATAGGCGTACAGTATGAACTCTTCTTACCAGATAATCAGTTAGAAGTCGTAGACGAAACCCCTCATCATAATGAAGATCCTATACACTACGTGACACGCGTCGCAAGAGCCAAAGCCATGGTGAGCTGGGGTCGTCTAATCCAATTAAATAAACCCCTCTATCCTCTATTAGCAGCCGATACCACTGTTACAATAAATAACTCTATTCTTGGCAAACCGCAGGATAAAACAGAAGCCCAACAGTTTCTTAAATTATTATCTGGACAAAAACATATGGTTCTAACTGCCATAGCCTGCTGCTTTAAAGATCAACTATTAGAAAAATTAAGTGTAAGTTATGTATCGTTCAAGTCACTGACACAACAGGATATTGAGTGGTATATTGAATCGGGAGAATACAAAGATAAAGCGGGAGGATACGCTCTTCAAGGATTAGCTGCGTCATTTGTGACGCATATTGAAGGCAGCCCTAGTGGCATTATAGGCTTACCTCTCTATGAAACCAGTGAGCTACTTAACACTATTTTAATTTAATCATGAATAACCAAATACTAGTTAATGTAACCCCTCAAGAAACTCGTGTTGCTATTATTGAATTAGGGGTGGCTCAAGAACTACATATTGAGCGCGCTAGCTCAAGAGGCTTAGTAGGAAATATCTATTGGGGTAGAGTTGCCAGAGTGCTGCCAGGCATGCAATCTGCATTTATAGATCTAGGGTTAGAGAAATCAGCTTTTTTACATGTGGCAGATATCGCTACCACTAAAGATTTAAATCAACCCATTCCCCCAATTGAAAAACTGTTAGCCGATGGTCAATCTATTCTTGTACAGGTTATTAAAGATCCTATTGGTACAAAAGGGGCACGTTTATCTACGCAAATTAGTATTGCTGGACGCTACCTTGTCTACCTACCATTTGATGATCATATAGGTGTATCTCAACGTATTGAAAGTGAAGAGGAACGACAGTTATTAAAAGACCGTTTAATTGGTATTCTACCAAACGGATATAAAGGAGGATTTATCATACGAACAGTGGCAGAGAACACCTCTGATCAAGAACTGTTGTGTGATTACGACTACTTAACTCAATTGTGGAAACACATTACCACCGCACAAGAAACTCATTCCGCTCCTCACTTGTTATATCAAGAATTAAATCTTGCACAACGTATAATCCGTGATTTTGTAATGGACAATACAGATCGATTATTAATCGATTCACGAGAAAACTTTTTAAAGTTAAAAGAATTTGCTCATGAATATTGCCCACAAGCATTAGCATCTCTTGAACATTATATTGGACCCAGACCATTATTTGATTTATTTGGTGTGGAAGAAGAAATTGAAAAAGCCCTATCAAGACGTGTAGAGCTCGAATCAGGAGGCTATTTAATTATCGATCAAACAGAGGCCATGACTACTATTGATGTCAATACGGGTGGGTTTGTGGGCGTCAGAAATTTTGATGATACAATTTTTAGAACTAATATGGAGGCTGCGCAAGCTATCGCAAGACAATTGCGATTGCGCAATTTAGGTGGCATTATAATTGCCGATTTTATCGACATGGAATCTGAAGAGCACCGTCAAGCTGTGTTAACAGAATTCAATAAAGCCTTATCTCGTGATAGAACCAAAATAAAAGCCAGTGGCTTTAGTAGTCTTGGATTAGTAGAAATTACACGTAAACGAACTCGTGAAAGTTTAGCACATATACTCTGTGAACCCTGCCCCTGTTGTGAGGGACGCGCACAACTTAAAACGCCTCAAACACTTTGCTATGATATTTTAAGAGAAGTAGTACGAACAGCAAAACAATTTACTGCAAAAGAATATCGGGTTATTGCTCATCAAAAAGTCATCGATTTGTTTCTTGATGAAGAGTCGGCCAATTTAGCTGAAGTCAGTGATTTCATCGGTAAACCCATTAGCTTGCAAGCAAGCCAAGGGTTAAGCCAAGAGCATTTTGATGTGATACTTATGTAGCGTATTTTACAAAAGTTGTTCAACCAACATTTCTAATGCGCCAATTATAATAGTGACAATCAGTTGGTAGATAACCATTAGTACCACAGGAGACAAATCCAGTTGCCCAATGGGCGGGAGAATTTTTCTGACTGGCCCTAAAAAAGGATAAGTCAATGAACGTGCTAACGGCATGAGTTCATTAGTGGGACTAATCCAACTTAATATCGCATACACAAATACGCTAATCATCAAGATATAGATCATTTGTTTTAATACTGCAATCATTGCCATGAAGATGACAAAAGGAAGTGCATAAACAAATTGAGTAAAATGTATTTGACCGAAAGCCGCCATATTCAATAAAACCAGAAGAATATCGAGTAGGTATGCCCATAATAAAGTTGCATATTCAAACTTGGTTGATTTAGGTAAGATTTTTTTCAGTGGGTTAACTGCAAACTCAGTGAGTTTATAACACCACTGACCAATAGGGTGGCGCCAAGGCGCGGAAAAATAAATCATTAAAAAGCGCAATACCGCCATTATAGTTAGTAAAGTAAGCGCAATCTCAATAATGGTTTCTAATGAACGCATAATGATCCTTTTATTGTTGACTTAGGCTACGGCCTAATTCCTCAGCCTTATCTCGCGCAGCAAAGATAGCTTTTTTTAGTAAATCCCCCACCTGCTCTGAATACAATACATGTAATGCAGCTTCAGTGGTTCCTCCTTTTGAGGTTACTTTTTCTCTTAATGTGGAAAGATTATCCTGCGATTGATGAGCTAACTGAGTACTTCCTATGGCAGTTTGTAATACGAGTTTTTTAGCAGTATCCTCTGATAAGCCTAATGCTACCCCTATTCTCTCCATTTCCTCCATCATCCAAAAGAAATAAGCAGGGCCACTTCCAGATACAGCTGTCACAGCATCAAGATCTGTCTCTTTGTCTACCCATATGACAGCACCCACAGCACTAAGTAGTGACTGGGCATGTAGCCTATCCTCCTCACTAACCTGTGGTAGCGCATAAAGACCAGAAATTCCCTGCTGTATTAGCGCGGGGGTATTGGGCATGGCACGGACAATATTCCTATGTCCACCTAACCAGTGTGATAGAGCGTCTGTGGTAATACCAGCAGCGATACTCACTACTCGTAGATGGTTATGTAATCCTTTAATCCCTCTGGCAACCTCAGACAATTGCTGAGGTTTAACCGCAAAAACCAGTGTGCTGACTTGATCTAAGGATAAATGCTGTACTGAGGGAATAACTGTTAAAGAAAAGTCTTGTTGAAGTGCAGTAGCCACTGCCTGATCTATCTCAACAACAACAATGTCTTCAACAGCTTGGCCGTGGTTAATTAAGCCACCAATTAACGCTCTGGCCATATTGCCACCACCAATAAAAGCTATGGTCATTTATTTTTCTCCCGAACACCAAAAATACCTGTTCCAATTCTAACCAAGGTTGCTCCCTCTGCTATAGCCACTAAATAATCATGGGTCATACCCATAGAAAGGGTATCCACGGTAGGGTAAAGGTATTGTAATTGATTAAACCAATTTTTCATTTTTCTGAATTGAGTTCTTAACTCTGTCTCATCTAGGGTTGGGTCAGGAATAGTCATTAATCCTCTAAGAACCAGCCCCTGATATTGGCTTATTGCTTTTGCTAAACCAAGTATGTCCTCTTCTAGCACACCAGATTTAGACTCTTCATGACTTATATTAACCTGTATACAAACTGATAGGGGAGTTTTACCACTCTCTACCCTCGCTTCAGACAACCGTTTGGCAATTTTTTCCCGATCCACACTCTCAACCCAATCAAAGTGATGGGCGATAAGCTGCGTTTTGTTACTTTGAATGGGACCAATAAAATGCCATATGATTTTTAAATCACTTAAGTCAGCTTGCTTGGCCAATGCCTCTTGTAAGTAGTTCTCGCCACAATGTCTGATCCCAGCCCCATAAGCCACTCTAATAGCGTCACTCGTTTGCATTTTACTCACTGCGACTAAAGTGACCTGCTGTGAGCTAGATAAAGTATCTATAGCCTTTAAAATAGCCTCTATCCGTTGAGGAATTAATGGCTGTAGAATAGTAGGTTCTGTACTCATAATTCGTTACTAAAGCATGTTGTTAGTATATGATAATGTTAATTTTTAATTAGGATGGTTTGTCATGGCAGGATTAACTCCAGAAACCCCCTGGCCTACTGATATTATCCTTCATCAAGAGAGCCGACAACTAGAAATCAAGTTTGACGATAATACGCAATACTTGTTTCCAATTGAATATTTAAGAGTCTATTCTCCTTCAGCTGAAGTGATTGGTCACGGACCAGGTCAGGAAGTTCTTCAAACTGGGAAAAGAATGGTGAATATCCATGAAATTGATCCAGTAGGGCACTACGCAATTAAAATCCATTTTTCTGATGGCCATGATACAGGGATCTACTCATGGGATTATCTAAAACGTTTAGGTATTTATTATGAAGAAAATTGGGCTGACTATCTAAACCGCCTGGAGGCAGCCGGAGCCAGTCGCGATCAAGAGGTTCATTAATGAATAAAACTCATTTTGGTTTCACTGAAGTTGATGAAAGTGAAAAAGCCAAACGTGTTGGCGCTGTATTTGATTCAGTCGCCTCCTCCTACGACATTATGAATGACATGATGTCTATGGGACTTCATCGTATTTGGAAGCGTTTCACCATTCATACCGCGGCCATTCAACCTAATGAACGAATTTTAGATATTGCCTCAGGTAGTGGTGATTTAGCCCTGGGGTTTGCAAAAAAACTCGGGCCACAAGGTCAAATCATTATGTCTGATATTAACGGATCGATGTTAGAGCGTGGTCGTAATCGCGTTTTAGATCATGGTGTAGCGATTCCCGCAGTTCAATGCGATGCTGAGATGCTTCCCTTTCCTAGTAATTATTTTGATTGTGTTAGTGTGGCTTTTGGTTTGCGTAATATGACACATAAAGAGAAAGCTCTCAAAGAAATGACACGCATTTTAAAACCAGGTGGTAGATTACTGGTGTTAGAGTTTTCTGCTATTTGGGCACCATTAAAACCATTGTATGATCTGTATTCTTTTAAGCTACTACCAAAAATGGGTGAGCTTATTGCTAAAGATGCAGCAAGTTACCAGTACTTGGCTGAATCTATCAGAATGCATCCTGATCAATCAACGCTAAAAAACATGATGGAAGAGGCAGGACTTTTTTCTGTCAAATGGTTTAATTTAACAGCTGGGGTAGTAGCACTTCATCGCGGGTACAAAATATAAATGATTGACTCTTTGCTTCCTGCCTCTGTTAAAGAAAAATTGATTACTCTCACTAATAATCAATTTTCTCGTCTTATATCTAGTAATACCTGGGTCTTAGACAAACTAAAACCTTATCACAATAAACACATTCAACTCGTTATTGGCCCGCAGTACTTTTATCTACTCATTAATCATGATGGTTTACCTCAATTTGTTGAAAAAATTGAGTCAACTCCTGATTTAATGATTTCTATCGACAGTTCCTCTTTACCTGAAATTATTAAGAATCCTAATAGCGCACTTCATTATATTCATATGCAAGGGAATACTGCGTTAGCCAATGACTTGGGATTTGTAGCGAAAAATTTTAGACCTGACCTTGAAGACATACTGAGCCAGTTTGTAGGGAACCTCTTAGCTTATCGTGCAGCACAATTTGCCAAACATTCTTTTTCCTATGGCCAATCTGTATTTAACTTAATTAAGACTAGTATTAGTGAGTATATGACAGAGGAAAAGCAATTATTACTTT
>JAJZPN010000013.1 GCA_021811145.1 Pseudomonadota bacterium
TTGACGAATTTCTTTTACTCTGTCAATGCCAACACCGCCTAGAGAGAAAGAAACCACAATACCAGCTACAAATAAAATAACTGGCACAATCATAACCCACGTATTTAATACTTCCATAATACCCCCTAAAAAGTTATTACTTATTCTACTAGTGGTTTTAGTCTATCAAAACCCCTTTTGCTTAGCAAATATTAAATGAGCCTATTCTGTAATGGAATATTACAATTAATACATTATCTTCTTGCCACTAAATTGAGGATTGAGCTTAATAGGTTAGTGGGCTACACTGCAACTTATAAGAATAAAGGATAAATTGGGGGCTAAAATGGGAGGTATTATGAAAACACTGTCTATTCTGTTAGGTGGTTTTTTGTTGCTGATACTATCAACTGTGAGTAACGCAGCACAAATGACAAAGGATTGTCCAAACTGCCCTGATATGGTGCAAATTCCTGCGGGGAGCTATCAAACAAGAGGTGATGCGCCGCATCGCGTTACTTTCGCTCAACCTTTTTTAATGAGCGCAACGTTAATTACGCAAGGCCAATGGCGAGCAGTGATGGGAAATAACCCCAGTTCGTTCAAGTCCTGTGGTGATGCCTGTCCTGTGGAAAATGTCAGTTGGGAGGAGGCGCAAGTCTTTATACTTCGTCTTAACGCTAAAACAGGTAAACATTATAGTCTGCCCTCAGAAACCCAATGGGAGTATGCCTGTGTGGGACGAAGTAATATCAATTACTGTGGTAGTAATAATGTCTCTAGTATTGCTTGGTATAAGGAAAACAGTGATAACTCCACTCATCCTGTTGCGACTAAACGTCCCAACGATTGGGGATTGTTTGATATGAACGGTAATGTGTGGGAATGGCTTGAAGATTGCTATCATGAGTCACTGAAAGGGGCCCCCTCTAATGGTAGCGCCTGGGAAGACGCTATGGTTCCTGAGCAATCAAAAACATGCTCATCCAGAGTATTGCGGGGTGGGGCGTGGAATAATTCGGCAGATGAGTTAGAGGTGAGTAAGCGAAGTGCTGACGATCCTCACGCTCATTCAAATAGTGTGGGTTTTAGAGTGGTGAGGGTTAATTAAATGAAGGTGTTTGTTGCGATTATTGCGGGATTATCTGTATTGGTATTAGTTGGTGCAATCTATTGGGTGAGTACCATTCCGGCTCCGTCCGAGATGAAAGTCAGTAAGTTAGTGGTAGCCATAGATGATGGCCCGCAAATTGATAATTTTAAATTGCAGTCCACTTCCCAAGAGGGGGTGTTGGATAACACCAGTCTTGAGGGACATTGGACTTATTTGGTGTTTGGTTATACGCATTGCCCTGATGTGTGCCCAACAACGCTAGCTACTTTGGCTAAAGTCAGTCAAAAACTGGGTAACGATAAATCACCTTTAGTGGTTTTTGTGTCAGTTGATTGGCCAAGAGATAACGTATCAATTTTAAAGCAGTACGTGACGTCCTTTGATAAGACCTTTATTGGTGCTGTTGGCAATGATGAGTCACTTAAGCCTTTAGTTAAAAGTCTTTCAGCTTATTATCAGCGTAAAGACAATAACGGTACGATTAAAGAAGGTTATACAGTGGATCATACCAGTTCAGTCTACTTGTTAAACCCCAAAGGACAGTTACGAGCAGCCTTTACTATGCCAGGCACGGTTGATCAAATTGTTAGTGATACCAATCAATTGATGTCGCATCACTAAAAAGAAGAAGTGGGTAATCCTTCTTCTTTAAATACATCGCTGTAGCTAATGTAAACGCTAGCTGTGATGGTAGGAACCACAAATAAGCCTAAGAGTACGCCAAGTAGTGGGAGGGTAAAGAGCGTGATGCTGATTGCCACAAGTATGGCACCCATAGCGGCCAAATAAAAAAGAATAGGAAGGATATTAATCGCGCATGCTTTTCCTGAAATAGTAATGGCTTGTATCAGTGAAATGGGCGTGAAAATCAGTAATGCTGGAGCATACCAACCCAATACTAAAAGAAGCAATTGCACTAAACTGAGCGTAATAAACATGGGGGTTAAATCACTGACTAATACTTGTAGTTCTTCAAGATTAGCATTGCTATCAAAAACCATTCCTTGAAAAGCAGTCATGTGCTGCCCTCCCCAAATGAGGGTCACAATTGACAAGACCACTTCCCAGAACACATTGACCCCACCTAAACCGACTAAGCGTGGATTGTTAAGGTTGAAACCTAAAAAGAGATGGCGAACTTTAAGTGATTGCCCTTGATGAACCTTCTCGCAACCCACCATCAGACCGGCAAAGAAGATGGGTAGCGTTAACGAAAACAATACAGGTCCAAAGCCCCAAAAAATCGAGCATAAGAGTGTGAATAAGAACCATATCGTCATCACGCTTAACCAACCAAACGGACTTTGGAAAACCAAAGTAAAGCCTTCGCTAATCCAATACAGTCCGCGAACAGGAGAAACAGAGCGTGGTTCAGTTACAGCTGACATGATGCAGGGTTTCCTTGGTAATGCACTATCATCTTATAAAACCAGTTAGGGTCATGAGGTTGAATCATTTCTCCTTTTCTGGGTAGGTGTTTATCAAACAGTCGGGATAACCAAAAACGCATGGCAGCTGATCTTAGCATAATGGGTAATTCGGTAATCTCTTGTTGATTTAAGGCTCTTACCTGATGGTAGGAGCGTAACAGAGTGCTGTAACGTTCATTATTGAGCGTAGCGTCTTGATTCATACACCAATCATTAACGACGACACATAAATCAAATAATAATGCTTCTTGGCCAGCAAAATAGAAATCGATCACGCCGCTAATACGGTGATTATCAAATAGCACATTATCGCGAAATAAGTCCGCATGAACTGTCCCTCTAGGAAGACCATCCCATGAACGAGACAATAAATACGTTAATTCTTGCGTCAGAGTATCTTGTTGAAGGGTATCAATAAAAGGAATAACTTGAGGAGCAGTTACTTGCCACCAGCTTCGTCCCCGAGGGTTGTCATGAATGACAGGATAATGTTGGCCAACTAAATGAAGTTTAGCTAACAATTCGCCCATTGCAGCGCACTCTGTCACTGAGGGAGCCATGATGGATTTACCTGATAGGCGAGTGACTAACGTGGCTGGTTTATTACAAAGTAGACCTTGTAGTTCTCCTTCTCTATTCATCTGCGGTTTAGGGCAGGGTAGATGGTGATCGCTCACGTAGGCCATGAAATGTAAATAATAATCCACTTCATTCGACGTTAATTTCTCAAATAAAGTCAGGACAAATTGTCCCTTATCAGTGGTAACAAAATAATTGGTATTTTCTATACCAGAGGCGATTCCTTCAAAATGAAGAAGCTCGCCCACATTGTAATGTTTAAGCCATGCAGATAGGTCAGCATGGGCTACGGAAGTAAAAACAGCCATGAATCACTCAGTCTTTAGAATTTCAGAATAACCCACTGAGGAACCACAGTTCGATCAACCGGGCCATCATAACGATGCCACTCACCTTTTCCTTCTTCGTCAATCAAGTAGTAGGGTTTTCCTACTTTAGGGGTAACTTTAATTTTATAGAGTTTCCCATGTAATCGGGTTTCTTCGAATGTCGCTCCGTTACGCTCAACAATTGTTACTTGAGGTTCTTCAGCTCGGTCGTTACTGTTGTCTTTAGTGGGCGCGTAGTGCGGGGGCGGCGGTACCTCTTTTATGCTCTCATTGTTTATTTGTGGTGGTGGGGGAGCGTCCTTAAAGGATTCAGTGTCTGCTGCATAAGAGAAGCCATAGGGCAGTCCACATAGAGCTATAGTAATGGTTAAGCGTTTTAAGCTTCGTTGATAGGTCATAATCAGCCTTTTTTTGCTGCTTGTTGAATAGCAGCACGAATACGGTTGTAAGTGCCACAACGGCAAATGTTGCCTGACATGGCTTGATCAATTTCTTCAACGCTAGGGTGTGGATTCTGTTTTAGAAGTCCGGCTGCATTCATGATTTGCCCAGACTGGCAATAACCACATTGTGACACATTGAGTTCTTGCCAAGCTAATTGAAGGGGATGATCTCCTTCTACAGACAGACCTTCAATTGTGGTCACTTCTTTGCCTACTGCCTCTGATAAGGGAGTAATGCACGAACGCGTTGCTACACCGTTAATATGAATCGTGCAGGCACCGCACAGTCCTGCCCCACAAGAAAATTTGGTTCCAGTTAGACCAACCACATCTCTTATCACCCACAACAGAGGCGTGTTAGGATCTGTTTCTAGCTGAAATAACTTACCATTTAATTTCAGTTCTGTTGTCATAACTTTGAGATAATTCCTTTTTTAGTTTAACGAGGTTGTCATGTCAGTACGCGCCAAACCGCTTTTAGTGCTTGTAGACGGTTCATCTTATCTCTACAGAGCATATCACGCCTTGCCCGATCTTAGGAGCCATAGCGGCTTTCCTACAGGGGCAATGGTTGGCGTACTTAATATGTTAAGACGTCTAGAACATGATTATAAGCCGGATTACCTTGCTTGCGTATTTGATGCTAAGGGGCCAACCTTTAGACATCAATTATACCCTGATTACAAGTCGCATCGACCCCCTATGCCAAGCGATTTAGCACAACAAATTGCCCCCCTTCATGAAGCGATTTTAGCTTTGGGGTGGCCACTAATAGTAGAAGAGGGCGTAGAGGCTGACGATGTTATTGGTACGCTAGCTCAACAGGCCCTAGAAGCAGAGGTAGAGGTGCTGATTTCTACAGGGGATAAGGATATGGTGCAATTAATTAAGCCCCATTTGAGCTTAATGAACACCATGACCAATGAAAAACTTGATGAGCAAAGAGCGCAAGAGAAATATGGCGTTCATCCAAGTCAATTTATTGATTACCTTACTTTAATAGGCGATAGTGCTGATAATGTTCCAGGAGTACATAAAGTAGGTCCTAAAACTGCGCAAAAATGGATCAGTGAGTTCGGTACACTGAATGCGGTGATGGAGCGAGCCAATGAAATTAAAGGAGCTCTTGGGGAGAGATTAAAGGAAGCGTTAACGTGGTTACCACAAGCCCGTGAGCTCCTTACAATCCGTTGTAATGTCCCATTAAGCCAAACCTTAGACAGCCTAATAAAATCACCTCGTCAAGAAGAGGCCCTTTTGGCTATTGCCAAAACCTATGATTTACGTCAATTAATGCGTGAGGAACAACTCTCGCCTGCAATAACCCAAGAGAATGGTGAGGGGACAGTAAAGCATATAGAGACTGCTACACAGGCTAAGGAATATCAAACAATACTCACTTGGCAGGATTTTGACGATTGGTTAAACAAAATTAATACCTCTGAATTAACGGCTCTTGATACAGAAACCACGAGCCTTGATCCCTTTGAGGCACAGCTTGTGGGATTGTCTTTTGCCGTTACGCCCTTTGCAGCTGCCTATTTACCTCTACAGCATCAAGGCCCTGATAGAGTTGAACAATTACCACTTCAACAGATCCTAGAAAAACTTAAGCCTTGGCTGGAAAATCCCGAGAAAAAGAAGGTGGGGCAACATTTGAAATTTGATGCCCACGTGTTAGCCAACCATGGGATCCTTCTTAAGGGGATTGCTCACGATACACTATTAGAGTCGTATGTGTTGGAATCACATCTTCCTCATAATTTAGAAAGTCTTGCTAAGCGACATTTGGGTGAGGATACGCTGTCTTATGAAAGTTTGACGGGTAAGGGAGCGAAAGCCATTGGCTTTGAACAGGTGGCAATTGATAAGGCCAGTTACTATGCTGCAGAAGACGCCGATATTACTTATAGGATTCACGAGAAATTAGTAGCAGAGCTCAGTGCTACCCCTAAGTTATTTGAGGTCTATCATGATATTGAATTACCTATTCAAACTATTTTGTGGGAGATGGAAAGAGCGGGAGTACTCATTGACGCCACTTTACTACTTAAACAAAGTGATCAGTTAGGGCAGCAACTCATTGATATTGAAAATCAGGTTCATCACTTAGCGAGTAGACCTTTTAATCTTAATTCACCAAAGCAAATACAAGAGATTCTCTTTCAACAATTGAGTCTACCAGTCATTAAGAAAACCCCCAAAGGAGACCCTTCAACGGATGAGAGCGTATTGCAAGAGTTGGCCTTAGATTATCCTATTGCCAAGCAATTATTATTTTATCGAAGCTTAGCTAAATTAAAGTCCACTTATACAGATAAATTACCACGTATGGTGAATCAACGTACTGGACGTGTACATACACATTATGCACAAGCTGTGGCGGTGACGGGGAGATTAAGTAGCAGCGACCCTAACTTACAAAATATTCCTATTCGTACCGCTGAAGGGCGACGTATTAGAGAAGCGTTTATTGCCCCTCCTAGAAAATTGCTGGTATCTGCTGATTACTCGCAAATTGAATTAAGAATTATGGCGCATTTGTCGCAAGACGCTGGGTTGGTTGAGGCTTTTTCTCAAGGGTTAGATGTACATCGTGCAACGGCTGCTGAAATTTTTGGTACCACACCCGACGAGGTTACTGACGAACAACGACGCGCAGCAAAAGCCATTAATTTTGGTTTGATTTACGGTATGTCTGCTTTTGGTCTTGCCAAACAAATTAATTGTGAACGTTCTGCAGCCCAAGCTTATATGGATAAATATTTCCAACGCTATCCAGGTGTACAACGTTATATGAGTGAAACACGTGAAAGTGCAAAACAACATGGTTTTGTTGAAACCGTTTTAGGCCGTCGCTTATGGCTACCTGATATTCGCCAGGGAAACCCAATGCGTCGACAAGGGGCAGAACGAGCTGCAATTAATGCTCCTATGCAGGGTACCGCTGCTGATTTGATAAAACTCGCCATGATTAGAGTGAGTGAAGATATACAACGTTTAAAATTAAAGAGTACATTGATCATGCAGGTACATGATGAGCTGATTCTTGAAGTCCCCGTTGAAGAAAAAGACATAATCAATGAATTGTTACCCCAGGCTATGGAAAAAGTAGTGTCATTGAACGTACCGCTAAAAGTTGACTTGGGTTGGGGGCAGAATTGGGATGCTGCTCACTAGAGCATTAATTTATCGGGTTCGAGGTATAATAGCCAATTAGAGTATAAATATTGAATTGATATTATGCGCATTGGTCCTTATCAACTTAAGAATAATCTCATTGTGGCCCCTATGGCTGGGGTAACCGATCGCCCTTTCCGTGTACTGTGTAAGAACATGGGAGCTGGGCTTGCCGTGTCTGAAATGGTGTCATCGAATTCCCTGTTGTGGGGTTCTGAGAAAACCCGTCGTCGAGCAAATCATGAGGGGGAAGTGGAGCCTAAATCCATTCAAATTGCGGGTGCGGACCCTAAAATGATGGCGGAGGCTGCGCGCTACAATGTGGATCAAGGTGCACAAATTATCGATATTAATATGGGTTGCCCTGCGAAAAAGGTATGTAATGTTATGGCAGGTTCTGCCTTATTACAAAACGAACCCTTAGTGAAAGATATCGTAGAGGCAGTTGTAAAAGCGGTGAATGTCCCCGTTACATTGAAAATCCGTACAGGATGGGACAAGTCACATCGTAACGCTATTACCATTGCTAAAATTGCCGAACAATCTGGTATCCAATCTCTTGCTATACATGGCCGCACCCGCGCCTGTGGCTACACTGGGGATGCCGAATACGAGACCATTGCAGCAGTGAAGGCATCGATTGCCATTCCTGTGGTGGCTAATGGTGACATTACTTCTCCTGAGAAAGCCAAATACGTACTTGATAAAACACAGGCTGACGCTGTGATGATAGGACGTGCGGCACAAGGTAGACCTTGGATTTTTAGGGAAATAGACCATTATTTGAAAACCGGGACGCTACTTCCTCCTCCTACTGTTCATGAAATCCAAACAGTGTTATTGCATCACTTGGTTGACTTGTACGACTTTTATGGTGAAGAGACTGGGGTGAGAGTCGCTCGCAAACATATTAGTTGGTATACCAAAGGATTGGTGGGATCAGCCCATTTTAGACATACTATGAATCAACTAACAGAACTAGAATTACAACGACAGGCAGTGATTGATTTTTTCGATCAATGTTTAGAACACAGCGAAAGATTGCGTTATACAGAAGAGTCTGAGGAAATTGCTGCATGAGTGAACAAGAATCAGAATTAGCTCAATGCGTGCGTCGTTTAGCGACAGAGTTCTTTGCACGTCTTGAGGGGGAGAAATGCACTGGGGTGCATGAATTATTAATTAATACCGTTGAAAAACCCTTGTTAGAGGTGGTGCTCAATCACACTGAGGGAAACCAAACGTTAGCAGCACAGGTATTGGGGATTAATCGCAATACACTTAGAAAAAAAATTCAACAATATGGCTTAATGCAAGAATAATTGGGAAAAAATCATGGCGATCGAGCGAGCATTAATCAGCGTCTCAAATAAACAAGGTGCGGTAGAATTTGCGCGCGCCTTGAGTCAACAAAAAATTGAAATTCTCTCAACAGGTGGTACGGCAAGATTATTGCGTGATGCGGGTATTCCGGTTATTGAGGTATCTAATTTTACTGGCTTTCCGGAAATGCTCGATGGTCGTGTCAAAACCCTGCATCCTAAAGTACATGGTGGGATTTTAGCTAGACGCGATTTAAGTAGTCATCGTGAGGCTATGGCGTTACATGGTATACAACCCATTGATTTGGTGGTTGTCAATTTGTATCCATTCAAAGAAACCGTTGCTAATCCAGAGTGTACTCTTGATGAAGCCATTGAAAATATTGATATAGGCGGACCTGCGATGGTTCGTTCAGCTGCTAAAAATCATGCTCACGTAGCAGTGATAACCGACCCTGAAGATTATTCATTGGTTCTAAAAGAAATGAAAAGCAATCAGGGTGTATTGTCTCAAACTACGCGTTTTCGTTTAGCAGTTAAAGCGTTTTCACATACTGCAGAATACGATGGCATGATTGCCAACTATCTCTCCTGTATAGAGGAAGGAGATGCCAGTCAAGGATATCCTGAGCGCTTGCATCTTACCTTTACTCGTGAGCAGAGTTTGCGCTATGGCGAAAACCCTCACCAAAGTGCTGCCTTTTATCGGGATATTCATGCTCCGTTTGGGTTGCTCAGTGATTATCAGCAATTACAGGGTAAAGAATTATCCTATAACAATATCGCAGACAGTGATGCCGCTTGGGATTGTGTGCGAACCCTTAATGATAAAGCCTGCGTGATTGTGAAACATGCAAATCCGTGTGGTGTCGCAAAGGGACAAAATGCTAAAGAAGCTTATTTACGTGCCTATGCCACAGATCCCACCTCGGCTTTTGGTGGCATTATCGCTTTCAATTGTAAGGTAGATGAGAAAACCGCTCTGGCTCTACAACAGCAATTTGTGGAAGTGGTGTTGGCTCCTGACTATGATAAAAAAGCGCTTGAAGTATTTAAACAGAAAGCCAACATTCGGGTACTACAAGTTCCGCTGAGTGGCGCTTTTAATGGTTGGGATATGAAGCGCGTGGGCGGTGGGTTATTGATTCAAACACCTGATCAAATTACGCTCAACGACAATGATCTACGTGTGGTCACTAAAAAACACCCTAGCGCACAACAAATGAATGATTTGAAATTTGCTTTTCACGTGGCTAAATATGTGAAATCCAATGCCATTGTGTTTTGTCGTGATGGGCAGACTCTGGGGGTGGGCGCGGGACAAATGAGTCGCGTCGACAGTACTCGCATTGCGAGACGTAAGGCTGAGGATGTGGCTCTGTCTCTCACGCAATCCGTTGTAGCATCAGATGCTTTTTTCCCGTTCCGAGATGGAATTGATGTCATCGCCAGCGCTGGGGTGTCAGCTATTATTCAACCAGGGGGTAGCATTAAAGACGAGGAAGTCATTGCTGCAGCTGATGAGCATGGTATTGCAATGGTACTAACAGGTTTACGACATTTTAGGCATTAATCTTCATGAAAATTTTAGTTATTGGTTCGGGCGGGCGTGAGCACGCTCTGGCATGGCGTCTTGTACAGTCAAAAAAAGTATCACGTGTTTATGTGGCGCCTGGTAACGCGGGTACCAAAGGTGAGGAGGGGCTCTACAACGTTGAGCTCAACAGTGTTGAAGAATGGGTTCGTTTTGCTAAAGAAGAGCCTATTGATTTAACCGTAGTAGGCCCAGAAGCGCCTCTATCGCAAGGTGTTGTTGATGCATTTCGTGAAGCGGGACTAGCTATTTTTGGACCAACACAGTTGGCCAGTCAATTAGAGGCATCTAAGGATTTTGCTAAGGCGTTTATGATGCGCCATGGTATTCCTACAGCAGCGTATGCCACTTTTGAAGAAGCTCATCTTGCTCACCAGTATATTGATCAACAGGGCGCCCCTATTGTAATTAAAGCCGATGGTCTTGCGGCAGGAAAAGGGGTGGTGGTAGCCATGAGTCTTGATGAAGCCCATCAAGCTATTGACCATATGTTCTCAGGGGCTTTAGGAGGCGCCGGACATCGTGTGGTGATTGAAGAGTTTTTAGAGGGAGAAGAAGCCAGTTTTATTGTTCTCTCTGATGGTGAGAATGTTTGCCCTTTAGCAACCAGTCAAGATCATAAACGGTTACTTGATGGTGATTTAGGGCCTAATACAGGGGGTATGGGAGCTTATTCGCCTGCTCCTGTGGTCACTCCCACGCTACACGCAAAAATTATGCGTGAAGTGATTATGCCCACCATTCGAGGCATGAAAGCAGAGGGGCATACTTATACTGGCTTTTTGTATGCAGGAATAATGATCAGTCCTAACGGGGATATTAAAACACTTGAGTTTAATTGTCGTATGGGCGACCCCGAAACGCAACCTATTATGATGCGTCTTAAGTCGGACTTGGTTGAAGTGCTTGACTATGCAGTCAAGGGACGTCTAGATCAAGTTCATCTAGAGTGGGACAGACGTAGCGCGGTGGGAGTTGTTATGGCCGCTTACAATTATCCTAATACGCCAAGAACGGGTGATGTGATTGTTGACCGGGGTGTTTTCGATCAAGACAGTCATGTTTTTCATGCTGGAACCGCTATGGATGACAAGGGGCAACTTGTTACCCGCGGTGGACGCGTGGTATGTGTCACAGCACTCGGCGATACATTGCGTGTAGCGGCTAATAAAGCGTATCAGCGTTTGGCTGATATTCAATTTGATGGACAACAATATCGTCGAGATATAGGTTGGCGCGCTTTAAAAAGCTAAACTAACGACGAATTATTTGGTCATTTGCTAAATCAATAATTTTAGACGGTTGAGTATGACGCAAGGTGCGTCCACTGATAATTTTGACCTTTTTACCAAGTTGTCTGTGACATTCGCGTAGAGTTCGGATAGGGCGACGTCCGGATAAATTGGCGCTGGTGGATGTAATAGGCATCTTGATTGTCCGTAGTAAAGCGAGCGTGTCAGGATGGGCATCCACTCTTATAGCCACTTTTTTGCTTTTGTGTCGTCCTCTCACTAATGGTAGGCAGTGTCCACTCGCAGGGACTAAAAACGTGACTGGACCAGGCCAATCTTGATTGACTCGGGTTTGCTCCGCGGCTGTAAGTGGACGATGCAGTTTGTGTAGTTGACTTCTGTGATGGGCAATGACAATCAATCCCTTGTGGCTAGGTCTCTTTTTTATGCTGAGAAGGTTTTTTAGGCCGCGCTGACTATAAGGTGAACAGCCAAGTCCAAAAACAGCACGGGTAGCATAGGCAATAACGCCACCTTGTGCCAAATGATACCTAAGCGCACGTCCTGATTGTGAAAGTCGATGTTGTTTCATGGTTTATATGAGTAGCCTGAGAATGTTACACTTCACTGTTTATATTGATTTTAACGGATAAAGCGACTATGGATGTAAGCGATATTAAAGATTATTTGGTTGGATTACAAAAGAGTATCGTTAATCGTTGTCAAGAATTAGATGGCCAGACTTTCCGTTTTGACAGCTGGCAACGCCCTCAGGGTGGTGGTGGAATAAGCGCCTTGATCGAAGAGGGGGATTTATTTGAGCGAGGTGGTGTTAATTTCTCTCATGTCATGGGGCAGGGATTACCCCCCTCAGCCACTCAACATCGTCCAGAGTTAGCCGGCCGTCGGTTTGAAGCGCTAGGTGTATCCCTAGTTCTTCATCCAAGAAACCCTTATGTGCCCACCGTCCACATGAATGTGCGTTGTTTTATTGCCTTTGACGATCATAAAGAACCTGTTTGGTGGTTTGGTGGCGGGATGGATTTGACTCCTTATTATGGTTTTAAAGAGGATGCTGTCCATTTCCATGAAACCTGTCGTGCTGCATTAAATCCTTTTGGTAAAGACTATTACCCTAAATATAAAAAATGGTGTGATGAGTATTTTTATTTAAAACATCGCAATGAACCACGAGGGGTGGGAGGGATATTTTTTGATGATTTTAATGATCTTGGCTGGGATCAATCGCGTGCCTTGTGGGCCAGTGTAGGTGATCATTTTATTGATGCTTATGCGCCGATCGTTGAGAGACGTCGCGATCATGCTTATGGCGAAAGAGAACGAGACTTTCAAGCCTATCGCCGTGGACGTTATGTTGAATTTAATCTGGTGTATGACCGCGGGACGTTATTTGGTCTTCAATCGGGGGGTAGAACGGAGTCTATTCTGATGTCTCTGCCACCCATTGTGCGTTGGCGCTACGATTGGAGTGCGGAGCCGGGTAGTGTAGAAGCGAGTTTATTAACTGATTTTATTAACGGACGTGATTGGGTTTAACGAGTGAGTACTTTTTGGCAACAAGTTGTAAATGGATTAACCTTGGGCAGTATTTATGCTTTAGTTGCACTGGGGTATACCATGGTCTATGGCATTATGGAGCTGATTAATTTTGCCCATGGGGATGTGGTGATGGTGGGAGCATTAATTGCCCTCAGTGTTAGTGAGTTATTAATTCATCAAGGTCTATCACTGCCATTAGCTCTTTCAATCGCTATCATGGTTTCGGTGTTGGTCTGTATGGTACTTGGTTGGACCATTGAAAAGATCGCTTATCGCCCACTTCGCCACGCACCAAAACTGGCCCCCTTAATTACTGCTATTGGTTTATCCTTACTGCTACAGCAAATTGCAGCGCTTATTTGGGGTAAAAGTTATTTACCCTTTTCACATACTTTAACCACTACCAGTTGGTCATGGCATGGAGTGGTGATTTCAGCTTTACAACTTGATATATTTGGCTTGTCTTTACTACTCATGTTTTTACTGTGGCATCTTGTACATCATTCAAAACTAGGTCGTGCTATGCGAGCTACTGCACAAAGTGTGGCCTTTGCTCAATTGATGGGAGTGAATACAGATCGTGTTATTTCACAAACCTTTGTGATTGGCTCCGCCCTCGCTGCTGTGGCTGGAGTAATGGATGTCATGTATTACGCTGTGGGTAACTACACCATGGGTTTTTTATTAGGACTTAAAGCATTTACTGCTGCCGTATTAGGTGGCATAGGTAACTTAAAAGGCGCCATGTTAGGGGGCTTGTTATTGGGTGTGGTAGAGGCGCTTGGAGCGGGATATATTGGGGACATAACCCATGGTTTTTTTGGCAGCAACTATAAGGATGTGTTTGCTTTTCTTGTGTTGATTTTAGTATTGATTTTTAAGCCTAATGGGCTATTAGGAAGCAACACACAGGAGAAGGTCTAATGAAAAAAAACATATCACTTTTGGTTGCTGTGTTGTTGTTACCTTGGCTACTTTATTTTTCGGCAGGACAAAGTTGGGTCAGGATTATTGATTTTTCTTTACTCTATCTGATGCTCTCCCTTGGGTTAAATGTAGTGGTGGGCTATGCTGGGTTACTGGATTTAGGTTATATCGCTTTCTTTGCTGTGGGAGCCTATTGCTATGCGCTATTATCCTCTCCCCAATTTGGGATACATTGGCCGCTACTTGTTATTCTTCCTATTGGTGCTGTATGTGCAGGGTTATTCGGTGTCTTATTAGGCGCTCCTACCTTACGCTTAAAAGGGGATTATCTGGCTATCGTCACCTTAGGTTTTGGTGAAATTATTCGTATATTTCTTAATAACCTTTCTTCCCCTGTGAACATTACCAATGGCCCACAAGGGATTAGTGATATTGACCCTTTGCACTTAGGCTCCATTGTTTTCAATCATGGCCTTGTGTTTGGTGATATTAGAATACCCTCAGTCATAAATATTTATTATTTGTTCTTATTAGCGGTGATTATAACCATGATCTTCTCTTCTCGATTAGAAAGGTCCAGGGTGGGTCGAGCATGGATGGCCATTAGAGAAGACGAGCTTGCTGCATCCTGTGTTGGTATACATACCAAGCGATATAAGTTATTGGCTTTTGGTTTGGGTGCTACTATGGGCGGTTTGTCAGGCGGCTTGTTTGCTGGTTTTCAGGGGTTTGTCAGTCCTGAGAGTTTTACTCTGATGGAATCGGTCATGATTTTATGTATGGTCGTATTGGGTGGGATGGGACATATTCCTGGTGTGATTGTGGGCTCACTTCTATTGAGTATTCTTCCTGAGGTATTAAGAGAAACCGCCGGTTGGCAACGTGGTTTATTTGGTCAGGTAATCGTTGATCCTGCTAATCTTCGATTAATTATGTTTGCTTTAGCGTTAGTTGTCATGATGCTTGTGCGTCCTGAAGGGTTAATTCCTTCGGCACTAAGACGCAAGGAGATGCAACATGAATAATTTACTCGAACTCAATCACGTTTCCAAGCGCTTTGGTGGACTGGTCGCATTAAAAGAAGTCAGTATGCATATCCCTGAGCAAGCTATAGTGGGATTAATTGGCCCAAATGGAGCGGGAAAGACTACTTTATTTAATATTATTACAGGACTCTACCGCCCTGATCAGGGAGAGTTATTGTTAAGACATCAACCATTACCTGTTGGCATGCCACATAAGATAGCTCAACATGGTATTGCTAGAACATTTCAGAATATTCGGTTATTTAATAATTTAACGGTATTAGAGAATATTCTAGTGGGTCGACATATGCGCTCCCAAGCCTCTGTTTTAGGAGCTATATTGAATACAAAAAGAACACGTTTAGAAGAGAAAAACATACGTGAAAAAGCATTGTTTTTTTTAAATTACGTGGGATTAACTCATCGTGCTCATGATTACGCCAAAGTACTCTCTTATGGTGATCAGCGTCGTTTAGAAATAGCCAGAGCGCTTGCCACTGAGCCTCAACTGTTAGCACTTGATGAACCGGCAGCCGGGATGAATATTAAAGAGCGTAATGATTTGGCCCTGCTTATTCAACAGATACAACAAGATGGCACAGCAGTACTTGTGATTGAGCATGATGTGAAATGGATCATGTCATTATGCCAACATATTACCGTATTAAATTTTGGGGAAGTGATTGCTGCAGGTGATCCACATGCAGTACAAAACCATCCTAAAGTGATTGAGGCCTATTTGGGTAAGGGGCAACATCATGCTGCTTGACGTGAAACAATTATCGGTCAGTTATGGTGGAATACATGCGGTACGTGAAATCAGTTTTCATATCAATCGTGGTGAACGGGTAACGATTATTGGCGCCAATGGTGCCGGTAAAAGCAGTACTTTAAAAGCATTAGCAGGACTAGTAAGGATTGAGAAAGGGACCGTTTTATTTAATGATAAGTTAATTAACGCTGTTCCTGCGTTTGCTCGTGTCTCTGAAGGTCTATGTTTAGTGCCTGAGGGGCGCGGTATTTTTCAGCGTATGACTATTGAAGAAAACCTATGGATGGGTGCCTATTCTCAACCTAATGGATCTTTAAAACAACATCTTGATCAAGTTTATGCTATTTTCCCCCGACTCTATGAGCGACGTTTACAAAACGCAGGCACTCTATCAGGTGGAGAGCAGCAAATGCTTGCCATTGGCCGAGCGCTTCTCTCTCAGCCACAATTACTTATGCTTGATGAACCAAGTATGGGGTTGGCTCCGCAGATGGTTGACCACTTATTTGAAATTATCGGTCGCGTGGTTGAAACGGGTGTGAGTTTGCTCTTAATTGAGCAAAATGCTCAGTTGGCGTTAAACCTATGCGATAGGGCTTATGTGATGGATACAGGAGAGATTATCTTAGCTGAGAGTGCTGAGGCCTGTTTAAACCATCCCTTAGTACAACAGGCCTACTTGGGTTAAGTTATTTATTGTTAGTCGGTACTTTCTTGCCCTTTTGCCACTCATACACAGTCACTTCACCATCCTTAAGGTCACCTTTATCATCAAAGGCTATATTGGCTGTTACCCCATCATAATGAAGAGTAGGTAGTACTTTTACATATACCTGAGGATCAACTGATTGAGCTTGTTTCATAGCTGCAATCATGACACCTACTGCATCATAGGCATAGGGAGCATAATCCTGAATATCACCATACTTCGCTTTAAAGCGGGTTTGAAAGTCTACGCCTTTAGGCATTTTAGTAAGTGGTACGCCTGGGAGGCTACAATAACTACCATTTGCGGCATCACCTGCAAGTTGAGCGAATTCGGTAGAGCATCCCCCGTCACCAGTTAAAAAGATTGATTTATCGCGTAAATCACGCAGTTGTCTCACCATGGGCCCGCTTTGTGCATCCATGCCGCCAAAAAAAATAACATCAGGCGATTTACCTTTAATACGCGTTAAAATAGCGCTGAAGTCCGTACTGTGATCGTCAGTGTGTTCACGTGCGACAACGTCAATGCCTTGTAAACTTTTAGCATATTCATCAGCCAGCCCTTGGCCATAGGACGTGGCATCATCAATGATAGCAACCCGTTTGGCTTTAAGGTGTTGGCTTGTAAATTGTGCCAAGACTCTGCCTTGCTGTATATCGTTAGCCATGACGCGATAAGCGGTTTTAAAACCCTGCTGGGTGTATTTAGGATTGGTTGCAGAGGGTGAAATCTGAACAATTCCTGCCTCCGAGTAGATACGTGAAGCGGGAATGGTGGTTCCTGAATTCAAATGTCCTACTACACCGTTGACTTTTTGATCGGCAAATTTTTGTGCAACAATAGTGCCTGTTTTAGGGTCGGCGGCATCGTCTTCACTTTGTAGTGTGAAATGTATTTTTTTACCATTAATGACGATATGCTCTTTATTAGCGTCATCAATAGCAAGTTGTGCACCGTTAGCGTTGTCTTGCCCTAAGTGTGATTGAGGTCCTGTTAATGGCGCTGCTGAGCCAATCAATACTTCTTGTGTATCACTAGAAGTAGAGGGATTGCTTTTTTGGCAACTTGAAAGGAGTAGAAGAGCGGTCAATAAAACAGTGGTCTTTACTAAGTGTTTAACATCCATAAAATCAACCGCTCCTTGTTTGTTTATCTACTTAAAACCCATTTTAAAATAGTGTGTAAATCTGCATCAGAGACCGTTTTTTGGGCAGGCATAGCCATAGCACCCCACACCCCTCCGCCACCATTTCTTACTTTGTGAAAGAGTTTATCTTCAATACCGGCTACACCTTGGTATTTTTTGGCGACATCTTTGTAAGCTGGACCTACAATCTTATGATCAACAGCGTGACATGATAGGCAGCCATGTTGAGCTGCGAGAGTCTCACCTTTTTCTGCAGCAAAAGTGGTGAATGTTAAGCAAGCTAATGAAAGAGCTAGAGTTGAAGACACGAGTTTGTTCATTTTTTTCTCCCAAAAATAGTTACTAAAGGCAGCATTAATCGTCTCGTTGTCGGCTTTCTTCGTTTTTATTACTCTTTACCTGCCATGCAAAGAGTGTTTTTATTTACCTTTCTATAATAGCTGATTTTAAGGAAGTTCTCCATAACCAAATCCCAACAATAACCATGGGTAAACTTAACCATTGCCCCATGCTCAGGCCAAAAGTGAGTAAGCCAAGAAAGTTATCCGGTTCACGAGTGAACTCAACCAGAAAGCGGAAACTGCCATAACCCATCAAGAAGTAAGAGGACAATACCCCAATTGGGCGTTGACGACGACTGGCTAAAACGAGAAATGTACCCAGCACAACTCCTTCTAATAGTGCTTCATAGATTTGTGATGGATGGCGTGCGATGAGGTCTGTTTGAGGAAAAATCATCGCCCAGGGTAATGTAGTTGGTCGTCCTGGTAATTCTCCATTAATGAAGTTGCCAAGGCGACCAAAGCCTAAACCAAAAGTAACTAATGGCGCAACAAAATCAGTGACTTCTAACCAACGACGCTGTGTTTTTCTGGCAAACAATATGCTCCCAAGGGTTACCCCTAAAAAACCGCCATGAAAGGACATGCCGCCTTGCCATACAGCAAAGATATCCAGTGGATGAGAAAAATAATAATCAGGTTTATAAAACAGGACGTATCCTAGACGACCACCGAGAACAACACCGAATACAACATAGGTTAGAAATTGATCAACTTCATCAACGTCCCATTTTAGCCATGGTTGTGTTTTAGCTCGCCAATGACCAACGTAGGAGCCCGCAAGAAAACCAAACAAATACATCAAGCCATACCAGCGAACAGCAAGCGGACCAATGTGTATGGCCACAGGGTCAATATTGGGATGTACCAGCATGATGATCAACCTTACTTAACTTAATGTAAAACCAAATTATACTCATTAAACTATTTGTCAGCGCAATTACGATGACTGTGTGCAGGCGTAGATGATTTGATGGGCATCAGATTAATTGGCCATGATTAATCTGATGCCTAAAAAGTTAACAGTGCTATTAGTGCTGTGGTAGATGCGGTTCCATGATGCGTCTAAATAAACCAGGGAAGTTAGCGAGCGTCCCCATAATGGCGTATCCATAAGGCATTTGTGGAGCGCCAGGAACGTTTTCAAGGCCATTTAAGTCTTTTCCTGGATTAATATGATGGTCAACATGACGGCAATTATTAAAAGAAACCACCGTAGTAATCCAGTTATTACAATCCCAAGTATGTTGAGGACCAACACGTTCATAACGGCCATTAATTTGGTTGCGATGTAATGCCCAGTGTTGAATGAAGGTGATAGAGGCATCTACCATGTACATCACAATAGTTTGTGTAATCATAAATATGACGCCTTTCATCCCTGCAAAGTAGCCAATAAGAATGTTCAACACAATATAAAAAAAGATTGGGCCATACACTTCAGACCAAATATTTCTTCGTGCAGTGGCAATTTCAATGCCTAAACGTAATTGCTTGATCATGTTGCGTTTAGAAAAACTTGTTAAATTGTCACTGACATGGGTGTAAAGGCTGTCTTTTGGAGTACCAACAAGAACATGATGACCTGCACCATGTTCTTGTGTGTAATGACCAAAGCAAACAGTCGTAAAAAACCATTTAGCAAGACGTTTATCCCAAATATTGCGGCTATGACCTAGCTCGTGACCTAAGGCATTACCAGAGCTACCTGCCGCATATCCTGATCCTGCTCCGGCCAAGATAACGAGCCACCATGGATAGTTGACAGTCAACAGGGCACCGACAAGACCTTGAATGGTAATGACCGCAATAATGATACGTAAAGCCCAAAAACTCCAATAGGGAATGGGGCCTTGGTAGCGGTGAAACACCAGTTCTAATATGGGTAAAGCAATAAGTCCAATCCACAGTGGCCAGCCAGGGTGCCCGAGCATAATGCAAAGGCTTGGCAGCCAAGCGAAAATAATAGCAATGAGAGCACCTAACAGTGCCACAGGATGAGTAATAGGTTGTCTAACTGAAGTATTCATGTTTACGATATTGTTACAAAATATACGGATCCGTACTAAATGATATACTTTTTATGACAATTCTAGCAAATAGGAGTTCATAACGAGTTGATCAGGTGCGTGATAAACCTCGCTGTTCGGGGCAGTGAAAGATAGTGCAGAGCTCATAGAGCTTCTTCTCTGCCCTCAAGTTGGCCTCGCCTACCGATTAATGTATTGCCAATGATGCTGATTGGAGCACCCCCAAAGGTTCCAGCAAAATACGATGGCAATCAAAGAGTACCGCCCCACAATTTTTGTGAATGGCCGGATGATTCTTCTGCCTAATTATCTGGCTCGACGCGCCTTTCAAGCTGTTCACTAGCGCGGACATGTCACTCTGGGTGGGCATTTAACCAGTAAATGCACATGGTCATGCTCATCAATGAATTCGACTAATTCAATATGTATCCTAAAAACATATTGTCTGTCTTTTCTAATCTTGTTGTCTTTTTTTATTCACTAAAGTTGTAGAACATCATCGACCGAGAAATGAACCTAATCCGCTTGCGGCAATGAGCCACCACTGGGACAGGTACCCACTACTGCAACTTATGGTGCAGGGTTATTTGGGTATCAAGCAGGTGGTACGCAATAGTGCGTAGCGTCAAAGCGAAACGGATAATACGGAACAGACTGTGTGGGAATTCGCTGAGATGTTCACGGTAGCAGATAGATCAGCGCTTGAGATCGCGATATAAGTTTTCGTGGGGGCCTATGGCTTCGAGGTACACCAGCCGCACCTCTTCCTCTATGGTGTAGCCCAGCAGATAAAGCTACCCCTGGCTACGGAATGTGTGGACATACAAATCGGCGAGATCGCCTTTCTTGCGCTCGCCGATGGAGGGCTGACTGCCGATCTCTGCCACTGCGGCATCTACATCTGCAGCGATGTTGTCATACAGTTTTTTTGTATTGACGTGCAAACCGCCGGGTTTGCTGAATCCCGTAACTCATACGTGGCGTGTGCGCGGTACAAACGGTGTGGCCTGCTCACGCGGTTCATGCATGGAAGCCAGCGATTCGGCAATAAAACTAGCCGGCAAATCGGGGTTATCCAAAGCGGCGCGGCCCACGGTGGCCCAATACTCAATCTGCCCGGCAATGGAGCGATGCTCCACCTGAGCCTCTGCGCGCGCCTGTTCATACAGCGTATCATCAATTCTGACTGGCATACTCATTTTGATTCCCCTTTAACTTTGCTAAAAAAGTAGTAACTTTGTAGACCTAACAAACTTATCATGTCCACCACCAACGGAATGTGTCGGCAGTTGACATCCTATCTGGCCTTCTGAACGAGGAAGATGTGAAAATAGGAGTAAGTTTTTCTAACATTAATAGCAACTTTTTAAATGATATAAAACTTATATTTAAATTAATATTAGGTAGAATAGTGAAATTGATTTAATAATTTTGGACAGATTTAGCCATGGCAAGTGGAACAATACAACCAGTAATCTTGTGCGGGGGGAGTGGCACACGATTGTGGCCTCTATCAAGAAAAGCTTTCCCCAAGCAATTTGTACCTTTAATTAATAACAAGAGTTTGTTACAGCTCACTTTTGAAAGATTAAAAGTACTAAACCCTTCTGTTTTAACAGTCTCCTCGGAAGAGCATCGTTTTTTAGTGGATGACGCAGCACAACAGGCAGGGGTAGATGCTATTCATTTATTAGAACCTGTCGCAAGAAATACAGCCGCTGCTATCTTATACGCGGCAATGTTTGTCAAACAAGATGATGATTTATTGTTATTTTGTCCTGCAGATCACCATATTCCAGATCATTTTGCCTTTTCTAAAATGATCAATGAAGCGCAAGATGCTGCACAAGCAGGATATCTTGTTACCTTTGGTGTAGTACCAACAGAACCTAGTACAGCCTATGGTTATATTCAAGCCAGTGAGGAAAAAGTCCCTCATTCAGCGGTCAGTTTTGTAAAAGGATTTATTGAGAAACCCAATCTTGCACGCGCTATTGAGTTACTGAGTAACCCACATTGTTTGTGGAATGCGGGGATCTTCTTAATGCGTAAGGACGCTCTTGTAAAAGCGTTTGAACGCTACGCACCTGATATTCTTGTTGCTGTTAAAAGAGCGTATTTAACTCAACAGATTGATCAACATTTTGTTCGTGTTAGCCAAGCAGAGTACCAAGCTATTCCATCACATCCCATTGATACAGCATTATTTGAAAAAGCTGATAACGTTGCAGTCATGCCATTTGCTGGTGTATGGAGTGATGTGGGGAGCTGGAATGCTTTAGCGCAACTCACAGAACCTGATAAAGAAGGCAATCGATTAGAGGGACAAGCCCACGTTCTAGATAGTCAAAATAATTATATCTACTCACAACACCGTCCGGTTGTGGCTCTTGGTGTCACTGATCTAATTATTGTTGATACACAAGATGCCTTATTGGTCACCCATAAAGATCAGGTTGAAAAAGTAAAGCAAGTGGTTAGTCATTTACAGGAAGCAGAGGTCCCTGAAGCCTTACAGCACCGACGTGTACCAAGACCATGGGGTGAGTTTGACTCAATAGATCGTGGTGAACGTTTCCAAGTCAAAAGAATCACAGTGAAGCCGGGAGGTAGATTGTCTTTACAAATGCATCACCATCGTGCTGAGCATTGGGTAGTAGTAAAAGGCAGCGCTACAGTGACTCGTGATGAAGAAGTGCTTACTTTATCTGAGAATCAATCTATCTATATTCCTTTGGGGATTAAGCATCGTCTTGAAAATTTAACCAAAGAGCCACTTGAGATTATTGAAGTACAATCAGGCGGGTATTTAGGGGAAGATGATATTGTGCGTTTTGATGACGGTTATGGGAGAAGTTAATGACAATTAAAGCTGTGGTGTTTGACGCATATGGAACGTTATTTGATGTCTATTCAGTAGGGGTCTTAGCAGAGCAGCTTTTTCCAGGGAATGGACAGGCTTTGTCACAAATTTGGCGTGATAAACAAATTGAGTATACGCGTCTTATTACTCAGAGTGATCCTCATAATCCACAAGGTAGCCAATACTATTTATCATTCGAGGAAATAACTCGTTGTGCGCTACGTTATGCATGTAAGCGATTGTCATTGTCACTAAATGATGATAAAGAACATCAATTAATGGATGCCTATAATCAGTTAACTCCGTTTCCAGAAAACTTATCTGTTTTACAAACACTGAAAGAAAAGAAAATTAATACTGCCATTCTCTCCAATGGTTCCTCAGAAATGTTAAATAAAGTGGTTAAGGCGGCAGGATTTGATGATTATTTAAATGCCATTTTGACTGTAGAGCCAGTGCGTTTATTTAAAACCGCACCTGAAACTTACAGCTTAGCACTTAAGCAATTTGCTTGTTCTAAACAAGAGATTCTTTTTGTATCAAGTAACGGTTGGGATGCATTGGGTGCTACCTGGTTTGGCTTTAAAACCTGTTGGGTGAATCGGTATAATTTCCCTGTTGAAGAAATTGGTGTTCCTCCCACTAAAGTGGGGCGTCAATTAACAGATATTTTAGATTTACTTAACTAATATGAATAAGTGGTATGTAGTACAAACAAAGCCCCGTGATGAACAGCGCGCAGAAGTCGAGCTTGCAAATCAGGGGTTTACTGTTTATTTGCCTAAAATTATTGTTGAAAAGAAAAAAAGTAATAAGATTCAAAAAGTACTAGAGCCTTTATTCCCACGTTATTTGTTTGTACAACTTGATTACACCCATGATGATAGTTACACCATTCGCTCAACTCGAGGGGTTGGTAAAGGCTTGCTATTGTTTGGAGAAACACCCGCTGTTGTCCCCGATGAAATTATTGCAGATATTAGAGTCATTTGTCAGAACTCCACGGCTCATCCTAAACCGCTTTATCAACAAGGCGATACGTTACTTGTTAAAGAGGGGCCCTTTAAAGGGTTAATAGGAGTATTAGAGAAAATTAACGAGGCCAGTACGGGTGAAGCCAGGGTACTGGTTTTGATTGAGTTATTAGGTAAGATACAACGTTTAACTTTTCCAGTTAATCAGGTGACTTTGGCTTAATTGAGGTCTTGATTAAGTAAATAGGCAAGACGAATACCTGCTTCTTCTAATTGAATTTTTGCAATTCGTTGTGCCTCAATAAAATTGTTCTGGTGATTGTAGAAGTTCCTATCATGACTGACCAATAATGGTTCATAAATTAGTTGTTTTGCTGTCTCGAAAGATTCCTTGGTCCAGTCTACAACAGTTCCTTTTTGCCAATTAACTACATTGTTAGGTGTAATTTCTTTGTTGAGCATCAAGGCAATCTCATTGGCATCAGAACCAAACGAGAGGACAACCGATGTATCCCAAAAATGATGAAGATTAATTTGTTTATTTCTAAAGAATATTTTTACTTTATTGCCACCGCTGTCATGATGATCGCCGGCATGTAGGGGTTGGTGTAAATCTCCCACAAAGTGAACTAAAAACTTCATGGCTAATATGGCTTCTTGTTGTTCTGTGGGGTTGGTACTCCCGTGAAAACGTTTCAGCTCATCAGAAAACTCTTTAATTTTATGAGTAACACAGTCGTGGCTTGGGCCGTCACTGGCAAATCCTGGGTGATTTGGAAAATGAAAACAAGCTTTATCAAGGTTTGGATGATCAATATTCACATCAACAAAATGCCATAAATGAGTATGTTGGTATGCATCACGCCCATCAGGGCCTTTTTGGCTGCGATAGCGATCAGCCCAAGTGGCCATGGCTATGGGTGTTTTTGCCGTCAGCGTACTACTGTCTTTGTCTAATAGTGATTTAATGGTTTCTTTACTATGCGCGGTTAAGTGTTGCCAGGCAATGGCCATTACCACTTCATGCCCTAAATCACCCCAAGCAAAGGCTGCGGAACAAAAAAAGGACAAAATTAGTCCAATTAAACCTTGATAGTAAATCAAAGGCCTAGGATAATATCTTTTTATGTATTTTTTATGGAGAAATTGAGCCATGTCAGCAAGAGAAGTCATTGATAATCAAGTTAAATCGAATAAAGTTGTGTTGTATATGAAAGGTAGCCCTGATTTTCCTCAGTGTGGTTTTTCAGCTAATGCCGTTAAAATTTTACGTGCAAGTGGTGTGAATGACTTTTTGGCGGTAGATGTTCTGCAAGATCCTGAAATTCGTCAGGGTATTAAAGAATATGCCAACTGGCCAACCATTCCACAACTCTACATCAATGGCGAATTCATTGGTGGTTCAGACATTATGACTGAAATGTACCAAAGTGGTGAATTAAAAGATATTCTTTAATTCTGACTACGCGCGGCTTCACGAATCACTTTCTCACGATAGGAGTCAAGTCGCGCGATATACTCTCTGGTTGTTTTTGGCATTGGTGTTCGTGCGCGAATGATATCGCTAATAATGGCTTGTCCTTGAGAGATCAGTCTCACCCCTTCATCTTGTAATCGATTATATTCTAAGCTGGCATCTTCTTTGGGCTGAGGATGAAATGATAATAATTTTTCACTAGCAACGACGAAATTAGGCCACACTGTAAAAATAGCGTTATCCGTATGTAGCGTTTCGACTTTTAAATGGGCTGTTCGAGTGACTTCTTCGATGAGTGGTTGTATGCCATCATAGGCGCTCTCAGGCATGAAAGTTTTGATTAATGCCTGACCAATACGATCCACATCACGCATGGTGGAGGCAATTTTGATGTATCGACTTTCATAAAACGCATCCACTGGAATGGAGAAAGCATGTAAAGGTTCGCCCCATAATTCATCAATCCCTTCTTCACCGCTGCGATGTAATACCAATCTACCTAAGCTTAAGGCCTCTTGTAGGCAGCGTCCGCATTCACGTAATAATCCATTATCAGAACCAATTTCCACTCCTAGTTCTTGTATTTCAACTAGTTTAGTGATGATGTCTGTTGCACGATTAAATAGGGAGCCTGCCAACATGGCCCCTTTGACTCGTTTTAGATTGGGGTCCATTTCTTGTTCGTAACTCAATCGCGCTTGACTAAGACGAGAACCAGGAATGTTTATTCCATGCTCTACATGATTGAACAAACGTCTTGTTAGAGCAGTAATGAGTTGTTTTTTGGCGGTTAAAGAGTCAGCAGGTGGAGCGTAGTATTTAATCCAATAGCCATCATAAAAAACTCGTTCTACACCATTAATGTTTCGGCGTGATCCTGGTAGGGTTGCTTCTCGATCCATAATTTAAGTCGTCTTTGTAGGACTATGCAATACAATTTTACACTAATTTAGAGCAAAATCCCGTTTGTTACTCTAGGTAGTCGGTTTAAATCATAATGTGTCTTTATATCGCTAAAGCCCGCTTGTTGCATGAATAGATGGACAGCCCTTTCCTGATCATACCCATGCTCGACAAACAGCTGGCCAGGTCTTTTCAGAAAACGTGGTGCTTTAGTAATAATCTGTTCTAGTGCTTGCGTCCCTTGGTGAGGTGAGGTTAAGGCAAGTTGTGGCTCAAAGGGTAAACCGTTTTGGCTTAAATGAGGGTCTCCCTCAGCAATATAAGGGGGGTTAGAAAAGATAACCTCATAGTCTCCGGTAACATTTTCGTACCAATCACTGTGTAGCCAAGTTAGATGGGATACGCGTTCTTTTAATAACCTATCGGCATTGTCTTGAGCAACTTTCAGTGCCTCAACAGAGACATCAACAGCTGTCATTTCTATGTGAGGACATAGCGCACACAGTGTCACTGCAATAGCACCTGAACCACTACCTAGATCAAGACAGCGTGGATGATCGAGTGAATTAAGTACTGGCAGAGCAAGATCAATTAATAACTCCGTATCCGCTCTAGGAATAAGAACAGCAGGAGTCACCTTAAAAGTCAGGCCATAAAACTCTTGTTCACCAATCACATAGGCTAAGGGTTCACCTTGGTGTAAACGTGCTAGAAGTTGATGAAATAAACTGGCTTGTAAGTCGGTGAGACTATCATTAGCGTGAGCCAACAAATAAGCGTAATTGTGTTGAGTGATATATTCGAGGAGTCGACGTCGCTCAAGGAGCAATGGGGCACTTTTATTGAGTGCCTCAGCAATAATCATTCCTCTCCTAAATTAGCCAATAATTCCGCTTGATGTTCAGCCATAAGAATCGAAGTTAATTCATTAATATCCCCATCCATAATGGCATCAATTTTATAGAGTGTAAGATTAATACGGTGATCAGTCACTCTACCTTGCGGAAAATTGTAAGTGCGGATACGTTCGGATCTGTCACCACTACCAATAAGGGATTTTCTGGTGGCAGCTTCTTTCGCTTGCTGTTCTCTTAACTGTTTATCCCTAATGCGCGCTACCAATACAGCCATTGCTTGTGCTTTATTTTTATGCTGACTTCGACCATCTTGGCACTCAACCACAATGCCCGTTGGGATATGGGTTATACGAACTGCAGAATCGGTTTTATTAATATGTTGTCCGCCAGCGCCGCTAGCACGAAAGGTATCAATACGTAGTTCAGCCGGGTTTAGTGTCACATCAGCTACTTCATCGGCTTCAGGCATTACCGCTACAGTACACGCAGAGGTGTGAATTCTTCCTTGAGTTTCAGTTTCCGGAACACGTTGAACACGATGGCCACCCGATTCAAACTTTAGACGTGAATAGGCACCATGCCCTTCAATTCTAAAAATAATTTCTTTGAATCCTCCCACCTCCCCATCACTGTGAGAGATGATTTCGATCGGCCAACCTTGACGCTCTGCATAACGTGAGTACATGCGAAATAAAGAACCGGCGAATAAGGCTGATTCGTCTCCCCCTGTTCCAGCTCTGATTTCCATGAAAATGTTGCGATCATCATTGGGATCTTTAGGCAGTAGCTCTTTTTGTATTTGACTCTCAATAGACTCTATATGCTCTTTTCCTGATTTGATTTCTTCTTCTGCAAATTCTTTGAGTTCAGGATCTTGTAACATGAGTTGAGCGGCATCAATATCTTGGTTGGTTTGTAAATATTGATGAAATAGTTGTACTACTGGTGCGATTTCAGCATGTTCTTTTGTTAATTTGCGATATTGATCCATATCATCAGTGACATTAGGGTTTGATAATAAAGCATCAATTTCAGTGAGGCGCTGATCAAGTGCGATCAGCCTCGTTTTTAGTGAATCTTTCATGTGTGTTAAGAATCCTGGTCGCGGATAAAGAGTTGATGGGCGGCATCAATTAAGCTTTGTTGATGTTCGCCGTGAGTTTGGTTTAGTGCTTGTGTGGGATGATGTAAAAATTTATTCATGAGAGAGTTAGATAACTGCTCAATCACTGCCTCAGCAGAGTCGCCACGTAATAATGCTTTTTTGGCTTTTTCAAGTTCCATACGGCGATAATTATCAGCGTGCTCACGTAATTTTTTAATAGTCGGGACAACTTCTCTGGCATGTAACCAATGAATAAAATCTTGTACTCGAACACTAATAATCTTTTCTGCTTCTTCCACCGCAGCTTGGCGTAGTTCTTTGTTCTCTTGAACAATTTCACCTAAATCATCGACGGTATATAAAAACACATCAGAAAGTTTTCCCACTTCAGGTTCAATGTCACGTGGTACAGCAAGGTCAACCAATACCATGGGTTTATGTTTTCTGGTTTTTAAAGAGTTTTCAATCATACCTTTACCAATCAATGGTAAATGACTGGCTGTACAAGAAATAATGACATCATGTAATGGAATTTCTCTAGCGAGCTCTGATAAGGTGACTGCTTGACCCTTAAAGCGTTCAGCTAATAGCCGACCTCGTTCAAGTGTACGGTTTGCAATTGTAATTTGCTGCGGATTTTTGGCGGCAAAGTGGGTGGCAACCAGTTCAATCATTTCGCCAGCACCAATAAATAAAATCTTTTGATCGCTAGTATTGCCTAATACGCTATGTGTTAATTTGAGGGCAGCGGCAGCAAGAGAAACAGAACGCTCGCCAATAGCAGTTTGACTACGTACCTCTTTCGCCACTGAAAAGGTGATCTGAAAGAGTTTATCAAGCATCGGGCCCAAGGTTCCCGCCTCGCTAGCAATTCTTACAGCTTGTTTTACTTGACCTAGGATTTGTGGTTCCCCAAGAACCATAGAATCTAAACCAGAAGCGACTTTAAAGGCATGGTGTGCCACTGCGCTCCCATTGAGTTGATAGAGATATTGGCTAATGTCAAATTGACCTAAATGATGATGTTGTTGTAGCCACTCTGTAATGGAAGTGGGCGACTCATTACGAACGTAAATTTCCGTTCGATTACAGGTGGATAAGATGACCGCCTCATCACTATGAGTGTCTTCACTCAGCTTAATCAATGCAGGAATTAATTGCTCATCATTAAAAGCAATTCTTTCACGCACAGCAAGCGGGGCGCTATCATGATTAAGCCCAAAAGTGTGAATAAAAGAGGTTGAATCAGCCAATCTACTAACCAATACAATTAATTATAATTAATACATTATAAACTGCTAATGCCCTCTGTGTCCTTTAATGTGAAGGAGAAGGAACTAGACCTTTAGGATAGAAAACCCACATACGACCTGATTGTCTCATTGAGCCCGCTTCTTTACCAGCCTCACTCCCAGTTCCCCAGTAAAAATCTGCTCTTATGGCCCCACGTATGGCGCCTCCCATGTCTTGCCCAAACATTAACTGTCTTAAAGGGTGTGAGCTATTAGGCAAAGTGGTATCGAGGAAAATCGGCGTGCCTAATGGAATGACACGGGTATCAATAGCGAGGCTCGCTTTTGGGGTAAGCGGTATACCAAGCGCTCCCAGAGGGTCTTTGAGGCTATCAGGTAAAATTCTAAAAAACACATAACTGGGATTTTGATTAAGTAGGTGATGTAGTTGGTCAGGATGGTTACGCAGCCATTTTTTTATGCCATTTACAGAAGCGTTACTTAAGGTGAGTTCACCTTGGTCAATTAAGTAGCGACCAATAGAGTGGTAGGGATAACCATTTTGATCGGCATACCCTAAATGTAAGTGCTGGCCATTAGCCAATACAATTTGTCCTGATCCTTGGATTTGCATAAAAAACAAATCAACAGGATCATGTACATAAGCCAATACGGAGGCATTAAGTGGTTGATCTTCAAGTTCAATATCTGCTCTTGATAGATAAGGCACAACCTTTTGACCTTGTAAGCGTCCACGTAGTCTTTTGCCTTTAAGTTCGGGTACCACACTACCTAAATCAATAGTGAGTAAATCCTTGGGTTCGCCATAAATGGGGTAGGTATAGTATTTGGTACGCACTAAACTGCCTTTCATAACGGGTTCATAGTACCCGGTTATAAGCCCTGCTTTTGTGCCATCTGAGTTTTCTATACGCCACACGTTAAAATAGCGTTCAAAAAAAGCCCTACGAGCCTCTTCATTAGTCTCTTTTCCAATTAACTTGGCCTGTTGGCAGAGATTTCTCCAGCGTGGGTCTTTTTCTAAGGGAGCGCATTGTCGAAGTAGGGCCTGCCATGAGTCAAGAGTGACGCCGTGATGCCAATTAGGTAAATTAGAAAAGTTATCTTCTATAAACTTTGGTGGTTGGTACGTTGTAATGGCTTCCCCAGAAGCATTTGCTGGGGCAGGGCAGGTTTGAAGCGGCTTGGCCTGCTCTTTTGATAAGTCATTATCTGGAGGTAGGCTGGAGCAAGCTGTTACAAATAGTAATAAAGAGAGTATGAAGTACTTGTTCATAAAATATCAGTTCATTATAACGATTTTTTTTAGTGTCAAAAAAGATTATGAGCCTGATTATCAAGCTCAGCATACACTCTGATAGAATAAACTAAACAAATATATGAAACTAACAAGGGGGAGAGGGGTATGGTTGATCGAATTGCACCAAGTTTATTATCAGCAGATTTCGCTAATTTAGGTCAGGAAGTAAAAGACGTCATTGCAGCTGGCGCTGATCTTATTCATTTTGATGTTATGGATAATCATTATGTGCCCAATTTAACTATAGGACCCTTGGTGTGTGAGGCGATACGTTCTTATGCAACTGTCCCCATTGATGTACATTTAATGGTTAAGCCTGTTGATCGAATTATTCCTGACTTTGCCAAGGCAGGGGCAGGGATTATTAGTTTTCATCCTGAAGCCAGTGAACATATTGATCGCACAATTGGTCTTATCCATGATCAGGGATGTAAAGCGGGATTGGTATTTAATCCTGCTACTCCATTAAGTTATTTGGATCACGTGATGGATAAATTGGACCTCATCTTAATTATGTCGGTGAACCCTGGTTTTGGTGGGCAATCTTTTATACCTGAAGCGTTAAAAAAGCTACAGGACGTAAGACGGCGTATTGATGAATCCGGCTATGATATTTGGTTAGAAATAGACGGTGGAGTGAAGGTGGATAATATTCATTCTATTAAACAAGCAGGTGCTGATACCTTTGTGGCAGGTTCAGCAATATTTAATACCCCTGATTATCACGCCACCATTGCCGCAATGCGTAAAGAGTTAAATCGATGACAAAAGAAGAGTTTTTTGCCTTAAGCCAAGCAGGATATAACTTAATTCCAGTAGTGAAGACACAGCTTGCAGACTTAGATACACCGCTTTCAGTTTATGCCAAGCTTGCTCAAGCACCATATACTTTCTTACTTGAGTCGGTACATGGTGGAGAGCGCTTCGGACGATATTCTTTTATTGGCTTACCGGCAAAAAAACGCATTCGAGTGACCCAATATCAGGTGGATATTGAGACAGACGGCATGGCAACAGAATCTATTGTCGTTGATAATCCACTTGATTTTATTGAGCATTTTCAAGGCCAATTTAAAGCAGCACCACTCAAGGCTCTGCCACGATTTTGTGGCGGCTTGGCGGGTTATTTTGGCCATGACATTATTCGTTATATAGAACCTCGTCTAAGCCAAGGTTGGAAAAAAGACGATATAGGTACTCCTGATATTTTGTTATTGGTAACTACTGAATTAGTGGTTATAGATAATTTGTCTGGACAACTTCATCTTATTGTTTATGGTGACGCCAGCCATCCACAGGGTTTTGATTTGGCAACAAAGCGATTAGAAGAATTATCAAAAGAATTAACTAAACCAGCTGTATTACCAGAATTGGCTGTTACTGGTTCAGCTGAGTTAATTAACGATACTGATCAACAATGGCATGAACAAGCTGTAAATAAAGCGCTCGATTATATTACAGAGGGTGACATTATGCAGGTGGTGTTAAGTCGCCGTATGCACCGCTCTTTTAAAGCAGAACCCTTGGCACTGTATCGTGCATTAAGAAGACTTAATCCTTCTCCTTATATGTTTTATTACAATATGGGGGATTTTTATGTGGTCGGTGCCTCACCAGAAATCCTTGTGAGACTGGAAGACAACAAGGTCACTCTAAGACCAATAGCAGGAACTCGACCTAGAGGACAAAATACTCTTGAAGATGAACAGCTCGCTATGGATTTATTAAACGATCCCAAAGAAATAGCTGAACACATTATGTTGATGGATTTGGGTAGAAATGATGTGGGCCGAATCGCAGAAACAGGCTCAGTAATTGTTACTGAGAAAATGGTGATAGAGCGTTATTCTCATGTCATGCATATTGTCTCTAATGTGGAAGGAAAATTAAAGCAAGGCTTTAAGGCAATGGATGTTCTCAAAGCAACTTTTCCTGCAGGGACCTTAAGTGGTGCCCCTAAAATTCGAGCATTAGAAATTATCGATGAGCTGGAACCTATTCGTCGCGGCATTTATGGTGGAGCGGTAGGCTATTTTGACTATTCGGGAAATATGGATTTAGCTATTGCTATTCGTACGGCTGTCATCAAAGATGAGGTGCTATACGTTCAAGCAGGTGGAGGGATTGTTGCCGATTCAACGGCAGAGAACGAATGGCAAGAAACGGTAAATAAATCCCGTGCAGTAGACAAAGCGGCTCAACTGGCTGAACAAGGACTACACTAACCATGACAGATAAAAGTGACTCTTCACGCTCTATCCCCAAGCCTCCCCACCGTTTAGAAAGAATTTGCCCTCTGCCGTGGGAACATCCTGTAAGTATTAAAGAAGCGGAAGAGCTAAAACGACGCCAGCAAGAAATTATGGCCAATCCCTCCTACGTTGAACCTGATCAAGATGTCTCTTTTATTCATGAGGATGCTCTTAGAGGGGTACGCTTACAACTAGATTACACCAAGGCTGAAACCACCATGAACAACTATGGTATTCACCATGCTGTGGTGGTATTTGGTAGCACGCGTTTAAAAGATGAAAAATTAGCTAAAGTTGATCATGAATTAGCCTTGGCAAAATTGGCAGCGGATCCTACTAATGTGTTTTTAAAACAACAAGTTCGTTTATCTGAACGACAAGTTGAGTTGTCACGTTACTATGAAGTAGGGCGTCAATTAGGCCAACTTGTAGGACAAGCAGGTCATGGGCCACAGGACTCAAGTTTGGTTATCATGACTGGTGGTGGCCCTGGTGGCATGGAGGCTGCTAATCGAGGTGCTTATGAGGTAGGGGCTCGGACTGTTGGATTAAATATTACTTTACCAAGAGAGCAATATCCTAATCCATACATCACGCCGGGACTATGTTTTCAATTTCATTATTTTGCTTTGCGTAAACTACACTTCATGAAACGTGCAGTCGCTCTAGTGGCTTTGCCCGGTGGTTATGGTACCTTTGATGAGTTGTTTGGTGCATTAACTCTTATTCAAACAAGAAAAATTGATCCTATTCCTGTTATTTTGGTTGGTGAAAGTTTCTGGCGTGATGTAGTGAATTTTGAGAGACTATTGGATTATGGCAATATTGATCCTGAAGACATGAACCTCTTTTGGTACGCTGAAACTGCAGAAGAAGTATGGCATGGTATTCGTGAATGGCATCGCAGTAATGGCACTGATATTTTTGATGGTGAAGGGCGCATTCAACCAAGAAAAACTTCCTCACTTCGTACTGACCCAATTTAAAGATAAAAATTTATGTTGTTAATGATTGATAACTATGATTCCTTTACTTACAACCTTGTCCAGTACTTTGGGGAGTTAGGTCAAGAAGTACTGGTTAAAAGAAATGATGAAATAACTGTCGCTGACGTTCATCAGTTAAATCCCTCTTATATCGTTATCTCTCCAGGACCTTGTAGCCCAAAAGAGGCAGGGATATCTGTTGAGGTAATTCGTCAATTTGCAGGTAAGCTACCTATTCTTGGTGTATGTCTTGGGCACCAAGCCATTGGAGAAGCTTTTGGTGGAAAAGTCATTCATGCAAAAACTGTTATGCATGGCAAAGTGTCACCTGTATTTCATCATAACGAAGGGGTATTTACGGATTTACCAAACCCCATGAGGGCAACGCGATATCATTCTCTTGCAGTTGAGAAAGAGACTTTACCTAAAGAATTAACAGTCACCGCATGGACTGAGGATGGTGAAATTATGGGTGTTAAACATGTTCACTACCCTCTAGAGGGTGTTCAGTTTCATCCGGAGTCTATTTTGACTGAGCATGGGCATCAACTATTAAATAACTTTCTTACTCAGTACCACACAAAAAATTAGATAGTTTGATAAACTCGTCAACGCTTAGTGTTTCAGCTCGACGTTGTGGATCAATGGCCAATTGTTCCCATTGATCCTCTTTAACCCATTTTTTCAAAGTTGAACGTAACATTTTTCTTCTTTGTGAAAAGGCTTCCATAACCACTGTAGCAAAGTGTTCTTCATTGCGTGCGGTCAGCATATCCACTGATTTAGGGATAAGCCTGACGATTGCAGACATGACTTTAGGGGGGGGATCAAAGGCAGTGGGAGGAACATCAAATAAATGTTCAAGATGATAGCGATAAGACATCATGACGGTTAATCGACTATAGTCTCTACTTCCCGGTGTGGCAGTTAAACGATCAACTACTTCCTTTTGTAGCATAAAGTGAGCATCGCGCCATTTATCTGCGCTCATTGATAGATGAAAAAGTAGTGGTGTGGAAATATTATAAGGAAGATTGCCAATCAGCCGAAAATGATCAGGAAACTGGTTAAAATCAACTTTCAGTACGTCGCTTTCAACAATGGTAATTTGATTATTATATTGTGTCTGTTGTTGCCAATAATGAATTAGATCTCTATCCAATTCAATTAATGTCAGTTGATCAAGTTCTTTAAGTAAGGGGTGAGTGAGTGCGCCCAGTCCAGGACCGATTTCCACAACGTAATCATCTCGGCGTAAATGAGCTGATTTAATAATATTATAGATTATCGATTGATCAATCAAAAAGTGTTGACCAAAACGTTTTCTGGCAATGTGTTTTGTCATTATTTATGGTTCATGTGTAATGCAGTATCAATGGCTTCTTTTAAGCTGCCCACATCAATGTGAGCCTCTTTTTTTCCCGCAAGTGACAAAGCAGTCCCGTGATCTACAGAGGTACGAATAATAGGCAGTCCTAAAGTAATGTTCACGCCTTTACCAAAACTGGTTGTCTTAAGAACAGGTAAACCTTGATCATGGTACATCGCTAATACGCAATCGACTCCCTGAAGAGACTCTTCTAAAAATAAAGTATCTGCCGAAAAGGGGCCTTCAATATGTTGTCCTAATAATTGACAGCGTTGTATTGTTGGAGAAATGACTCTAATCTCTTCATCGCCCAGATGGCCCTCTTCACCAGCATGAGGATTGAGTCCTGCAACTTTTATTCTGGGTTCTGTAATATTAAATTTTGTTTTTAATTCTCGATGTAATATTTGTAAAGTTGAAAATAGATTATCTTCAGTAATAGACTGAGATACGTCTTTCAGGGGAATGTGGGTGGTCGCAAGAGCCACTCTTAATTTCCCTCCAACAAGTAGCATTACAACTTTAGGCACCGAAAATTGTTGTGCCAAGTATTCTGTGTGTCCAGTGAAAACAATCCCTGATTCTTCGATGATACTCTTTTGGATTGGACCTGTTACTAACGCATGAAAGATACCTTGGTGTGTATATTGAGCTGCGTTAGTAAGAGCTTGTAGAACATAATTAGCATTAAGAACGTTTAGGGTGCCTGGTACCACAGGAGCGCGACAGGGATGATGCCAAACGGCGATATGGGAACGTAATTGGTGTGGATTATGTGGATTAAACTCCTCAAATTGAAAGGGGATACCCAACAAAGACGCACGTTCAATCAATACGTTTTTATCGGCACATAATACTAAACGCGCTTTGAGATCCTGCTCTTGCGCTATTAGCACCGCTAAATCAGGGCCTATTCCAGCCGGTTCTCCAACTGATAAACCAATCAGTTTTTGTGAATTAGAAATCATCAAGTCGGATATCGACATAGGCGTTGTCTCTTAACTGCCGAACCCATTCATCAAATAACTCGTCTGTCTTTCTAGCGGTAATCCCTTGCTTAATCGCTTCCATTCTTCCTTCAAGAGAAGTATCACTTTCTCTTTCACTAACCAATTGCACAATATGCCAACCTAGGGCAGTTTCAAATGGTTGGCTTATTTCTCCAGGATGTAACAGTTGTAGTTGCTTTTCAAAATCAGGGAGCGTTTCTCCTGCAGTAATCCAACCAATATCTCCTCCATTGTTTCTACTGTCGTCTTCAGAAGATAAACTGGCAACTTTAGCAAAATCTTCACCCGCTTTAAGACGGTCGTAAATCCCATAGACTTTATTTTTTGCCTGAGTCTCTTCGCCCGGATTAATTTTAATGAGTATCTGGCGAACATGGTATTGAGTGATTTTCTTAGCGGTTGCACCACCACGAACATCCAGTAATTGAATGAGATGGAAACCGTTGGAGGTTTCTAAAATATTACTTATGTCTCCAGGATGCATTTTTTGTACTGCCTCCACAAAGATAACAGGTAATCGTGCTGCAGGACGCCAGCCGAGATTACCTCCCTGTAAGGCATCCGGTGCATCAGAGTAACTTGCTGCTACTTGAGAAAAAGCAACGCCACTTTTTATGGTACTTAACGCTTTTTCAATTTTTTTTCTACTAAGATCACGTTGTTCTTTAGTTGAGTTTTCAGGAACAGCCACATAAATATGAGCAATGTCATATTCTTCTTGAGCGTTGGCTCCTAATTTTTGTTCTTGTGCAAGTTGGGCTTTCACTTCATTGTCACTCACTTGAACTTTATTATCGACTTCTCTCTTTCTCAATTCAGCCAATAACATCTCAGTGCTAATTTCTTGACGAAATTTCTTTAATGGAACGCCTTCGCTTACTACTTGTTTGTTAAATTGTTCGACGCTAAGGTGATTGCTTTTTGCTATTCTTTCTATTGCTTGATCAAGTTGGGAATCTTCAACTTTTAATCCCATCTCTTCTGCATATTGTTTTTGAACAGAGTCATAAATCATTTTTTCTAACACCTGACGCATTAATATCTTGTGGTCAGGTAGTGGTATATTTTGTTTTTGTAATTGTTTGGCTATTAAATTGGTTCTATCAGTCAAATCAGATAAGGTAATGACATCGGAATTAACAACGGCAACAATACGGTCAATTACTTCTGGTGGAGCAGGCTTGTTAGTATCCGCTGCGTATAAGTTAGTGCTTACCAAATAAGTTAAAGCAACTAGGAGAAGAGTAAGGGTTTTTCTAAACGGTATCATGGGGTATTAATATCGGTGGTTTTAACGTAGCCTGGAATATTAAGCAATAACGACTGCAATGGGTTTTGCCCTAATCCAAGGCCTCCTAATTCTAACTGTATAAAAAATGCAGAGTTTGTCTGAATTGACGATACTGCAAAGCGTGTACTGACTAATCGTAATGCCCAACAACCTTGATTATACTCAATTCCCATTAATCCTTGCATGACTTGATTAATAATCGTTGAATAGGAGATTCTGCCAAGAAAAGAAAGTTGATTAGTAACGGGCCATTCTGTTGATACATCCCATTGACGAATCGGAAAGAAAGCATAAGTTTGAGTAATATTGTTATAAACTTGAGTGGGTGTAATCGTTGGGTTAATTGTAAAGAATTGGTTAATGTTGTTTTGATAACCTATATTGACAAGTTTACCAGGTGCAGGTGAATAGTTACCGTAAATATAAATTTGCTCAGCTTGATGAGTTTGTGCATTTAAATCTAACGTTCCACTAAATTTCCAATGATTATAAATATTAGCACTTGCTTCAGCAATGTAATCAGATAAGTTATAGGGGTAAGGAGCTTCACCTGGGAGTAATACTTGATTTTGAACAAAGTAAAAACGTTGTCCAACCATTAATCGTAGTTCTTCGATTTGCGACGTTGGATTGATAAAGCGGGATGTGACAGCAGCTGTAAGTTGGTTAGCATTATTAATACGGTCATAACCATTAAATTGGTTTTCAGAAAAAATGGTTGTTGAGTCAAAATTCGCTAAAGATGAATCAAAAACAGGAAATTGAGACTGATTTTGATAAGGAATATATAAATAATATAAACGTGGTTCAAGAGTTTGAGTATAGCTATGACCAAACAACGAGTCATCACGTTCAAATGTTAAACCAGAATCAACACTGGTAATGGGTAATACACGTGTTAGTGTTGATGAAGGGTAACCAGCCTGATTGGCAAACTCAGTTAAATTGTATTGAGTTAAATTAACGCCAGTCTTTATTTTCAAGAAACCAAAGCTATTGTGAAATGGAATAGTAATTGATGGATAAGAAACAAAACGATCTGCACTGGTAACGGATTGTTGCGCTGCATTATAGACAATACCATTATAAATAGAGTTGCCATTTATATAATAACCAGGGCTAATAAAGTTGGTATATTGATTTATTGCGTCAATTTGAAAACTTCCATCTGTATTCAAATGACTATAGTTGGCATTGATTTGTGGTTCCATGCGATACTGCGGTGTAGCGCCAAATAGTGTTTGATAAGAAATGGATTGCACATTAATATTCCAGTCAGGAATACGGTTATAAGTAAAATTAACGTTTCTAGGTAAATAAGCTAATGCAACAGGGGCAAGCAGAGAACTCAAATCGTTGAAGTAATTTGGATCTGAAGCCTGTTCGATATCTGCAGATATCCCAACACCGGGCGCAAAGGAAAAGTTATTCTTCCAACTATAATACCAACGAGAAGTATTTGTTTGAGCATCGTGAGGTAAGATCTCTGTCAGTAAATCTCCAGAGAAAGAGGGCTCTAAATAACGAAAGTCATTACCGAGCTGAATACCTCTTGCACTCATGGTTCTAGGGATTAATGTATCATCTAAATTGGGTGCAATATTAAAATAGTAAGGAATAGAGTAATCTTGTCCAGTGCTAGTACTCGCTCCAATCGTTGGTGATAAAAACCCAGACTGACGCGATCCATTCAGAGGAAAAGTCAGTTGAGGTGCGTAAAGGATTGGAGTACCCATAAAATCAATTGTCGCGTTATGGGCGGTACCTTTATTGGTTTCCTGATTAAGATCCATTGAGGTGGTGTTGATACTCCAGTCATTACGACCAATTGGGCAGGTGGTATAGGAACTGTCTATTGCATGCTCTTGGTGGTCATTCAAAAAATTCATTAAAGAAGCATTGACCCTAGAACCAAGAGGTCTTTCAGGTGTTGGTGCATAAAAAAGAGTGGGATTGTCAAAGTAGCCTTGATGGGTATCCATATTCAATACACCATGTGGTCCATCAACGGTAATGGCATTATCTTTAACCATATGAACATTATCTGTGGCTTCAATGGTATTGGTTTTTTGCTTGAAATAAATATGATCTGCAAATAAAGAGAGCCCCCCGCGACGAGCTTCAGCGTGCCCATCGGCTTGAGCTACAAATCCGTTTTGTGATGCCACATGATCCCCACGAATAAACACAACTTGTTGATTGTCAGGCAAGGGTGGAGTGCTTAAACGGTATTTTTTTGATGGTTGTAATGTTAATGGGGTGTCAATAGTGTCATCTGCCATGCTGATTAATGGCAAAACAAACAGTAAAGCAAACAGTACACGGATTAAAAAAGGCGGCATCAGGCAGTCAATTCATTATTTAATTTTGTTAAAATCGCATAAATTAGGGTTTATTGCAATGTACCAAAAGGATACTATGGATCAGCGATTTCAAGAGCTTATTAGGTGGCTCAACGAAAGCCACTCAGTTTCAGCTGATGAGGTTATCCCCGCCTCTTCAGATGCCTCAAATCGACGTTATTATCGCTTTAATTGGCAAGGGCACTCATATATAGTTATGGACGCCCCTCCTGATTTAGAAGATTGTCATCCTTTTTTACATTCACAACAGCAATTGTACCAAGTTGGTGTCCCTGTGCCTGAAATTTTTCGCAGTAACCCAGAGCGTGGTTTTTTGCTGCTAACAGATTTTGGCTCTGAAACTTTTCTAAATCGAGTAATTAATAAGCCTCAGGAAGCTGATCAGTGGTATTTAAAAGCGCTTAACACATTGATTCCAATGCAGAAAAATAGCCAAACTAATATATTTCCGGATTATTCCGAAGAGTTGTTGCGCCGCGAGGTCTCATTATTTCCAGATTGGTATGTAGCCAAAGAGAGACTTATAACGTTAAGTCCACATTTGTCTGACGCACTTAATCTTTCTATACAAAGAATTATTGAGCATATTATCAAACAACCTAAAGTATGGGTTCATCGTGATTACCATAGCCGTAATTTAATGATTACTGATGACCATCTTGGGGTTATTGATTTTCAGGATGCGGTGTACGGTCCTATTACTTATGATGCGGTGTCATTGTTAAGGGATGCTTATATTTCATGGCCTGAGGAGCAGCAGCTAGACTGGCTTATTCGCTACTGGCAAGAGTTAAAAAAGGAACAGTTACTCGTTAATAATGATTTTTCCGAATTTTATCGTGATTTTGAAATGATGGGTATTCAACGTCATCTAAAGGTGGTTGGTATTTTTGCAAGACTTGCACACAGAGATAATAAAAAAGGATATTTAGCAGATATTCCCAGGGTATGGGGTTATTTAAGAGCGGCTGTTTCACGTTACAATGAATTAAGTCCTCTTATGAAAGTATTAGATTTTCTTGAGGATAAACCAGATGATATAGGGTATACCTTTTGATAACAGAAGCGATGATTTTGGCTGCAGGAAGAGGTGAAAGAATGAGACCTCTCACTGATACACTCCCCAAACCTTTACAAAAAGTAGGTGGTTTAACTTTAATTGAGAGGCATATCACTGCGTTAGCAAAAGCCGGGATCAAACATATCGTGATTAATTTGGCTTGGCTTGGTGATTTGATTGAAAAGCAATTAGGAAATGGTTCCAGATTTAATCTCACCATAGACTATTCCTATGAGCAAACGGCGTTAGGCACCTTAGGCGGCATTGTTAACGCGTTAGCGCTGCTTAAAGAAAAACAGTTTTTAGTAATCAGTGCAGATATTGTTACAGACTTTGATTTTCAGCCTTTATTAAGTCATTCCTTTAATAGTAACGATTTAGCTCATCTTGTCTTAATTGAAGAGAGTAATTTTAAAGGCGATTTTTCCTTGCAATCTCATCGAGTCATAATGCCAGAGGGTCGTTCTTTCACTTATGGCAATATTGGCCTCTATCAACGTCAAGGATTAATGCATTTTCAACCAGGTCAGGTATTGGATTTAGGTCAATACTTAAGACACTTAATCAGTTTAAACCAAGTCAGTGGACAACTTTTTTCAGGATTGTGGTCAAATGTTGGTACGATTGAAGAATTGACTAAAATAAATCGATTATTGGACAAATAAATGACTGCTATAGTGAGGCAACACTTTGGTTTAAGACGAAAAAAATTAGCTGAACAGCTCGCTGATGGAATATTAATCTTAGCCACTGCTCAACAACAAACTAGAAATGCTGATACGCATTACAACTATCGTTGGGATAGTAATTTCCACTATTTAACTGGATTTAAAGAACCTAACGCTATTTTATTGATGATTA
>JAJZPN010000001.1 GCA_021811145.1 Pseudomonadota bacterium
TTTTATTGCATCATATTTTCAGTGTAACCCAATATTTATTCACTGTGAAAAGTGAATATAATTGATGTCATCAGAAAAAGGGCTATATAGCGATATGGACAATATAAAAAAACAAGCAATTAAATCAATTATTGTCGCCTCATCAGGTAATTTAGTTGAATGGTTTGATTTTTACATTTTCGCCTTTACCGCCGTCTATTTTGCTAGCGACTTCTTTCCTAAATCAAACCCCACCGTACAGTTATTAAACGTTGCTGGAATCTATGCAGTTGGCTTTTTTATGCGCCCTATTGGTAGTTGGTTTTTTGGTAGGCTTGCTGACCGCCACGGGCGTCGACGAGCACTCATCATTTCAGTCACAATGATGTGTATAGGCTCCCTCATGGTTGCTATTGTGCCAACCTATTCATCAGTCGGATATTTTGCTCCTATCTTGTTATTAATGGCACGCCTAATTCAGGGATTTTCAGTAGGTGGTGAATATGGTGCAACTGCCACTTATATGAGCGAAGTTGCACTAAGTCATCAACGTGGTTTTCTCTCATCTTTTCAGTACGTGACGCTTATTGGCGGCCAACTCTTAGCCGTACTCACCATCGTCATTCTCGAAATGATTTTTACTGACGTCCAATTAAAAACGTGGGCATGGCGTATCCCATTTATTATTGGCGCACTCACTGCCATTGCTTCTTTAAAACTGCGTAAATCCATGACAGAAACGCTTACTCATGAATCTCGTACTCATCCCCATGCAGGGAGCATTCACGCTCTATTTCGTTATCATAAAAAAGCCTTTATGGTGGTTTTTGGTTTCACAGCAGGCGGATCACTGAGTTTTTATACCTTCACCACCTACATGCATAAGTTTCTAGTTAATACCTCTCACTTACCCATTAAAACAGCAAGCCATGTCATGACAGCAACGTTGTTTGTTTATATGTTAATTCAGCCTGTATTTGGCGCACTATCTGACCGTATTGGTACACGTAAAAGCATGATGCTATTTAGCGGATTAGGGGCTTTACTGACCTACCCCATTATGACGTTATTGGTGCATGTATCAGACCCTTTGAGTGCATTCATACTAATCACCTGCGCCATGGTCATCATCAGCTTCTATACTTCAATTGCAGGGGTTGTAAAGGCTCAATTATTTCCTATTGAATTGCGAGCACTCGGTGTTGGATTATCCTACGCTGTAGCTAATTCCGTTTTCGGTGGAACCGCTGAGTTTATTGCTTTGTATCTTAAAAATATCAATTTACAAAGTTATTTTTATATTTATGTGACCGTCATACTTTTTATCAGTTTTCTGATCAGCACTATTAGCCTACCTAAACTTAACCTTTACTTATCTAATAAAGATGAATCATGACATTTAATTGGACCAATCCCTATTTAAGTACCAGAGCACCAATTTTTGCTAGAAATATTGTCTCTACCTCACATCCTCTCGCTGCTCAAGCGGGTTTACGTATTTTGCAACAAGGAGGCAATGCAGTGGATGCAACCATTGCTGCCGCCGCTGTGATGACCATCGTGGAACCCGTCTCAAATGGGCTTGGCAGCGATTGTTTTGCTCTCGTATGGGATGGTCAATCATTACAAGGGCTCAATGCATCAGGTAGCGCCCCACAGGATTGGGATCTTAATTACTTCAACCAAAAATATGCACCAGACACCCGCCCCAAACGTGGCTTTGATACTGTGACTATCCCAGGAATGGTTAAGGGGTGGTCATTATTACATGAGCGTTTTGGACGACTTCCTTGGCAAGATCTGTTCTCAAGCGCCATTGATATTGCCAAACGTGGCTTTATGGTCACTCCAGTAGTGGCTAAAAAATGGCAACTCGCTGTCCCAGAACTTCATAACCAACCTGGGTTTAAAGAGCATTTCATGCCTTTTGGTCGAGCCCCTCAAACGGGAGAACGCTTTACCATTCCCAGTATTGCTAACACACTGGATTTAATCGCAAAGAAAGGAGCTGATTGCTTTTATCAAGGGGAAATCGCGCAGCATATCGCTCGTTTTGCTAGAGAGCATGGTGGTGCCATGACTCTTGATGATTTAAGCAACTATTCTGCACTCTGGGTAGAACCCATTCATACCTCCTATGAGGGCTATGAGGTTCATGAAATCCCTCCCAATGGGCAAGGCATTGCAGCTCTCATGGCTCTAGGTATATTGAAACATTGCCCAATAAAAGACTATGCAGTGGATTCAGTAGAAAGCCTTCATCTGCAGATTGAAGCCATGAAACTCGCATTTTTTGACGTTTATCAGCATGTGGCTGATCCCTCTAGCATGACGGTCAGTGTTGAACAGTTATTAGATGAGAATTATCTTAAAGAGCGTGCTAAATTAATCTCTCTTGATAAAGCCTCTACTCCCAAGGGAAGTGTTCCTGCTTTAGGGGGCACAATCTATCTCACAGTGGCAGATGAACAAGGCATGATGGTGTCTTTCATACAAAGTAACTATATGGGATTTGGTTCAGGGGTGGTGGTAGATAAATATGGCATTAGCTTACAAAATCGTGGCTATGGCTTTTCACTAAACAAGCACTCTCCCAATGTGGTTGCTCCTGGTAAAAGACCTTTTCACACCATTATTCCTGGCTTTGTAACCCGTCAAAACGAACAAGGATACACTGAACCTGTCATGAGTTTTGGAGTAATGGGTGGGGATATGCAACCTCAAGGTCATGTGCAGACTTTAGTAAGGATGCTAAATTATAAACAGCAACCACAAACTGCATGTGATGCACCACGCTGGAAAGTAAATCGAGATTTTTCTCTTGATTTTGAGTCGTCTATGACACCCAGCACCATTCAATCGTTAATTAACAAGGGACATCAGCAACAACCCCTTTCCGATCCCTATATGGATTTTGGAGCGGGACAATTTATTTGGCGCTTAAGTAACAATCCAGATGATGGTTATGTGGCAGCGAGTGACCCCAGACGCGACGGCCAAGCGGTGGGTTTTTAACACGCTAATGTACGTATAGCTATACTAATTAGTCCATCAGATAATCTAAATTAGATTATTTTTGATGAGGTGTAATATGTTGCGCTGCTTATTTCATGGTTGCCGATCCACCAACCTCAACCATATTGGCAAAGATAAATACCAATGTAATGATTGTCATCGAGTGTTTATAATTAAAGCTGAAGAAAGAAAATCCTCTAATAGCGGATTTCGTGATAGGTTACATAAACACCCAAATCGCCCATTAACTGGTTGATGACACTATTTTAAGGAAGATGAATGCTAAATTGGTTTACTGAGGGCGGTAAAAACTACGCTCATTATCGACCTCACTATCCAGTAGCGCTTAGCCATTACTTGTCAACCTTAACGCCTCATCATGAATGCGCAGTTGATGTGGGGTGTGGGAGCGGTCAATTAACTCAATTACTGTCATCTCACTTTCAATCAGTATTAGGAATGGATCCCAGCTTTGATCAGTTACAGCATGCTATTAAACACCCCAGCATTCAATATCAGACCGCTTCAGCAGAACAATTACCTCTCAAACATCACTGCGCTGATTTACTGACAGCTGCACAGGCTGCTCATTGGTTTAATCTAGATATGTTCTACTATGAAGTGAAAAGAGTACTGAAACCTAGTGGTGTGTTGGCTTTAATTAGTTATGGGGTATTACGTATTGACTCTGCGGACATAAATGAACTATTCCAACAATTCTACTATGAAGATATCGCCACCTTTTGGCCACCTGAGAGACGTTTAGTAGATGAAGGATACAAAACACTTCCCTTCCCTTTTACAGAGGTTACCACGCCTATTTTACATATAGAGCTTAAATGGAATCTGATGGAATTGGTTGGCTATATTAGTACGTGGTCTGCTACAAAAAGAATACTTGGAGAAAACAAAGACCATCTACTTAATGACTTTTTTACTTCTCTTCAACAGCACTGGCCAGAACAAGAAGCCAAATTATCAGTCAACTGGCCTATTAATCTACGTATAGGTAAATTACTTTAGTAATTTACGTTACAAAAAGCCTTTTCATAGATGATCCAGAATTGGGTAACTTAAAAAGCTTTTCCTTTGACACCACATTCTGGATCTTTTTCTCAACCTTTTTCCACTATCCCAGAGATACTAATCTTCAAAGTCTGAGGTGTCACGCACCGCACCCTTATCAGCTGAGGTCGCAAATTTGGCATACACTTTGAGAGCGGTAGACACTTTACGGGGTCTTGGCTTCACTGGCTTCCATCCCAACTGATTTTGTTCAATACGGCGTTGGTTTAATTCATCATCACTCACTAAAACATTAATACTGCGCTGAGGGATATCAATACGAATTCGATCGCCATTTCTAACTAGACCAATCGCACCCCCTGCGGCAGCCTCAGGGGAACAATGCCCAATAGATAATCCTGATGTGCCACCAGAAAAACGTCCGTCGGTAAGTAATGCGCAGGCTTTACCTAATCCTTTTGATTTTATATAACTTGTTGGATAAAGCATCTCTTGCATACCAGGCCCACCCTTGGGTCCTTCATAACGAACCACTACAACATCACCTGCTTTCACTTTATCATTTAAGATATTTTCAACTGCCTCTTCTTGCGACTCCACAACATGTGCAGGGCCTTCGAATATCAGCAAACTGTCATCAACACCAGCGGTTTTCACCACACATCCATCAAGAGCAATATTGCCACGTAATACTGCTAATCCCCCCTCACTACTGAAAGCATGCTCAACAGAACGGATACAGCCTTGAGCACGATCGGTATCAAGGGTCGGCCAGCGAGTATTTTGACTAAAAGCAACTTGACTTGGAATGCCGGCAGGGCCTGCTTTATAAAAGGTTTGTACCGCCTCAGACACATGCCCCATGATGTCCCACTCTTTTAATGCTTCCCCCATGGTTGTTGCATGAATCGTTGGTACATCAGTATGTAATTTTCCGGCACGGTTGAGTTCAGCCAATATAGCCATAATGCCACCTGCCCGATGGACATCTTCAATATGGTATTTATTGGTATTAGGTGCCACTTTACAGAGTTGTGGGACCACTCTAGACATACGATCAATATCTGCCATGGTGAATGGAATTTGCGCTTCTTGAGCAATGGCCAGCAAATGTAATATGGTATTAGTAGAACCACCCATTGCAATATCTAGCGCAATGGCATTTTCAAAAGCCTTAAATCCAATTGATCGTGGAAGAACTGTATTATCGTCTTGTTCATAGTAACGTTGAGCCAGTTCTACAATATGCTGCCCCGCTCTTTTGAAAAGTTGTTCACGATCAGCGTGGGTCGCAACCACTGTCCCGTTACCAGGAAAAGATAACCCCAATGCTTCTGTAAGACAGTTCATTGAATTAGCAGTGAACATACCAGAACATGATCCACAAGTTGGACAGGCAGAGCGTTCCACTTCGGCAAGATCTGTGTCAGAGACTTTACTATCAGCTGCCATTACCATGGCATCAATTAAATCAAGTTTTTTGATTTCAACAGTATTGGTCGTTGGATTAGCAAGACGTACACGCCCTGCTTCCATTGGACCACCCGATACAAAAATAACAGGAATGTTAAGGCGCATAGCTGCCATCAACATGCCTGGTGTAATTTTATCGCAATTAGAAATACAAACTAATGCATCAGCACAGTGAGCATTAACCATATATTCAACGCTATCGGCGATTAACTCACGGCTTGGGAGGCTATAGAGCATGCCATCGTGTCCCATAGCAATACCGTCATCCACGGCAATTGTATTAAACTCTTTAGCTACTCCACCTGCTTTCTCAATCTCGCGAGCCACTAATTGTCCCAAGTCTTTCAAATGCACATGTCCAGGTACGAACTGAGTAAAAGAATTAGCTACAGCAATAATTGGTTTATTAAAATCACCATCTTTCATGCCTGTTGCACGCCACAATGAACGTGCTCCAGCCATATTACGGCCATGCGTGGAGGTATGAGAACGATATTTAGGCATAACACTATCCGCTTAATGAATATGAACTATTAAATAGTAAAAGATATCACGAAAACTATCTTCTTTGGGAAATCGAATACAACGACACTAATTGGTTTTGATGAATTGATTACTAGAAATTATCTATATCGCTTCTCATGACTTAATATACAAGAAATAATTATATTCAATATGATCAACAATAAAAAAGTCATGTGACATCTATTCTGAGAAATACCGGCTTATCCTTCCCTTGAGAGATAAAATTAAAACAGGACAGATCATTTGCTACAACCCCGAACAGATTACTTGTTCTCTAAAGGCTATTTGGGGTCAATTTACATTTGTATCTAAATGGATACAATGATCATATGCCTTACATCATCCAACAAACCGAGTCATTTGAAGCATGACACGATGCCGTTAAAGATATCCGCGCCAAAGTAGCAATCGCTAGGCGTATTGAGCGCGCAGAAAATGGCAATTTGGGTGATGTGAAGTCTGTAGGTGATGGTGTGTCAGAGATGCGTATTGATGTGGGTGCTGGCTATCGGGTGAACTACACAATGAGAGAGCGGGTCATGGTGATCTTGTTGGCAGGTGGAACCAAAAGTACACAGCAATCAGATATTAAAAAGGCTATTGAATTGGCTAAGGAGTTTTAATTATGAAAAAAACACAAAAACTAAAAGCATTTGATATCACTCGCCATCTAGATAGCGAAGAGGCGATTGCAGAATATTTGTCCCAAGTATTGGAAGATGGTGACAATGATGAGCTTATTCGCTCACTAGGCCATATTGCTAAAGCTAAAGGTATGGCTGTAGTTGCTAAAGACTCTGGCTTAGGCCGTGAAAGTCTCTACAAAGCATTAAGTGCAGGCTCACAACCTCGTTTTGATACTATCACTAAAGTTATTAATGCTTTGGGCTTAAAGATCAGCGTTCACAATTAATTTGATTTTGAACACATCTACTTAGATAGTTTTGAGTAGAGACGTTTACCCAATGATATTGTAAGTCGTCATGACACCACGCAAGCGACAAACAGAACAGATATGTTGCTTTTCACTTGAAAGACACAACACTTGTGTTAAGCTTTTTCTACGAACTCCAAGCAGATGAAAAAAATGGCTTGACCCCAAGTATGTCGATGTGATCGTCAAACGGTGGCAAGATTACACGGGCAAGGCAGCTACATTGGCCGCCACCGGTAAAACCTTCTCGGAGTGCGGAACGTCAGATCAGCCGACTCCTGAACCGCAGGAGGCGTGAGGCTTACTCAATAGTCCACGCGCTTGAGGTAGCGGTAGAAATTCTCGTGAGGCCCAACCATCAGCAGCTTGATAGTTTGTGGGTCCAGAACGCGATAGGCTAGCAGGCACAGCTGATTGATCATCTTGAACTTGTAGACTTGCACGCCAGCCAGATCGCCAACCTTGGCCTCACCGATATCGGGGCCACTGGCGATGGCGCGCACCGCATCATCAAGCGCCGCCTTTTGCTGATGGTGCAGCTTTTTGACGGTGCGCTCGAAAGTCGGGGTAACGAGTAGACGCATCAGTCGAACTGATAGTCACCCACAGGTTCTTCCTGATCGGCGATCAGGATGTCACGGATCACGCTGAAGGGCAGATCCGGGTTCTCCGCGGCAATCTTGCCGATCTGAGACCAATATTCGATTTGCTTGGGTACCGAGCGGTGCTCGATGGTGCCGTAATGCCTGGCGGTCTCAACCAAGGCTTCTGGCAGCTTGACATTGATGGCCATGGAAACCTCCTTAAAGTGGATCCATTATAGCCCGTTATAGACCAAAATGGAACCTTTTGTGATGCCAGTCAGGCAACCCGGTAAACGCGCTGGCCATGCTCATCTTTGCTGGAGCTCAGTGTCACTTTACATGTGCTACTGACACTTGACCCAGCGTCTAATTAAACCGTCGTGAATACCTAAGTCTGACGCAACCGTTATGAGTGCCTTTCCTGGCTGTTGGGCTAATTTAACTGCCTCAGGCTTAAACTCAGCACTGTACTTCTTCCTTAACCTCATCATTCCCTCCATCACTTCCTCCTTTCATATTAACATCCTTAAGAAAGTGTCCGTTTTTTGGGGGAATGCCATGTCCTTATTTCTTGTTCTTAAGCTGAATCTTGCGTATTTTTTTATTAGCTAACCACATACGCATTTGCCAATAATCACCTCTTAGGTAAATTATCGCTTCATCATATATTGGGATTTCGTTGGTGTTTAATGAAGGTTTTTTGGTAGGCATGTGGAATTAAAGTCACTTATGAAAATGAGTAGTTACCGTTTTGTGTAACTTTATGTGTAACTTTAATTCCTTAACCCTTTAAAATCATATAGTTATTTTTTGCATGAAACTTTTGTGAAAATAAAATAACATTTAAAATCAATGACTTAGGTTTTAAGAACTACTCCCACTCAATAGTCGCAGGAGGTTTACCGGAAATATCGTAAACCACTCGGTTTATTCCCCTAACTTCATTGATAATTCTGTTGGATACTCTACCTAATAAATCATAAGGTAACTCAGCCCAATGAGCAGTCATAAAATCACTGGTAACCACTGCGCGTAAAGCAACCACATATTCATAAGTTCTGCCGTCGCCCATCACACCCACAGATTTAACAGGTAAAAATACAGCAAAGGCTTGTGATACTTCGTCATACCAACCCGCTTGTCTTAATTCATCAATAAAAACAGCATCCGCACGTTGTAACAGACCAACAAATTCCGCTTTAATCTCTCCCAGAATTCTCACCCCTAAACCAGGACCTGGGAAAGGATGTCTGTAAACCATTTCCTGTGGCAGGCCTAAGGCAACACCCAGCGCACGAACTTCGTCTTTAAACAGCTCACGAAGAGGTTCAAGTAACTGTAAATGTAGTGTTTCTGGTAAACCACCCACATTGTGGTGTGATTTAATGGCATGTGCTTTACCGCTCTTTGCTCCCGCTGATTCAATCACATCAGGATAAATGGTACCTTGAGCTAACCATTTGACTTGTTTTAACTTTGCTGACTCTTCTTGGAACACTTCAACAAAAATACGGCCAATAATTTTACGTTTTTGTTCTGGATCTGTAACGCCTTGAAGCTCTTTAAAGAAACGCTCTTTGGCATTCACGTGAATAACCTTTACACCCAAATGTTGAGCAAAAGTAGCCATTACCTGCTCAGCTTCTTGGTGACGCAACAACCCATGATCAACAAACACACAAGTGAGTTGTTGGCCAATGGCTTGATGAATTAATGCCGCTGCAACTGAGGAATCGACACCACCTGAGAGTCCCAGCAATACTTCATCTTGACCCACAGTTTGGCGAATATGATTGACCGCTTCGCTGACATAATCAGGCATGGTCCAAGAGCTATCGCAGCCACAAATTTGATGCACAAAACGCTCAATGATTGCTCTGCCTTTTCTGGTGTGGGTTACCTCAGGATGAAACTGAACGCCATAAAAACCTCTTGTTTCATCTGCCATACCCGCAATAGGAGTAGCTGCGTTATCACAGATCACTTTAAAGCCTGATGGTAATTCAGTGACTTTATCGCCGTGACTCATCCACACTTCAAGTAAACCATGGCCTTGGTCATTAGTGCGATCTTGAATATCTTTTAGTAATGCTGAGTGACCTCTGGCACGAACCTCTGCATAGCCAAATTCACGATGGACTGCATTCTCAACGCGCCCCCCCAATTGTTGTGCCATAGTTTGCATGCCATAACAAACACCTAAAACTGGGACACCTAACTCAAACACTACTTGAGGTGCGGAAGGTGGAGTACTCTCAGTCACCGATGCCGGTCCGCCAGAGAGAATAATTCCCTGAGGGTTAAATTCACGAATGAATGCTTCACTGACATCATAGGGGTGCAATTCACAATACACCCCAGCTTCACGAACTCGTCTTGCAATCAACTGCACATACTGTGCACCAAAATCAATAATCAGAATTTTTTGTCGAGACATACACAATCAATCAATATGGTAATTAGGAGCTTCTTTCGTTATATGTACATCATGCACGTGTGATTCACGAATACCGGCATGGGAGATTTCTACAAACTCAGCTTTAGCATGAACATCTGTAATGGTAGGACAACCCAAATAACCCATAGAAGCTCGTACTCCCCCCATGAGTTGATGAATCACCGCTAATACTGACCCCTTATAAGGGACACGACCCTCTACCCCTTCAGGAACGAGTTTATCGGCGTTGTTTTCACTGTCTTGGAAATAACGATCACTGGATCCTTGCTGCATGGCGCCCAGTGAACCCATACCACGATAAGACTTGTAGGAGCGACCTTGGAATAACTCAATTTCACCAGGTGCTTCTTCAGTACCGGCAAATAAACCACCAATCATGACAGCACTGGCTCCTGCTGCAATGGCTTTGGCAATATCTCCAGAGTAACGAATGCCGCCATCAGCCACACAGGGTACCCCAGTTCCTTGCAGCGCTTCGGCCACATTACGAATTGCAGTAATTTGCGGAACACCCACACCGGCCACAATACGTGTAGTACAAATAGAACCTGGACCAATACCCACTTTTACCCCATCAGCACCCGCTTCAACCAAAGCCAGGGCACCCGCCGCTGTAGCAATATTGCCACCAATTACTGGCACATCAGGGAAATGATGTTTAACCCACCGCACGCGATCAAGGACCCCTTGGCTGTGTCCATGGGCAGTGTCTACCACTATCACATCCACTCCTGCAGCAACTAATGCAGCCACACGCTCGTCAGTCCCTTCCCCCACCCCCACCGCCGCACCAACCAACAATCGACCACTTGAATCTTTTGTAGCGAGAGGGTGCTCGGTCGATTTCATAATATCTTTAACGGTAATTAAGCCACGTAACTGAAACTGATCGTCCACCACCAACACTCGCTCAAGGCGATGTTGATGCATTAATTTCATGGCCACATCACGGGAATCGTTTTCATGCATGGTAACCAAGCGCTCACGTGGCGTCATGACATTTTTAACGGGCTGATCTAAGCGACTTTCAAAACGCAAATCACGGTTGGTGACAATCCCTACTACTTGCTTACCCTCTAAAACAGGTAACCCTGAAATACGATATTGACGAGTCAGTGCAATCACATCTCTCACAGTCATGTCTGGGGTTACGGTTATTGGATCTTTCACCATCCCTGACTCAAAGCGTTTTACTTTAGCCACTTCACGTGCTTGCTGTTCAATGGATAGGTTTTTATGAACAATACCAATCCCCCCCTCTTGAGCAAGAGCGATGGCTAGACGTGACTCGGTCACTGTATCCATTGCAGCCGAAATAAGAGGAAGATTAAGTGTTAATTGACGAGTGAGTCGGGTGCTTAAGGAGACATCCCGAGGCAACACCGTTGAGTGTGCAGGCAGTAATAACACATCGTCGAATGTGAGTGCCTTTTCTACTACACGCATGGTAAAACCCCTTGGCAAAACAATATTATACGCATGACTTAGCTGATCTTGAAGAGAATTTTATAATACAAGGCAAATTAAGATCTTATCTAAGATTAACGGTTAATACATAGTCCATCGATCCTTGAGAGTTTATATCCGTCAATTTATGTTTGTAACCAAAATGCTGTATTAATGAAAAGAGTTTTTTTAAACAAGGAGTGTCTTTTTTGGGGTAAGGCGTTAATTGATATAATTTGGATTTACCGTGAAAAAGTTCGTTGAACTCGTTTAAAAGATTTTTTTCATGGTTCTCAAATATAATAACCAACTCAAAATCTTCAGGAAGTATTGTTTGAATTTCCTTTAAAATTGGTAACTCATAATCTTATACATTAATCTTGATTACTCCTCGCTTTAATCCCTTCTTTTTCAATGATAAAAAAAGATTACCTAACACTTTAGACGTTTTCTGAATTTTTATTTGATAATATAAAAAATCATGATGAGAGTTTTGTGTTAACAGAGCATCTGTGTAACCATTCCCATCAACAATAGAACCTCCACCCCAGTTACTCTTGGGAACGACTAATTCAGTGCCAAACTCTCTTTCCCCCAACCCGAAGTTGTAAAGCTGTATCTCACTAGAATGGTTTGAAGTAATATTTAAATTTACAGACAAAATTTTAAAACAATCTGGGTTAGGTTCAAAACAGTGACATTCCTTAAAACAAGAAACCACCTGACAACTAATTAAACCAATGTTCGCCCCAATATCAATAAAAAAATCATTTAGCTGGTTATCTTGTGCAAAAAATTGAATAATCTTTACAATTCGCGCTTCATAGTATCCTGACGTAGATGGGGCATATGAAATCACATCCACATTTCTCATAAAAACAGGAAGACTTAAAGCCGTGACAGACTTGAAAAGTTTTTCTTTTCTTTTATTCAGATATCGCTTAAGCAATCCTTCACGAAACTCAAACCGCTCACAATTCATTTTTTTCTCACAAAATTATTTTACTAATTATTTGGATCTAATTTTTCTTAACTGTTTTGGATCTATAAATCTTGGACGATAAATCTCCACCCTATCTCCAAAATTTAAAAAAGTATTTTGCGGTTTAACTCGACCATTGATTCCAAAGTTCAAGTTATTACGTTCCTTTTCTGGAATATACTGCAATAACCCACTCAATTTTACTGCTTCTATAAGAGTTATTTTATCAACAACCTTCAGATTTATTAACCATTGTTGATCACGTAGGGCATAGACCACCTTAATATCCACGTATTCCCCTACTATGCAAATCATCAGCGCGTGAGACAAAAGCATCTACCATGGTATTGGCTATGTGTTGAAATACTGGGCCAACTACCTTTTCTAGTAACTTACTCGAAAACGTCCACTCCAACACGAATTCAATTTTGCAAGCATCTTCTCTTAGGGCTTTAAAAACAAATTCACCTCGTAAATGCTGAAACGGGCCTTCCACCAATTCCATTAATACCCGCTCACCAGCAACTGAGGTATTGTGAGTTGTGAATTGCTGCTTGAGTCCATGAAAATTAATAAAAATCGTAGCGTTAGTATGCTCGGCCTCACGCTCATGAATGACCGCTTCACTACACCAGGGTAAAAATTCAGAATAGCGAGGAATATCCTCCACCAATTGCCACATAGACAAAGCGGGATACATCACTAACACACTTTTTTCAACTCGCGTCATACCACTTCCATTTGAGTTAGAATAATCAATTCAACCTATTAAGATACCTGTAAATGAGTATTATCGACAACCGTAAAGCATTTCACGACTATTTTATCGAAGATCGCTTCGAAGCTGGCATTGTCCTGGAGGGCTGGGAAGTGAAGGCCATTCGAGCTGGTCGTGCACAAATTAAAGAAGCCTACATCACGGTACTTAACGGTGAACTCTGGCTGTTAGGCTCACACATTAGCCCCTTACAAACCGCCTCCACCCATGTTAAACCAGACCCCACCAGAACCAGAAAACTACTGTTACATGGTAATGAAATAGCCAAACTAATTGGTCAGGTAGAGCGCGCTGGTTACACCTTAGTTCCCCTTAATATGCATTATGCAAAAGGGAAAATTAAAGTGGAAATTGGACTAGCAAAGGGTAAAAAACAATACGACAAACGTGAAGCTGAAAAACAAAAAGACTGGCAACGTGAGCGTCAACGAATTCTCAAACAGGGTTGAGTTGACGAAATACAATACATTGTTTATAAAATACATTTAATTGTCTTTCATTGTGAGTGTCTGTTAGAACTCAATAGTTTAGCCATCCAACCCCTGCCAGACACAATCAATAACCAATAATAAATAAAACTGATCAAATTCATCAAAAAGTCTGACTATCTCTTATAGTAATTTCTCGCTATTGTTATTCCTATAACACGTTTCACCCACAAACCATAAAAACACACGTGGGCCCATTCTTTATTTTGATTCACCATTGAGGAGAGAAGCCATGGCAGTAAAAAAGTATAATGCCGGTGTAAAAGAATACCGCAATACTTATTGGGAACCCAATTACTCTGTAAAAGATACGGATATTCTTGCTTGTTTTAAGATCACCCCCCAACCAGGTGTTGACCGCGAGGAGGCCGCAGCGGCTGTTGCTGCTGAATCCTCAACGGGTACCTGGACCACCGTTTGGACCGATTTACTAACTGATTTAGATCACTACAAAGGTCGTGCTTATCAAATTGAAGACGTACCCGGTGATGACACCTGCTTTTATGCCTTCATCGCTTATCCATTTGATTTATTCGAAGAAGGTTCTGTGGTTAACGTCTTTACCTCATTGGTAGGTAATGTATTTGGTTTCAAAGCCATTCGTGCGTTACGTTTAGAAGACGTACGTTTCCCCATTGCCTACGTCACCACTTGCGGTGGCCCACCCCATGGTATCCAAGTAGAACGCGACATCATGAACAAATATGGTCGCCCTCTATTAGGTTGTACCATTAAGCCTAAACTTGGCTTGTCTGCTAAAAACTATGGTCGTGCTGTGTATGAATGTTTACGCGGTGGTTTGGATTTCACCAAAGACGATGAAAACGTTAATAGCCAACCCTTTATGCGCTGGCGCCAACGTTTTGACTTCGTTATGGAAGCCATTCATAAGGCAGAGCGCGAAACAGGTGAACGTAAAGGTCACTACTTAAACGTTACCGCTCCTACTCCAGAAGAAATGTATAAACGCGCTGAATACGCAAAAGAAATCGGTGCACCTATTATTATGCATGACTACATCACAGGTGGTTTTTGTGCCAACACGGGGCTTGCCAACTGGTGTCGTGACAATGGTGTGTTACTTCATATTCACCGTGCAATGCACGCTGTATTAGATCGTAACCCGCACCATGGTATTCACTTTAGAGTATTAACCAAGATCCTACGTTTATCTGGTGGCGATCACTTGCACTCAGGCACTGTGGTTGGAAAACTGGAAGGGGACCGTGCTGCCACACTAGGCTGGATTGATTTAATGCGTGAGAGCTTTATTAAAGAAGACCGTTCACGCGGCATTTTCTTTGACCAAGACTGGGGTTCTATGCCAGGCGTCTTGCCCGTTGCCTCAGGTGGGATTCACGTATGGCATATGCCGGCACTGGTTAACATTTTCGGTGATGATTCAGTTCTTCAATTTGGTGGCGGAACACTGGGTCACCCATGGGGCAATGCCGCCGGTGCTGCGGCTAACCGTGTGGCCCTAGAAGCTTGCGTTGAAGCACGTAACCGTGGTGTCGCAGTAGAAAAAGAAGGTAAAACCGTATTAACTGATGCTGCTAAACACTCTCCAGAACTACGTGTTGCCATGGAAACCTGGAAAGAAATCAAGTTTGAATTTGATACCGTCGACAAACTCGACGTGGCACACAAATAAACCAGATTGCGAGGAGAAAAAATTATGTCCGAAATGCTCGATTATAAAAGCCGTTTAAGTGACCCTGCTAGCCGTAAATTTGAGACTTTTTCCTATTTACCAGCACTCACTCAAGAACAAATCCGTCAACAGGTTGAGTACATTGTAAAAAAAGGCTGGAACCCAGCCATTGAACACACTGAACCCGAACATTTGATGGATACCTACTGGTATATGTGGAAGCTGCCCATGTTCGGCGAGACCGATGTGGATGCCATTTTGGCTGAAGCAGAATCTTGTCATAAAGCCAACCCCAACAATCACGTACGCTTGGTGGGTTATGACAATGACAAGCAATCTCAAGGGGCGGCCATGGTCGTCTATCGTGGTAAAACAGTCTAAGGTGTAGGCCAATGTCTGATCTACTCGATCAATACCGCATCCCAACAGAACCCTACTACCGTTCTGTTGCGGATGAGGTATCTCTCTTTGAAGCCGCTTACTCTGTGCGTATGCCGATGATGTTAAAGGGACCCACAGGATGCGGTAAAACCCGTTTTGTTGAATATATGGCCTACCGTCTTAATCGACCATTAATTACGGTAGCCTGTAATGAGGATATGACAGCCTCTGATTTAGTGGGACGTTTTCTGCTGGATCGTGATGGCACGCGCTGGCAGGATGGTCCTCTGGCAACAGCTGCTCGTCTGGGCGCAATTTGCTACTTGGATGAAGTGGTGGAAGCACGCCAAGACACCACTGTGGTAATCCATCCCTTAACCGATAACCGTCGTGTATTACCGCTAGAAAAAAAAGGCGAGTTATTGAAAGCTCATCCTGATTTTCAGTTAGTTATATCCTACAATCCTGGTTATCAAAGCTTAATGAAGGATTTAAAACAATCCACCAAACAACGTTTTGGTGCGCTTGATTTTAACTATCCTGAACATGGTATTGAACGCGATATTGTGGCCCATGAAACGGGAGTGACCACTGAGATTGCCGATAAGTTAGTGGCCATTGCTGAACGAGCAAGAAACCTCAAAGGTCACGGTCTTGATGAGGGAATCTCAACGCGTATGTTGGTTTATGCAGGTAATTTAATTGCTAAAGGAGTATCGGCACACAATGCCTGTCGTGTGGCTCTAGTTCGTCCTATTACAGATGATCCTGATATGCGTGACGCATTAGACGCCGCCGTCACGACTTTTTTCTAGTCACTGACAATGACCTCTCAATTAGGTGAGTACCAAGAACTGATTAGTGAATTGCCAGAGCGCGTGCAAGAGTTAGTTCACGAGCACTGGCATGAAGCCTGTCGTTCTCTCTCGCCTTTGGGATTACATCATTATCTTCAAGGTGCACTCTCTCTCACCCACTTAAGACGTGGAGAAGAGGTCATATTGGCTTGGGTGACGTGTTGCCCGTTAATTAGTAAAGATATTGGTGATGAGATACTTGATGATCTCATTAACTGCGCCCTTTCTTTGTCATCTAAAACCTCTTCAACGGTTGTGGAACGCGTCTTAAGTACTAGCCCCATAGCGGCAAGACGCTTAAACGATAAAGAACTTTTTGTACAGTATTTACAGTTTCTCCAACAACTCTCAGCCAGCGCTCCACGGGGTATTCGACCCATGTTAGAGAATCTAGAGAGACTGTTTGAACAACTCACTTTAGGAGGGTTACGACGCTGGGCACAGTGGGGAGCCAGTGCGTATAAAACCCAATTTGAAGAACAACTACAGTACTTTTCGCTTACCAGTCGTGAGTCTTTAGCTGTATTACAGCAAGAACGAAAAGGTGTCTTACTCGTTGATATTCAACGACGTATTAATATGTATTTACGAGCGCTCTGGGGACGTGACTTTTTTATGCGTCCCACCGCAGGAGACCTTGATAATCGACAAGGTAGCCAATCCTTCATTGAAGACTATTTATTTCATCTGCCTGATGCCCTAGATGATTTTGCCGGCATTTCAGCCATTGAACTCTATCGCGCCACCGCCGCCCATTGCGCAGCACACATGGTGGAGACGACAACTCCCTTATCTGCTGAAGCCTTGAATCCCTTACAAATGGCCATCATTGGACTGATTGAGGACGCCCGTGTTGAAGCATTGAGTTGTCAGCGCTTTCCTGGCCTTAAAAAACTATGGGGTGGTTTCCATACCATTACTCCAGAACAGAATCAACGTGCTGCAGATTACTTCGCTCGTCTGGCACGAGCATTAATTGACGACACCTATATTGACCCTGATCCATGGGTCAATGAAGGAAAAGTATTATTTACAACACAACAACAACGCCTTCACGATAACCAGCTCTCTTGGGATATCGGTGTCACGTTGGCTCATCGCTTCTTAGAAAAGCGCCTTGAGTTCAACCCACGTCAAGATGTAATAACTATCCCCTATAGAGATGACAATCGCTATTTCTGGGAATTCGCAGGGTTTGATTTTGAGCGTGCTCTGGAAGCAGGATATGAATCCACCAAGCAAATCAGAAAACACGTTAATGTCATGGAAATGGCTAATGAAGTGGATGTGGAAAATGCGGGTGAAGATGCCGAGGAGATTTGGGTATTACCCACCGAACTCTATCCCTATGAAGACATGGGGGTGTCTTACAATGAGAGTGAAGGAACTCCTCCTATCTCCGACCCCTATTACTACAGTGAATGGGATTACCACATTCAACTCGATCGTCCCTCATGGAGTACGGTATTTGAAAAACACTGTACCAGCGATGATCCAGAAAAAATTAACGCTATTACCGTAGAACATAAACGTCTTATTTCACGCATGAAATTTATTCTTGATGCCCTTCAGCCTCAAGGTGTGACGCGTTTGCGTAAACTCGAAGATGGTGATGAAATCGATTTAAATCGAGCTATTGATAGCGCCATTGAACTGCGAATGAATAAACAACCTGATCCGCGCATCATGATGCGCTCGATCAGAAAAGTACGTGATATTGCCGTTTTGGTATTACTTGATCTCTCCCACTCCACCAATGACAAAGTGGTGGGTAGCGATAAAACCATTCTTGATTTAACCAGAGAAGCTGCTGCACTGCTAGCTGATGCCATACACAAAGTGGGTGACCCCTTTGCCATTCATGGCTTTTGTTCAGACGGACGCCATGAGGTCAGTTACTTTCGCTTTAAAGATTTTGACCAAGACTATACCGATCAAGCAAAAGCCAAACTCTCTGGCATGACTGGTCAATTATCCACACGCATGGGAGCGGCTCTACGTCATGCAGGTCAGCATATGGCCAAGCAACGTGCACAAAAAAAATTGGTGTTATTGATTACCGATGGTGAACCCGCAGATATCGATGTACGTGATCCACAATATCTGCGTCAAGACACTAAAAAAGCAGTAGAAAGTTTAGGACGTCAAGGGGTTCAGACTTTCTGCATGAGTCTTGATCCACGGGCAGACCAGTATGTGTCCCGGATTTTTGGTATAAAAAACTATATGGTGGTTGATCGGGTAGAACGCTTACCTGAAAAATTACCTCTACTGTATGCGTCACTCACACGCTGACGTATTACAATAAACAGACTATAAACATAAAAAAACAATAACAATAAGTAACCATAATTAAGCGCAGTATTTTTACATTGGGGAGGCAACATTATGCATTTGGGAAGAACAACCTTATCGAAGTTTCTCATTGAGAATATTAGTGGCACACAAGACGGTGCAGCTCTTGCAGCCTTACTCGTTGACGTGGCGGCAGCAGTTAAAGCCATTTCTGCTTTAAGTGCCAAAGGGGCTTTAGGGGGAGCCACGGGTACCCTTGATACCATCAACGTACAGGGCGAAACACAAAAACCTTTAGATGTTTTATCTAACACCGCCTTTGTTAATACCTTTCAGTTAGGCGGTTTAGTGGCTGGGGTTGCTTCTGAAGAGATGGATGACCCCTTCCCGATTCAACCTCCTCATACCAGAGGACCTTTCTTAGCTATTTTTGATCCACTTGATGGCTCATCCAATATTGATAGCAATGTCTCTGTGGGATCAATTTTTTCTATTCTACGTGCTCCTGAAACAGGTGAACCTGTTTTACAAGATTATTTACAACCAGGTGTAAAACAAGTGGCGGCAGGCTATTCTGTCTACGGCCCAGCCACACTCATGGTAATTACGGTGGGTAATGGTACCCATGGTTTTACACTTGATCGTGAAGTGGGGAATTTCATCTTAACCCATCCTAATATGCAAATTCCTGCTGATACCAATGAGTTTGCTATAAATACCTCTAATGAGCGTTTTTGGGAGCCTCCTGTCACGCGCTACATTGGTGAATGTAAAGCAGGTAAAACGGGTCCTCGAGAAAGAGACTTTAATATGCGCTGGATTGCCTCAATGGTGGCTGAAGTGCATCGCATTATGATGCGTGGCGGTATTTTTATGTACCCACGAGATACCAAGGACGTCAGTAAACCTGGTCGTTTACGCTTAATGTATGAGGCTAACCCCATGGGCTTCATTGTGGAACAAGCAGGAGGACGCGCATCAACTGGACGTGAACGAATTTTAGATATTCAACCGGATCTCATTCACCAACGTGTACCCGTCATCTTAGGTTCACGTAACGAAGTGGACCGGGTTGTGCATTATCACGCCCAATATGATGCAGGGTCAGATCAACCTTATGAATCGCCACTCTTTAATGAGCGCGGTTTATATCGTCCATAAAATAATAACCACATAACATCAAGCGAGGTCACCATGTCACGTAAACATCCTATTATTGCTGTAACCGGCTCTTCGGGTGCTGGTACTACCACTGTCATGAACAGTTTTAAACATATTTTTAGACGTGAAAAAATTCACGCACAAATTGTTGAGGGAGATTCCTTTCATCGCTACGATCGTAAAGCCATGCGCGCTGAAATGAAAGCGCAAGAAGAAAAAGGTAATATGAACTTTAGCCACTTTGGCCCTGAAGCTAACCTATTAAAAGAACTGGCAACACTATTTAAGTCTTACGGCGAAACGGGCACAGGTAAAATCAGAAAATACCTTCATGACGCAGGTGAAGCTGAACCCTTCAAACAAGAACCCGGTACTTTCACGCCCTGGATGGATGTAGAACAAGGGTCTGATTTAATGTTCTATGAAGGTCTACATGGCGCCTATGCGGATGCTGAAATCAATGTAGCTACCAATGTTGATTTATTGGTAGGAGTGGTTCCGATTATCAACCTTGAGTGGATTCAAAAGTTGCATCGTGATCAAAAGTTACGTGGCTATTCACAAGAGGCTGTCACGGATACGATTTTGCGCCGTATGCCTGATTATGTCAGTCATATTTGCCCACAGTTCTCTAGAACTCACGTCAATTTCCAACGCGTTCCCACCGTTGATACCTCTAACCCATTCATTGCCAATGACATCCCCTCAGCTGATGAAAGTATGGTGGTCATTCGCTTTGCCAATCCTAAGGGTATCGATTTCCCCTACTTGCTTTCTATGCTCGATGATTCCTGGATGACACGACCTAATACACTGGTGATTCCTGGGGGTAAAATGGGACTGGCTATGCAATTGATTTTTACGCCGATGATTATGAAACTGATGGATGTTAAAAATAAGTCCTTTTAATTATGACACTTCAATTTGTTTTTTTTGATTTAGATGGCACCTTGATTGATACCGCAGGAGAAATCACTGAGGCCACCAACCGTGCTCTTGCTGTGGATAATATCTCACCTCTTCCAAGAGAATTAGTGCAAAACTGGATTGGTAAAGGAACGGCTTGGTTATTTTCTCAAGCACTTGAGAGCGCCACAGGAGAAGGTAGCCAACAAGGTGCACGTTTTCAGCGTCTCTATCCTGAATTCTTAAAACAGTACGAAATTGTCACCGGACAATTGAGTGAACCCTTCTCTGATATGGAGAAGGTATTGGCGCTAATTAAGAAAGAAGGAGTGAAATTGGGGGTGGTCACCAATAAAGAGCGCTCGTTAACCTTGCAACTTCTTGAGCATTTAAATCTTACTCATTATTTTGATGTGGTGGTGGCAGGAGGCGACGCCAAACGAGGTAAACCCTATCCTGATCCACTGTTACTCGCTCTTGAGAAAGCAGGAGTAGATCGCTCTGAGATTCTTTTTGTGGGCGACTCAATTAATGATGTGGAGGCAGCTCGTGCCGCACAAATTTCCATCTGGGCCTTCACTCATGGCTATAATCATGGTTTACCCATTAGTGAAGCCAACCCTGATCGCGTCATCAATGGTTTTAACGATTTATACGAACAATTAAAAACAGAATTTACTTTTTTACCAATACATTAAATTAGAGAGGTATTAGAACATGGCACTCATCTCCTTAAGACAATTACTCGATCACGCCGCTGAAAACGGCTACGGACTCCCTGCTTTTAACGTGAATAACCTTGAACAAATTCAAGCTATTATGGAAGCTGCTAAAGCCACCAATAGTCCTGTCATCATGCAAGGTTCTGCTGGTGCCAGAAAATACGCAGGAGAGCCTTTTTTACGTAAACTCATTGAAGCTGCTGTGGAAATGTATCCAGAAATTCCTGTGTGTATGCACCAGGATCACGGCTCCAGCCCGTCAGTTTGTCAGCGTTCAATTCGTTCAGGTTTTTCTAGTGTGATGATGGATGGTTCTCTCATGGAAGACATGAAAACCCCCTCAAGCTTTGAATATAACGTTGATGTAACGCGTCGCGTTGTGGACATGGCACACGCTGTTGGTGTGTCTGTTGAAGGTGAATTAGGATGTTTGGGCTCACTTGAGTCGGGCATGATGGGCGAAGAGGATGGTCACGGTTCTGATGAACAATTAAGTCACGATCAGCTCTTAACTGATCCCGAACAAGCCGCTGATTTTGTGCGTAAAACCCAAGTGGATGCGCTTGCTATTGCTATTGGTACCAGTCACGGAGCCTACAAGTTCACCAAAGCACCAACAGGAGATACTCTGGCTATCTGGCGTGTTAAAGAAATCAATGCCCGTATCCCTAATACGCACTTAGTGATGCATGGCTCCTCTTCTGTTCCTCAAGAATGGTTAGAAGTTATTCGTGCCAATGGTGGTGACATCAAAGAAACTTATGGTGTGCCGGTTGAAGAGATTGTTGAAGCCATTAAATACGGTGTTCGTAAAGTCAATATTGATACTGATATTCGTCTTGCAATGACCGGTGCTATTCGTGCTCACTTATTTAAAAACCCTGGTGAATTTGATCCGCGTAAATTCTTAATTGACGCTAAAAAAGCCGCAGTAGGTATTTGTAAAGCGCGTTTTGAGGCTTTTGGTAGTGCTGGCCAAGCCGCCAAAATTAAACCTATTAGCTTGGAAATCATGAGCGAGCGTTACGCTAAGGGTGAGTTAACACCACAAGTAAAATAATTCAATTAAATTAGGGAGAGGAAAACCAATCATGACACAAGTGAGCACCAGCACGATGGCGAATGCAATTCGAGCATTAGCCATGGATGCCGTTCAAAAAGCCAATTCCGGTCACCCTGGAGCGCCCATGGGGATGGCCGAAATGGCAGTAGCCCTATGGGGACGACATCTTAAACATAACCCTAAAAACCCATTGTGGCCTGACCGTGATCGCTTTGTGCTGTCTAATGGTCACGCCTCTATGTTGATTTATGCCCTACTGCATTTAACAGGCTATGACTTACCTATTGAGGAAATTAAAAACTTTCGTCAATTACACAGCAAAACGCCAGGTCACCCTGAATACGGTATAACTGCAGGGATAGAAACTACTACCGGCCCCTTAGGACAAGGTATTACCAATGCTGTGGGGATGGCGTTGGCTGAACGAATGATGGCGGAACAATTTAATAAACCTAATCACGCCATTGTTGATCACTTCACTTACGTATTTATGGGTGATGGCTGTCTCATGGAAGGGATTAGTCATGAAGCCTGTGCATTAGCTGGAACCTTGGGACTCAATAAACTCATCGCCTTTTGGGATGACAATGGCATTTCCATTGATGGACATGTGGAAGCCTGGTTTGCTGATGACACACCAAAACGCTTTGAGGCCTATGGTTGGAATGTGATTCGTGCGGTAGATGGTCATGATGTTGAAGCCTTATCAACAGCTATTGAGAGCGCTAAAAACAGTTCAAAACCAACACTCATTTGTTGTCAAACCAATATTGGTCATGGCAGCCCCAATAAAGCCGGTACTCATGATGTTCATGGTGCACCACTGGGGCATGATGAAATCGCAGCCTCTCGTGCTGCACTCAATTGGCCTCACGCTCCTTTTGAAATCCCACAAGACGTGTACGCAGCATGGGATGCATCGGCATCAGGTCAACAAGTCGAGCATGCTTGGCAGGATAAATTTAATGCCTATGAAAAAGCCTACCCACAGGACGCCAAAGAATTTTTGCGACGCATGGCAGGTGATTTACCTAAAGAGTTTGAATTAACGGTGATGGAATTTATTGCCAAATGCCGTGATAAAGGAGAGACCATAGCTTCACGTAAGGCCAGTCAAAATACCTTAGAAGCCTATGGTCCAACACTACCAGAGCTCTTTGGTGGTTCTGCTGATTTAACGGGATCAAACCTCACCAATTGGAGTGGGTCAAAACCACTTAAAAAAGGAGTACCAGGTAACTACTTAAGTTATGGGGTACGTGAATTTGGTATGAGTGCCATTATGAATGGTGTGGCATTACATGGTGGCTTTATTCCCTATGGTGGCACCTTCTTAACCTTCTCAGACTATAGCCGTAATGCTTTGAGAATGGCCGCTCTCATGAGAATTCGCAGTATTTTTGTGTTTACCCATGATTCCATTGGTTTAGGGGAAGATGGTCCTACTCACCAGTCCATTGAACATGTATCAAGCTTAAGGCTTATTCCTAATATGGATGTATGGCGTCCTGCTGATACCACAGAAACTGCAGTAGCCTGGGCTCAGGCAATTGAACGCAAACAGGGTCCAAGTTGCTTGATCTTTAGTCGTCAGAACCTCCCTTTCCAATCACGCACACCAGAGCAAATAGTGAATATCGCCAAAGGTGGCTATGTGTTGAAAGAAGCGGAAGGGCTGGCACAGGCTGTCATTATTGCCACAGGCTCAGAGGTATCAATCGCAGTGGATGCTCAACAACAATTACTCAAAGAAGGGATTCCGGTACGTGTGGTCTCAATCCCTTCTACCTTTGCCTTTGATCAGCAAACTAAAGAGTACATTGATAGCGTATTACCTCCTGGTATTCCGCGTGTTGCTATTGAAGCGGGTTCCACTGCCCTGTGGTGGAAATATGGGACTAAAGCGGTATTAGGTATTGATACCTTTGGTGAATCAGCTCCTGCTGGCGCACTCTTTAAACACTTCAAATTAACTGCTGAGCACTTAAGCTCAACTGTCAAATCAATCTTGTAATTATTGCAGCGCAACAACCATTTACTTGGTTGTTGCGTAATTTTCACTTCCGGTTTTGCGTGTGTCACATTTTCGCAACAAACTCTTGACATAAATTTGCATTCATTCAGAATTGTAGTGTCGTACTTAGTCTTTAATTCTGTTTTAGTTATACATAGAAAAGTTCCACAAAAATATACTTGTCTGCACAACAAGGGCAGGATTAAAGGAATTTAAAAACTATTAGGGGGTTTTCACAATGAAAATTACTAGCTTTTTATTTAAAGCTCGGGGTGCTTTTTTAGCGCTCATGGGAGGGGTTGTACTACTCTCCTCATTGGATGCCAACGCTATTCCAGTTTTTGCACGTCAAACTGGATTCAAGTGTGTGGCCTGTCACGTGGGTGGGGAGTATCCACAATTAACTGCATTAGGTCGTTACTTTAAGTTAACGGGTTACACCCAAGGTGATGCTAAAAATATCTTTGGTGAAATGACTACTAACTTGGATCGTTCACCGTTTTCTGTATGGTTGCAAGCATCTAAACAGTGGTATGCAAATACTCAACCAAATGGGATAAATGGTACGGCACCTACTTCTGCGTTTGATGCACAAACTATTAGTTTATTTACTGGCGGTCACTTGACAGATAACTTAGGTGCTTTTATTCAATGGACCGCTGCCAAATATGATCCTTTAACTACAGTATCTACTGGACCAAGCGCACCTTTAAATTGGACTGTATCAATAGATAACTCTGAAGTTCGTTTAGCAGATCATAGAGTTAATAGTTCTGGTGATTGGATTTATGGTGCATATCTTAATAACCGTATAACTATGTCCGACGTTTGGAATACCCAAGAAAATTGGACTTCAGATTGGATTGGTTATTTTAATACAGGGTTTAACGGTGTAGCTGGTTTAGCACCTCAAACACAGCTTCAAGGTGGATTATCCCAACATAATGTAGTTGGACTAGGTACTTATTTATTCAAAGATAAAACCTGGTATGGTGAACTAGGTGTTTATAGAAAAGTCTCAAACGGCCCCTTATCTGTTTTTACAGAGGGGGTAGATGCTGCAAGTGCACCAAGCTATAACAATAACTTGTATACACGTTTTGGTTATAACAAAGAATGGGGACCTCATGAAGTCTTTTTTGGTCTTCACGGACTGTTTGGTTCAGGCGACCCTTATGGTGTAAACAATTTATTTAGCTTAGCAAATGCACAAGCCACATGGCAAGATATGGGGGTAGATGCACAATATCAATATATTTTAGACCCTCATTATTTCGCAGCACATTTCCGTTTAACACATGAAAATATGCAAAATAGTGCCCCTCTAGTTGGAGGAGTTGTAGCAAATAATGCTAATACATTAAATGAGTATTGGGCTGATATGACATACATTTATAAAGCTAAGTACGGTGCAATGTTATTCTTCCACGGTGCAAGAGGAACAAATGACACGACACTGTACTCTAGCGGAGTAAATGGTAGCCCTGATTGGGATTCAATTATGCCAAGTGTTTTCTGGGCACCTTATCAAAATATTCGTATTGGTGTAATGGAGACTTTTTATACACGTTTAGGTGGTACCACCTCAAACCTAATTACCAATGCCAATAACCTCCCAGGTTCATTAAGTCCACACTCATTTAACACTACCATGCTCTATGGCAGTGTAATTTATTAATATAGAGAGGAATGACTATGAAAACAATTACCAAAATCATCTCACTCTCAGCCATGACACTGGCTCTAGCCTCTTGTGCTGATTTGGGGTCCAACCCAACTCATTCCAGTGAGAGAAGTCGTAATCTAAATAATCCAAACGTGACAGGATCTACTTATGCACAACAAGTTTGCTCCACTTGCCACGGATTAAACGGTCAATCAATTAATCCCACATTCCCAAATCTGGCTCATCAGACAAAAGAATATATAGCAGTTGAGTTACATGAATTAAAGGATGAGACGCGTCTTGACCCAGCTGCTCAACAATTCATGTGGGGTGTTGCTCGTAATTTAACTGACAAACAAATTGATCAACTTGCGGAGTATTTTTCCAAACAGCCTGCACCTGTTAATACAGCTTATGCTGATCCTAAACTAGTTGTTGAAGGTAAAAAAATATGGCAAGAAGGGAATCTATCAGGTGGTGTTCCTCCTTGCTCAGGTTGTCATGGAGAAAACGCTGAGGGTAATGCTAATATTCCGCGACTAGCTGGACAACATAGTGATTATATTTACAAACAATTAACCGTATTTAATGACGACTATGAGTTAGTAAATGATCACAAAGACATTCAAAGTAACCTTGAAGATCCGGGCGTTACTGAAAACGGTGAACCTTGGCGCGCCGGCAACAACGGTGCTGTTATGGAGCTTATGTCTCATGGCCTAAGTAAAGAGCAAAGAATGGCAGTAGCTAATTACTTACAAACATTAAGATAAGCATTGCTTTTAGTAACAATAAAAAACCCTGCTTAGGCAGGGTTTTTTATTTCTGTCGTAATAGTTATTACTTCTCTTGCTAAAGAAAGCTAATCTCGGTAAAGTAAAACCATACTTCAATTTTTATCATAATGATTATGTTAAAAAACTTATTAATTTCATCAGTATTTGCACTTAGCTTAATATCCTGTGCAAATAATTCCACAACAAGTTTTGGCTCTGGACAAGGTGATGCTGTTGATCCTGTTAAATCACAATTATTTGGCGACATGCCCCTGCCTCCTGGAATAAAACTTAATAACGATCACTCTATGATTTTAGGTGGTGGCAATAATTGGGCAGGACACGTGGAACTAGCTGGGAATCAAAGTTTAACTGATACCTATGTTTTTTTTAAAAATCAGTTTCCAGTTGCCGGATGGACTTTAGTCTCAGCAACAAAATCCAAATCAAGTTTATTAGTGTTTACTAAAGCTGACCGTATCGCAACTGTTGAGATAACAGATGGTGGAGGAATTATGGGTAGCAATTCAATTATCCTTCTCACAGTAGCTCCTAAAGACACTCTCGACCCTGGTGGATCATCGAGCAGCAGTCCTACTAACCTACCCGCAGGTCAACCAGCTCAATAATCACTTTTGTATGTTGATGCAATACTTACTGTATTTGCATGTAGACGAACGGTGATGTTGAGATCATTACCATAGCCGCCACCCATTACCACAGTGCAGGATGCCTTGTGCTTTCTTACCCAATTAAAGACCTCTTTATCGCGCTTTATTAAGCCCTCTTCTGTAATCTTAAGGCGCCCTAACCGATCATTGTCATGGGGGTCAACACCTGCCAAATAAAACACAAAATCAGGTTTTATTTGTTCCTCAATATGACTTAACGCATTTTCTAGTAAATCCAGATATATGACATCGTTACAACCATCAGGTAGAGCAATATCAAGATCACTTTTTTCTTTAGTGAAGGGATAGTTATTTTTACCATGCATAGAAAAGGTAAAAACATCTGAATATTGAGACAAAATAGCAGCGCTACCATCACCTTGGTGTACATCTAAATCAATAATAACAATACGCAAATCAGGATAATTGTCTAATAAAGCGAGTGCCGAGACTGCAATATCATTAAATACGCAAAAACCACTACCACGCTGGTAATGAGCATGGTGAGTTCCTCCGGCCAAACTCACTGCTATCTGATTTTTTAACGCAGTTAATGCAGCCTGATAGGTGGCTCCCACAGAGCGAAGAGATCTTTCCACCATTTTGGGGCTCCATGGAAAACCAATTTCCTTGATTTCTGACTCAGTGAGTGTTCCCTCTATGACACGATGAATATAATCCCTGTCATGGGCCAAAAGGAGATTTGTTAACTCAATTTTTGGTGCTTCATGAAATACAATATTTGGTAATTGACGAACCTCGTCAAAGAGCATGGCATATTTATCCATAGGAAAACGATGCCCAGGAGGAAGAGGTAATACAAAATGATGGCTATAGTAAACGTCTAACACATTGAATTAGTACGCATGCTCTTTCAACGCTTCCAGAGTAACCACCGAGAGTGCTCGCACATGAGTGCTTTGTAACACCACAGGAGGAGCCACTCCAGAAAGATAGGCTTCCTGCCAACGGGTTACACATAAACACCAACGATCTCCCGGTTGTAAGCCTTTAAATCGATATTCAGGACGAGGGGTAATAAGGTCATTCCCTCTTTTCAGAGAAAAGTGTAAAAACTCTTCGGTCATAACAGCACATACTACATGACTACCCACGTCATCCATACCCGTATGACAACATCCATCTCTAAAAAAACCTGTTAAAGGAGAATAAGAGCACGCCTCTAGTGGCCCACCCAGTACATTCTTAGCATTGATTTCCATAATTATCGACTTTTAAGACTCATCCTTGATAACACACTGATCTTATCAACTCTTTCATGTTTAAAAACTGCTGCGATGTGAATAAACAATATCCCATATAAAGAGTAATTTAGCGTTGTGTGAATAATACCAAATACATGGTGCAAATATTCTTTTGTGATGGAATTTAAATTCATAATGAAACTGATTCTAGGCCATGATATTAAACCAAACAGAGTCATTGGATGAGTACTGGCATCCTTCCATGCAGAATCATGTAACCAGCCGGTTAATGGAACTAATAGAATTAAAATATATAAAAGGGTATGCCCTAAAATTGCCAAACGTTTCTCCCATATTTTTAAATGGGTAGGCATAGTTGGAGCTTTGTGTGTAATACGCCAGAGAATACGTAAAACAACTAATAGTAAAACTGTAATTCCCAAGGACTTATGGAAATTAATAATTGGTCTAATTGCACTCTCACCCCACCATTCATCCGTTAGTGCCAACACACCATTAAATAAGATTAATCCCGCAATAAGCCAATGGAGTAATTTCGCAAAATACGTGTAATTTTCAGAATAAGTATTCATCAATCCGCCAAAACGTCAATAAAACAATTAGTTAGTAGAGTTTTTTAATTGTAAAGGGTTCCCTTGAAATGGAACCTAATAACAAAATCCCATTCAAAAGAAGTACCTTTAATTACTTGAATCATTATGAATCAACTTGATGTTGCTTTTTATCGCTGTTCGCCAAGGCTTGCTCCCCGCCCTGCCCCCCTTATAAGCTACATCTTGACCATTGGCGTCACACTGCTATGGTTAGGGCTATTAAGTCGTGCTGTTGCAGTTAATAGCCTGCTAGCCTGGTCTGCTGGTATTGTTTATGTGGGATATGATACGTTTTTGATTGTTTTTATCACACTGACTAGTTTTCCTTTGGTTTTCAAAGAAAAAGAAACCAAAAAAAATCCTCAATCAAGCAATCACACTGTGGGGATAATTATTCCAGCGTACAACGAGGCACCCGTATTGGTGAGAACACTTCACTCTCTCCTGTCGCAAAGCGTCCAAGCTGACAAAATAATCTTAGCAGACGATGGCTCCACCGATAATACCAGTGACGTGTTACAAGAGTACCTTCAACTTGATAAGCCACAACTTGGACATATCAGCTCAGCCTCCCCTGTCTTTCCTAATGTCTATTGGCTACGCTTATCTCACGCAGGTAAAGCCCATACACTAAACCACAGCCTTACTCATTTACACACTGATCTTGTCATGACGGTGGATGCTGATACAAGACTCGATCCTATAGCCATAGCAGAAGCCAAAGATTATTTTAATCAACATAAAGAGGTGGTTGCTGCTACAGGTATTTTGACTCCTCAATGCTATCCTAATGTAAAAGGTAAAATTCTAGAATTCTTTCAGCGTTATGAATATGTCAGAAACTTTATTTCACGCTACAGTTGGATGCGAGTTGAAAGTTTATTACTGATCTCCGGTGCCCTTGCCCTATTCAAACGCGATGCGTTAATCGCTGTGGGTGGTTTTGATCATGAGTGTTTAGTGGAAGATTATGAAGTGATTCATCGTCTTCATCGCTACAGTGTTGAGCATCATCTAAACTGGCGTACTGCAGTTATTGGACAAGTGCAGGCCATCACAAGCTCACCTTCCACTGTCAGCTCCTTTTTAAAACAACGACGCCGTTGGTTTGCGGGCTTTCTTCAAACCCAACATTGGAACTTGGATATGATTGGTAACCCTAAATTTAAATTACTCGGGTTAATCATGATGCCCATCAAAACCTTCGATACCCACCAGCCGGTCTATGGGTTATCTGCCTTCGCTCTGTTATTGTGGTATTTGGTCAGCGCTCAATGGCCATTAGTGATTGGTATCTTATCCATCATGTTAACCAAGGCGGTATTTGATAGTATTTATCATGTGTGGTCAGTTATTCTCTATCGACGCTGGACTGGACAAAAACATACTACGCCACTTGTTTATGCGTTGCTCTCCTCGTTTCTAGAGCCCTTTAGTTTTCAATTATTGCGCCACTTAGGAGCCACATTGGGCTGGCTTCACTTTATGACTGGACAACGTCAATGGGGTAAAGAATTACGTCGCGAGGCCTCTTAAGTTTATTTAACTTGATCAATCAAGTATGAGGGAATAGGTAATCCCTCTTGATGCCAAGAGTTTAAAAGCTCTTCTAGAGATTCTGTTTCATCAAATAAGCTTTTGTGAATCCCAGAGCGCACTAATACACTATCCATATTCATGGTTGAGGCCCCCAGTACATCGTGATGAATAGAATCCCCCACCATCACAATACGATGAGGTTGCGTGAGATGATACCTTTCTATGGTGTACTCATAGACCAATGAATCAGGTTTACCGATAAACTCAACCAATCCCCCTAAACTCTGAAAGTACTGACCATAAAACCCTACACTTGGCTGAATACCATGTGGAGTAAAACGATTTATATCAGGATTAATACATAACAAGGGTAAATGGCGACGGTTTATTTCTGACATCAGTTTCAAATAAAATGAATGTGATTGATCCTCTACGAGTCCCGCTAAGACCACTGCCTGATAGTCATCTAAGTGAGTAAAGTCCTGTTCTATCCCACCTAATGACTGATAGTCAGAGTCTAACCAAATCAATTTTTTAGAGGTGAAAGTACTTACTTTTGCGTGCTTAACAGACAGTGCCCAACGGGCCACATCACCACTTGTCACAATATGTTGAGTAAATTGCGGAAGTAATCCGATTGCTAATAATCTTTGACGATTTATCTCAGCAGGTTTACCTGAATTACTCAAAATAATTATCTGTTTATTGAGTCCTGATAGTTTTTCTAAAGTCGCATTAACATGTGGATAAAGTGTTAATCCATTATGTAATACTCCCCATTGATCAAATAAAAAGGCTTGATAGTGCCTAGCAATTGACAGCAGTGAATCAATAGACCGAATTGTGTGATCACAGGAATCTATTCCATGTATTTTCATTATCGCTACTCCTTAAAAGAGACCAACCTAACAGGTTATCCATTGACCATGAGCATATTGTCTAAACTCATCATTCTGCCAACTCAGTACATGTAACCAGTGACCATCTACCAAGCTTTGTAATAGAGGATGTTTATTAATCACTGTCTCAATTGCACTCTGAGATGCATCAATAATGACCGTTAAACGTTGTGCCTCATGTAACCACTCCTTACCATCATGAAGCGATTGTTGAGCCAGTCCTATTCGTAAGTCACCACTATTACCCTCAAATACGCCAATGTCCCCACCCACAACGTTATGTAGTAATTTATTACCACTGCCAAATAAATCAGGCAGAGTACGCGAGGTGAAATAACTCATATTGATCCAATGAGCTACAATCATGGGTGCTAACAGTATTTGTTCTAATTGTGTTAAGTCAACATCCTCATCAGCATTGTATTCATGGAGAAAGATCCTTCCCTGTAATTGACAGTACCGAGTTTTGGAGCGTTTAGCCACGATCAGTGCAGCATTATTAATTAACCCCCATTCAGGCCTTACCTGAGCCCAATTGTGAGTTTTTTGTCTTTTAGATGCGTGAGTGAGACTAAACTGTGGATCTAGTAATTGTTCTGTGGCTTGATTGAATACGCTTAACAGTGGCTGCAGTGATTTATCCTCACTCACATGAAGTAACTCAATACACTGAGCCGTTGTATTATGATGGGCTGCAATGAAGCATGTATCCTGAGGGAGTGTATAGCCCTCCTCAACTAACCGTTGACGTAATGTATAGTCATTAAGCAATTGCACCATCAATAAGGCATTAAGTGCTCCTGATTGACCGCCACAGGCACCACAATCTAATGAGTGTTGATGAGGATTGTTTACAGTTTGTGCGCCATGGCCAACGATAATAACGCGTTTAGCTAATTTATTATTAAGATCAGTTCCTTTTAAAAAGGCTTTGATAGCAGAGATCTTACTTTCCTCACTCATGGTAAGAGTTAACTGATTAATACCCTTAGAAACCTCTTGGTAGTGATGAGGTAATTGAACAGTAGGACGTTTAAATAAATTAGCCACTAGAGAAAACACATACGTGAATCCCATTCCCTCAACCCATAATAAAGAAGAGAGAGGATGGCTTTTTATCTGTTCTTGATAACATTGAACAGCATGACTCACCTGCTTCTTTATTTTTGCTAGTATTCCTGTCTGTGGGTCACTTGATGTATCTTTAACAAGACCAACTGGCTTTAATAACCCATGAAAATAATGGGTCTCTTGACCCGGTTGTTTATAAGTCACGGGGATACCAAAAAAACCAGCAAAACCCCGGGTTTCAATACCTGGATCTAGACTCTCGAGAGTTTGTCTCATGGGTTCAGAGCGGACATCAATACAAAACACCATTTGGGTATGACAAGTATCAGTATTGTTTAAAGCCATAGGTGATGGCTGTAACTCTTTAATTAGTGTTTGTTGATACTGGTATTCCTTTAGCCACAGAGAGCTATAAAGATAATTGAGGTGATCTTGTTGTGCTGTTGATTGATCATCACACCATTGTGCTTGCCAGTCAAACCAAGCTGACTCCTCTGTACGACTTGTGTCGTCAATTAAAAACTCCCAAGAGAGAATAACAGCTAATAAATCAGTTAAAAAACTGCCTTTGAGTGATCCCTCACCATACTGATCTTGGTAAGCGCACCACGAGGCCCAACCTGGAAAACTAAAGAGAGCCTGTTGAAACCATTTTTTCCAATGGAGTGAATTAACCGATAATTCATTAACAATAAAAGGTATTGCCTCTTGTGAATCGAAAGGTAATAATTTGATTCGTTGGCTTATTAATTGATTAAAACCAGCAAATTCTAAATTCCATCTTTTCTCAAGATGATTTCTCCAGAATGCAAATAATCCTTGCGGTGTATCATCACGCCACTGGCTTTGTTGTTTATCTGCAAAGGCTGCCGTGGTTTGAGAAATTTGATAGCGAATTGCATGATGTAACTGACCCTTGAGTGATTGTTTCTCATCAACAATCTGAAACAAGCTCTTTTTTGGTTGCAATGGCTGTGTTGCCTCGTAGTCATTCCATTGAAGATTATCACCATGCAAAAAAGTATAGTGTTGAGCTTGTTTTTTTAATTCCTCATTATTTAAAACACTTGGTATTAAAGGTATCGAAGGGGTATCTAACAATGACTGCCCAGTGCAAGCAGTAAACTCTGCAGCCCATTGTTTAAAGGGCGTATTAACCTTATGCCAAAAGGGATTGACAGCAATTTGCTGAGTAAGCGACCATTGTGGCGCAATAGATGTTAAGGCCTCTTTTAATGCAAGATCAAGTGTGTTTTTCAAGATGTCAGGGGATTCACTATAAGGTTTCATTTAATACTCTCCCAAGAGCATTGGTGACAAGTTGTTTTGGTTGATGAAAAACTGCCTCTACAGGCCGACTTACCCAGTTCGTCCACAAGGTATCTAAATAAAAACCTTCATAAGCGAGCGTATTAAGCCGTGATGAATTGGCTAACATTTGATGACTCATGATCAACCAATGGATTAAATAAGTGACAGCAAGACTGATGAGTAGGGGTAGTGTAATAAATGAGGGTAAGGGTAATTCTGTTGGGATCACTGGATGCAACAATACATGCAACATCATGAACACGCTAATAAATAACCATTGTATGATTAGTTTGACCCATACAGTCAGAACAGTATCTTGTTTCATTAACCATAAACCAGGAGACAACAGTAAAGCCAAAAATAGACTCTGTTGTATGGAAATGGCAGCATAACCCAACGAGTGATGAACCACTCTACCGGCTAAGAGTATGAATAGAATTGAGAGAGTGAAGGCTAATAGCGGTGACAACCATCTGGCTGATACCTCCCCAAACCTCTCTTTTAACTGTTGCTTAAGTGGTTGCTCATGAACCCGGTGCCCTGATAATAAAAACGCCTGCGCTTTATACAATGAATGGCCAAGTAAATGGATAAATGCCATTTCATACCAGCCTTGAGCACACTCAATAAGTAGAAAACTCATTTGCGCAGTGGTTGACCATGCCAATCTCACCTTTATAGAGACTCTGGTTAACATGACGATACTTGAGAGAATGAGACTAATGAGTGCCATAATGGCGACCACTTCTCGAACTGTAACGTAATGAGTCCACCAGGGATATAAACGTAGCCACATCATGCCCGATAAATTCACCACTCCTGCGTGCATGAAAGCAGAAACGGGGGTGGGTACTTCCATCACCTGTATGAGCCAACCATGAAAAGGCATGATGGCGGTCTTTAACATAAAAGCAACAGCAATCATCAGTAGATACAGCATGACACTACTTTCTTGGGTTAATGACAACGCATGAGAGAGCGCTGAAATTGACCAAGAGTCGTAATGTATGGCTAAGCCAAATAGACCAATTGCCATTAATAAATTCGCAATCATGTCATTCACGAATTGTTTATGAGCAATGGTATGGGTATGAGGACGATGTGGGTAGAACAACAATAATTTATTCACTAATAAGCCTACCACTACCCAGGATAAGTACACAGCAAGAATTGATTGGCTAAGTAATAGCACCACCACACAGGAAGTAAGACTAAGTAATAAACGGAGAAAATAAGCACGGTTTTTTTCACCATCCAAATAGTCGTGAGCAAAGGAAAAAATAACAATACTTAATATCTCAACTAAAGTAATTAGAGAAAAAGACAGTAAGTGAGAGGTATCATGACGTTCAAAGGCGTTCACAGACAAAGTGGCAGTAATCAATAATGACAGAGTAAGAATCAAGGGAATTCTCTTTACAAGGTTCATTGAACTGTAGGAGAGAACAACGGTTAATCCATGCAATAGTAGAAGGAGTGGTAATGTCATTTTGTCTAACCATTAAGAATATAAGGTTAGTTTGACAGCGGGCTATTAATAAGTAAAATAGATAAAATGTATTTTATTATTCACTTTTCTAGAACAATGTAAAATGAATCAACTCAACTATCATCATTTATATTATTTTTGGCGTGTGGCAAAAATAGGCCATTTAACACAATGCGCAGAGAAACTACATATTGCTCAATCAGCTCTGTCAGCGCAAATCAAACAATTAGAAGAGGAAATAGGCCAACCCCTCTTTCTACGTAATAATCGTAAACTAACCCTAACAGACACGGGCTATCAAGTACTACGGTATGCGGAGGCCATATTTAATTTAGGTAACCAATTACTAAATGAAATCAAACAAGGAATTGGTAGTAGCAACAAAATTATCCGTATTGGTGCAGTAGCCACCCTCTCTCGTAATTTCCAGGAGAACTTTATCCGCCCCATTTTTGAGGATCCTGAGGTACGTTTAGTATTAGAGTCAGCAAGCTTAAACGAATTATTAGAGCGTTTAAAACTTCATCACCTTGATTTAATCCTCTCCAATAAACCAATCGCCACAGACCATGAAGCCCATTGGCGTTGTCGATTAATTGCTAAACAGAGTGTGAGTTTAATTGGCCCACCACGACGTTCAAAAAAAGCCTTTAATTTTCCTGAAGACTGCCACAATTTACATTTACTGTTACCCGGCATAACCAGTGATATACGTAGCCAATTTGATGTATTGTGTGAATCACTTAACTTTCGGCCTGAACACTATAGTGAAGTGGATGACATGGCTATGTTACGTCTCTTAGCACGTGATAAGACGGGAGTAGTGTTGGTTCCTGAAGTGGTAGTACAAGATGAATTACAACAAAAAACCCTAGAAAAATACTGCACGCTACCTAATGTATCTGAGAACTTTTACGCCATTAGTTTAAACAAAGCCTTTCCTTCTGATATATTCAATAAGTTGTTAGGAGACAATTAATTATTTTCTGTTAAAGTGCTGACTAACAAAATATCGCATATCCTGCATATTCTGTTTAAAGTGTCGACAGCCATCGCAAAACAGTAAATGAAAGCGAATATTGAGTTTTTCTAACCAAGTTAAGGATCGATCCTGTCCTTGGGAAATAAGCTCGGTAGTTTTATGACAATTCAACATTTTTTTTACTCGTATTTTCTAAAAACCAATTGTTCTCTAGACATTCCCTTAATCGTAAACGTGCTCGATACAGTAAAACATTAATATTAGTAACCGTTAAATCAAGACTGGCTTCAATTTCTTTTACCTCTAGCCCCAAATATTCGCGCATCATAAATATCTGCCCTTGTTTTTTTGGAAGATGCTCAAGACAGATTTCTAAGACTAACCAAAATTGTTTATCAATTGCAGTTTGTTCGGGGTTACTCCAAGCCACAGGCCTCTCATCATCAAGCCACATCCCTTTTTGATCAAATAATTCATCAAGATTTGCCTCATCATCCTCAGTCATAGAACCAATAGTAATGTGGCGTGATTTATGGCGAATTAAATCAATAATTTTATTCTTGAGAATAGCGAATAACCAAGTTTTAAAGGCTGACTCACCCTGAAATTGCTGACTATTTTTTAAGGCCCCTAGGATGGCCTCTTGCACCACATCCTCTGCCATATGTTTATCACCCAACTGCATCATGGCAAACTTAATCATAGTTCGCCTTATCTCTTCAAGAAATTGGGGATTATTAAGTATAGCCGCCTCAAGTGTGCTCATAATGCATCCGATTAATAACTATGAGCATATTGTATCTAACAATACTAATTATCTCTCATCTTTTAATAAAATCGAGAATACCCCATCACTTCGATTCGTTTATCTAACAAGATTTGCCTATTGGGATTTAGTGATAGCGCCCTATCAATGCGTTTATCACGTTCATGTAACAGTTCTGGCAGCGATGTCTTAACTGCCAGTGACATTACCGTATTTAACCAATTGGCGATCAACTTATTAGGTAAATAACTATCCTGTTTGCTGTTCCCATCATCAATCCGCCACTCTTTAGCGAATTTCAGTGTTTTTTTAGCTTCCTGCCAATAATCACCCACCACCCATTGGTTAACCAGAAACCAACCAAGTGGCTCACCGGTTAAACTCAAGTCTAATGCGGCGATATGTGTTGTAATCTGCTGATTCAGTTCGATATGTGGTGGTTGCCAGCGTTTAAAAAAATGAATATGGAGAGAATCACGTTGACCGCTAGCATGGCGATGCATAAAACATTGTGCACCCGATTGCTCATCGATATAGTCGTTGGGCGGATAATGATCTTCTTCGTTTTTAGAAATAGCTTTGCGTGAAGTATTTAGGGGAATATTCATGAACGCATGAATAATACTGCCAAAGCATTCTCTTAAACGGTAATCACTCTCTGCAAACTGTCGATACGCCTTAGCGCTAGCGGTCATTTTCAATGATTCCTTACATTTTTTTAGCACCACACTTAGGAGCGCATTTGGCGCCACATTTATTCATTTTTGCACTACATTTTTTCATATCTTGCTGCTTATCTTTCATGTTTTTACCAGCGCACTTGGTCATTTTTGCATTACATTTTTTTCCGCTACACGGTGCACAGGCAGCATAGGCACCGCCTACTGCTGCTAATAATGAGGCTGTTGCTAATGCTGAGATCAGTTTTTTGTTTTTCATGTTAAATTCCTTAATCAAGTGTATTAATCAATTTGTCTGATAAGACAGAATATAGTCGTCATAACACAACCTTTATTACACTCTCAGGACACTTTTTTAGAATTTAAAATCCATTGCTCTAATGTCTGATAGAGAAAGAATAAAATCAGCATCATCAAACCGATGAAAATTAAAATTAAATAATTCGCGGAAGATAGCGGGGCAAATGAAAATAGCTGTGCCAGATAGGAAACATTAACAATTAACTGCAAGGAAAATAACGTAAGAATCACTACAACCCATGTCACTTTGGCTATATTAGTCAAAGAGCTAGAAGCTAATTGAAAGACCAATAATAAGGCTAAATTAGCTAATACCAACACCTCGAAAGCCATAGCCCGCGATTGGTTAACTTCAGTACCAATATAAATCTGCCACTGATAAACCATCAACACAACCACTGTAATACATAATCCTTGGACAATACTCCCCCACAAATACTGTACGTTTAATAAATGCTCAGTCTGTAGTCTGGGGGCTCTCATCATGATATCTTTTTGATTAGTGTGTGCTTCGAATACAATTGAGTAAACAGGGCCAATTATCAGCTCTAAAAAGGCAATATGCATCGGCATTAAAATCTGTGGATAGCCAAATAAAACAGGCAATAACGTTAAGCCTATCACTGGGATATGAACTGCTAGGATATAAATGAGCGCTTGACGTAAGTTGGCAAAGATTTGTCGTCCAAGCCTAATGGCTGACACAATGGATAAAAAATCATCATCCATTAACACTAAGGATCCCGCCTCACGAGCCACATCAGTCCCTCTCTTACCCATGGCAATTCCAATATGAGATGCTTTCAGTGCGGGCGCATCATTCACCCCATCACCGGTCATAGCAACAATTTCGCCCTGCGACTTTAACATCTCCACGACCATTAGTTTTTGCTGAGGGGTCACCCTAGCAAATACATTGACTGTTTTCATGAGTGCCAATAAGTCCTGTTTACTAAGCCCAGCTAGCTCTTCACCAGTAATGGTTTGGGTGTGATGTATTCCTGCCTGATGAGCCAGTGCCTTTGCCGTGTGGGGATGGTCTCCAGTCATCATAATGACTCTAATTCCAGCATGGTGACAGATAGTCACTGCATCAGCTACGCCAATACGTAATGGATCATTAAATCCAACTAAACCCACCCATTGAAAATCAAATTCATGTTGATGTTGCGACAATCGATCGGTTTTACCATACAACGCTTTAGCAACTGCTAACACTCGCCAACCTCGTTGAGCCATGTCAGCCACTGTTTGAGCTATGCGTTTTGATTGCATGTTATCTAAATGACACAAATCAATTATGGCTTCGGGTGCCCCTTTGGCGGCAACCACTCGCCTTGTCTGATCAGAGGATTGCCACAGATGTGACATTGCTAATAATTCAGGGGATAAAGCGTAAGCCTGTATGAGCGACCAATCAGGATGGTTATGTTCTGTATCAGATAAATGCTGTTTAAAAAACTGTAGAAAGGTCATCTCCATGGGGTCATGTGGAGTCATGTCACTTGCTAATACTGCGTACTCTAATAATTCATGGAACTCTTCTGGTAGTGATTGATTATCTAGAGAGTTGATCTCAAGCAATGTATTTTCTACTGCAAGACCTGCTAAAACCATTCGATTTTCGGTCAACGTACCTGTTTTATCAACGCAAAGCACAGTCGTTTCGCCTAAGGTTTCAATAGCACTCAAGCGCCTTGTCAGTACACGCTCTGATGCAATTCGTCTGGCACCCAGAGCAAAAAAGACTGTCATAATAACCGGAAACTCTTGAGGCAGAATTGCCATTGCCAAGGTAATCCCTGCTAACAGTCCCTCTAACCATCCTCCTTTTAACCACCAATACAAAGATGATAAGAGGATAGAAAGACCACCAGCGATCAAGGCTAAGCGTTTGGTCAATAATGTAATTTCTTGTTGTATGGGAGAAGACTCTAAGGAGAGACTTGTTAGAGAATGGCTAATCTTACCAAGTGCCGTTTTGTTACCAATCTGCGTGATCTCAATTAAGGCTCTACCACGCACAACCAATGTCCCAGCGTAGATAGAATCATGGTTAAACTTATTAACTGCTTCAGCTTCACCGGTTAACATGGATTCATCAATGGCTAAGTCCTGTCCATCTTGTACAACCCCATCTGCTGGAATACGATCTCCCTCAGACACCAAAACCACATCTTCACGAACCACATCTTGACCTGCGATTCGGGTTAATTGTCCATCACGAATAACTAAGGCTCTAGGACTGGCAAGATGTTTTAATGCATTCAATGCGTTTTCAGTTCTTCTCTCTTGCAAGACAGTAATCAACATAATAATGATGACAAAGCCCACTAAAGCCAACGCTTCTGCTATATCCCCTAACACAAAGTAAATAATGCCGGCACCCAACAATAATAAAAACATGGGTTCTTTGAGAATGTCTTTTGAGATGATTAATAATGTACGCTCTTCATTAGAGTACAGAACATTCATACCTTCACGTCGTTGACGTTCAAGTACGGTATTAGCATTTAAACCGCGCGGAAAAGAGGTATACATATTTCCTCATCATAGTTGTGATTCGGAAAAATTCAATATAGGTATTTACACAAATTATGTCAGTTTTCAGAATTTCATATCCAACCATAAGCTACAAAAGCGTTTCATGTTTGGATATATAGACGAATTCTCAAGTCTACAATGAGAATTACAGAGTGTTCTTGTTAAGGCTCTCTGATGATGATTAAAACTGCCCCCTAAACGGAAAAAGCCCTATTTCCAAATTGTTAGCAGACCTGCAGCCGCAGATTTTTACCACACGCTTGTACGTAGCGGCGCAGCGTGGCGACCGATGGTGAATGCTTACCTGTTGCCAGCGATTTTTCAAGACGTGCAACCGCCGGCGCTTGCGTACCCATACGCGCAGCAAGTTCAGCCTGCGTCAGTCCCGCATCCTGCCTAGCCTTGAGTAAGGCATCGAGTAGCTCACCTTCTTCACGCTCGATGCGCTCAACCTCGGCCTTGACGCCGGAGCGCTTCATCAGGGTCTTGATCACTTCATCATGAGTTTTCATGCTTAACCTCTTTCAAGCGGCTCATCGCCGTATCTAACTCGCGCACGGGAGTGCGGTTGGTCTTCTTCACAAAACTGTGCAACATCACGATCCGCCGTCCCACTTGGGTGCAGTAAAACACGCGCGCAATTCCTTCCGCACCTTTGAGCCGAAGTTCAAACAAACCGTAATTCATGGCCTTGGTATGCGGCTCACCCAGATTAGGACCCAGCGCCATCATGCGCCGAGTCAACACCACATATCGCGCAGCCAACGTATCGGGCAAGTCTAAAATCTCATCTTGGACGGTTTTGCTATAATAGCGGATTACGTATTCCATTACAAAAATAGTAACAAATTTGTTAATTTCAGTCAAGCCGGCCTGTAACGATCGCCTTGCCGAACAAGAAGGAGCTGCTTGTCGCAGGACTGTATCAGATCAAACAGATAAATTGATTATCGCTCAACATGACAAAGTAATTGACGCGCTAGAGAATTTGACTTTTTATAAATATAACGACATTAAGGAAGGGTTTCACCGCAAGATGAAACTCATTAAAAGAAGAGCTTAGGAATTCAGAAACTTTGAGAATTACTGAATACATAATAAAGTGCTTTGTGGATGATTATAACTATGCCCTTAAATAGGAAAGAGTCAACAATTATTCGTAATGAGTCCACATTCTTAAAACACGAACAGTTTTTTCTCTACGAAGCACTTCATAAACCAAGCGGTGCTGAATATTAATTCTTCGTGAATAGACTCCATTTAAATCACCAACAAGCTTTTCATAAGGTGGTGGATTTTGAAAAGGATCTATTGCCAATATATTCAGCAATGCTTGTGTTTTATCCTTTAGACCTGCAGCTGATAGTTTCTTAGCATCTTTGATGGCATATTTGGAATAAACTAAATCCCATGTCACCACTTTAAAACTCGTTTACTTTTAACAAGCGGCTCATGCATGGCATCTTTAATCGACTCACGCATTCCTGGCACGGCTAATAAGTATAAAGTTTCCTGTATAGCACTCCAGTCTTCTTCAGAAACCAAAACGGCATTAGCGCGCTTACCCGAAATAAGAATAGGTTTATGCGACTCCGCCGCTTGATCTATCAATCGGTATAAGCATGCTCGTGCTTCACTTGCAGTTAATGTAGCCATGACTAAAACTCCTTTGATATATAGTACGTAAAAACGTACGTTTAGTCAAAAAACAAAATTATAATATGACGCTTTAGTAAATCTAACGGTATTACAGAAGGGTTCCACCGTAAGATGAAACTGATTCAGAGAAGAGCTTATGGATTCAGAAACTTTGAGAATTACAGAGTGCGTGTTAAGGTGCTCTGCGGATGATTAAAACTGCCCCCTTAAATGGGAAAGAGCCACAAGAATCTATTGAATGATATCACGGAAATACTAGGGAGGATGGGGTGGCTGATGGGACTCGAACCCACGACAACCGGAATCACAATCCGGGACTCTACCAACTGAGCTACAGCCACCAGAGAAACATTGGCGTGCCCGACAGGAATCGAACCTGTAACCCCCAGCTTAGAAGGCTGGTGCTCTATCCGATTGAGCTACGGGCACCCATCAGGCTAACTAAAATGAGATTGGTCGGGGTGGAGAGATTCGAACTCCCGACATCCTGGTCCCAAACCAGGCGCGCTACCAGGCTACGCTACACCCCGAATTCACTATTATCAACTGTCACAGAATAAAAATCAATCACCTAACGAATTTTTTTGCTTATCAAATTAGTTAACTAGTTGTATTAACAAATAGAATTTAACAAAAAATTATTGGATGATGTCTGCTCCTGGCGGAGGAGTAAAACGAAAATGCTCCGTTTGAAAATGTGGTGTTTTATTAAGCGCACCAAAATGAATAATCACAGTATGCTTAAAACTATCGACCAACTCCATCACCGCCAATGAGTTTTCATCAAAACCCATTTTAATAGACTGAAAGCCCGCCTCTTGAGTTTTAGGAGTGGCATTTACCCACTGCAATCCGTTATTTTCAGGAGCCTCAGTCAAATTAAATCCTTTTTCTAACGCATTGTCTCCTGCAAGAAGTGCTGCTGGTGTGGATCCCAAACTGCTACCCAATGGTTTACGTGTTACCTGTTCTAAATCAGGATCCCAAACCCACAAATTCTTACCATCACCAATAATACTTTGTTGATAGGGTTTAATATAATTCCAACGAAATAAACCTGGCCGAGAAAACTCGAATACTCCTGTAGAGGTTTTACCAATGGGCTGGCCCTTTTCGTTCAGACTAGTTTGGGTAAACGATGCGCTACCTTGTTTAGTATTGGTAATGAAATCATTTAATCGAGAGAGACCACTTGCCCAAACATTTAACGACAAACAACACGCCATTAACCCTATCAATACTGTATTTTTTTTAATCATTGCTCTCTTCCTGGGACTAATACTTCACGGTTTCCATTGGTAGCCATGGTGGATACCAACCCTGCTTTTTCCATTTCTTCAATCAATCGTGCCGCACGGTTATATCCTATGCGTAAATGTCTTTGTACAAGAGAAATTGAAGCCCGTCTTGTCTCTAAAACGATGGCTACTGCTTGGTCATATAATGGATCTTTTTCTGCTGAGCTATCGCCAAACAAATTCACTCCACCACCTTCAGCCTCCGAGGTGTTAGCAGCACCATTGAGTATGCCATCAATATAATCAGGTTCCCCTTGTTTCTTGAGAAACTCCACTACTCGATGCACTTCATGATCCGCCACGTATGCGCCATGAACTCGTTGCGGATAGCCGGCTCCTGTGGGCAAATACAACATATCACCTTGCCCTAATAATGATTCCGCACCCATTTGATCTAAGATCGTACGGGAGTCCACTCGACTAGATACCTGAAAGGATACCCGCGTAGGAATATTGGCTTTAATTAAACCTGTAATCACATCCACCGAGGGGCGCTGTGTGGCGACCACCAAATGAATACCAGCAGCGCGCGCTTTCTGTGCTATACGCGCAATCAACTCCTCTACTTTTTTACCTACTACCATCATTAAATCTGCCAATTCATCAATCACCACCACAATATTAGGCAATTGAGTTAAAGGTTCTGGTTCATCTGGTGTCAGTGAAAAGGGATGCGGAATTGATTCCCCTGCTTCTTCAGCTTCTTCAATTCTTGTGTTGTAACCAGCTAAATTTCTCACCCCTAAAGTAGACATCAATTTATAGCGTTTATCCATTTCTGCCACGCACCATTGCAGAGCATGAGCAGCCTCTTTCATATCCACGACTACAGGCGCCAGTAAATGAGGAATGCCATCGTAAACGGATAACTCTAACATTTTAGGATCAACCAAAATCAAACGTACCTGTTGCGGGGTGGCTTTATAGAGTAAGCTTAAAATCATGGCATTAATGGCGACCGATTTACCTGATCCTGTGGTACCTGCCACGAGCAAATGGGGCATCTTAGCAAGATCCACCACCACGGGGTTTCCTGCTATATCCTTACCCATAGCCAGAGCCAATGACGACACCATATCGCCATAAGCTTGAGAGCCTACAATTTCAGAGAGTCTTACTGTTTCGCGTTTCGGGTTAGGTATTTCAAGCCCCATACAGCTTTTACCAGGGATAGTCTCCACCACACGAATATTTCCCACCGACAAAGCCCGGCCTAAGTCTTTAATTAAATTCACAATCTGACTACCCTTCACCCCCACAGCAGGTTCAATCTCATAGCGCGTAATGACAGGGCCAGGATAGGCAGCAAGAACCCTCACTTCCACATTAAAGTCAGCGAGTTTGCGCTCAATTAAACGTGAAGTGAATTCAAGAGTTTCTTGTGAAACCATTTCCCCTGAAGTCTCGGCCATATCAAGTAACGATAAGGGTGGGAGATCCGAGTCTGGCATATCTTGAAAAAGAGAGACTTGTTTTTCTTTAACAGCACGCGTTGACTGTGGAATTTGAACCACGGGAGGAGCGATAATTAAGGGCTCTTGTTCCTTGAATTGACGTCTTGCTTCAACCACAGTAGCTTCTCTCGCCACTTCAGCCTTACGCCCCACTCGCCTGTCCTGCCAGGCACGAAGCTCGTTAATGGCACCTAACACCCCTTCTTCCACCTTGGTACCAATCCATTCAGACAAACGAATCCACGACATACCCGTCGTCAACGATAAACCCGCAGCAAAAATTAACAATAACAGCATCAACGCGCCACTTATTCCTAGCGCAGTGGATAACCCATCAGCTAATTCACACCCAATAATGCCACCTGCACCACTACATGAACCTGCTCCTGTGGGGTTAAGAGGTAATCTGAAAGATGCGCCTGCAAAGCGCATGGCTTCGATGGCTGAAGAAGAAAACAATACAAACACAAAACCAATTACACTGGCCCAAAACCAATGTTTATGTTCGTAACTTTCTTTGATACCAAGCTGTACTTCACGGGCTTCTAACATAAAGTGATAGGCACGCCGCGCCATTAATAACAACCCAAACACAAACCATGCAGCTGAGAACCCATACAAGTAAAGTAACAGATCAGATAAATAGGCTCCTACTCTGCCACCCGCATTGGCTATTTCTTGCCCCGATGCCAATACTGACCAACCAGGATCACTACGATGGTAGGTAATTAAAATCATTGCCAAATACAGAGCACAAATAACTATTAATCCCCATAACGCTTCACGAATTAATTTCATGAGTTTTGCAGGAAGTGCTGTTGACTCTTCTGGGAGAGGCTTCGTTTTTGCCATATTCTTCAGTTAGTTATATTAATAAGAGACATTATATCTTGGGTTTGAGATGTTATAATCGTAGTTTTTTATACTGCGAGGATAGCATGAGCCAACCACAACATCATTCTCTCATCATTCTCGGTTCCGGCCCAGCAGGATATACAGCTGCAGTTTATGCCGCACGAGCCAATTTAAAACCCGTCCTCATCACTGGGCTTAACCAGGGTGGACAGTTAATGACCACGACAGAAGTGGATAACTGGCCAGCCGATGTGGATGGCGTGATGGGGCCGGAATTAATGCAGCGTTTTCAGGCGCATGCAGAACGTTTTAAAACTGATATTATTTTTGATCATATTAATCAAGCACAACTTACCCAAAAACCTTTTTTACTCACTGGTGATAATGGTCAGTACACCTGTGATGCCTTAATTATTGCTACCGGTGCTTCTGCCTTATATTTAGGGTTAGAGTCTGAATCTGCATTAATGGGTAAAGGTGTATCAGGTTGCGCCACCTGTGATGGCTTTTTCTACCGCAATGAGGATGTTGCTGTAGTGGGTGGTGGGAATACAGCGGTGGAAGAAGCGCTCTACCTATCCAATATTGCGCGCACAGTTACTCTTATTCATCGACGCGATAAACTGCGTGCAGAACCCATTATGATTGATCAACTGATGGATAAAGTAAAAGAAGGTAAAGTCAAGATTGTATGGAACCACGTGGTTGATGAAGTCCTTGGAGACAACGAAGGTGTCACAGGAGTACGTGTCAGAAACACACTTAATCAAGACACACAAGATATGGCGTTTCGTGGCGTGTTTATCGCCATTGGCCACCGTCCCAACACAGACCTTTTTGTGAATCAGCTCGAGATGGAAAACGGTTACATTATCACCCATGCAGGGCGCAATGGTGGCGCCACCCATACCAGCATTCCAGGAGTATTTGCTGCAGGGGATGTACAAGACCATATCTATCGCCAAGCTATAACCAGTGCCGCAACAGGCTGTATGGCAGCTCTAGATGCACAGCGTTACTTAGAAAGCTTACATCACAGTCAATGAGATCTGTTATTGTTCTCATCTTACTGGGTGTTACCCTTTGGGGAGCGGGGCTTGGCTCTCGCTCCCTAATGCGTCCTGATGAAGGGCGTTATGCAGAAATCGCTCGTGAGATGGCCATAAGCCATGATTGGATTAGTCCGCGGTTAAATAATATTCTCTATTTTGAAAAACCTCCCTTGCAATACTGGGCCACAGCGACTGCTATTAACACCTTTGGCGTCAACAACTTTAGCGCACGCTTTTGGACTGCACTATGTGGTTTATTAGGCATTATAATCACTGCTTTTACTGCCTTTCGCTTATGGGGCAAGCTCGCCGCACTAGCAAGTACTGCCGTATTAAGTAGCTCTTTGTATTATGTGGCATTAGGCCATATTAATACGCTTGATATGGGAGTGAGTTTCTTCATTACTGTAGCGATGAATTGTTTCTTACTCGCCCTGCATGAAAACCAAAGACGTTACATGTGGTTTGCTTGGCTTGCTGCGGCGCTGGCTTTTCTGTCAAAGGGATTAATTGGTCTTGTCTTACCAGGTGCTGCGCTAGTGATGACTACTGTTGTAACCTGGCGCTTTAAGGTATGGAAAAAAATACAATTGATACCTGGCTTGTTTCTTTTTAGCCTAATTGCCCTACCTTGGCTTATCGCTATTCAATTAGCTCATCCTACTTTTTTACATTTCTTTTTTATTCATGAACACCTTGATCGCTTTACCACGACTATCCACCGTCGTGTAGAGCCATTCTGGTATTTCATTCCTATTTTATTAATCGGCTTTCTCCCCTGGACACTGCTCCTCTTCGCTAGTATTAAACAAGCACTCAATGCTCCTTTCAAATCTCATTTTTCTGCTGAGCGTTTTTTAGCCTTATTCATTATTGTCGTCATGCTTTTTTTTAGCATTTCAGACTCCAAACTTCCTTCCTATATTTTGCCTATCTTTCCTGCCTTGGCTTTAATCACTGGGCGCTATTTATCACAACACAATCGATTACCTTTCTCAGTCTCTATGACTGGATTACTATGGGGCGCTTTCTTAGTCTTTGCAGGACTAGTATTACACTTCCCACAATGGGGAAATCTATTAGGTATTCACCCTGACCTCGATCCTGACATGGTTATTCCCTATCAAAACTTAGGGTTGGATTTATGCTATGCAGGGCTAGCCTGGGGATTCTTTTTTGTTCTTCATCGCCTCACTCCACAATACACTGCCCAGCTTGTTATGATAGGTTTTAGTGGACTCATCAGTACCCAGATCATGCTGCTTGGTAGCCAAGCGCTCTCTCCTATCGCCTCAATGGACAGTATTGCCAGTAAACTAAAGACACAGTTCAGACAAGCAAGCCATATTTACAGTGTGGGAACCTACGATCAAACGCTCGACTATTATGTACAACGTACTGTTACGTTAGTGGACTTTAAGGACGAATTAGCTATGGGGTTAGAACTAGAACCTCAACAATCCATTCCCTCTCTTGCCTCTTTTGCCCCAGTTTGGGATAAAGATTTACAGGCTATTGCCCTCATGCAACCAAGCACCTATCAAGAATTACAACAGCAAGGGTTTGCCATGCGGGTGATCTACAAAGACTACCGGCATGTTATAGTGGCGCGCATATGAACACCATTTCTTTTTTATTAATTTTAACTGGCGTACTACTGAATGCCACAGCACAATTGTTGCTTAAAGCTGGTACCAACGCTATTGGCCACTTTGAATTTAACTTAAATAATATTTGGCCCATAGGTTGGCGTTTAGCCACAGAGATCCATATCTTAGGAGGATTATCCTGTTACGTGGTGAGTGTGGTGGTGTGGATTCTTGCGCTCTCTCGTGTACCTGTCTCGATTGCCTATCCGATGCTCTCCATTGGTTATATCGTGAATGCCTTAATTGCAGCCCTGTGGCTAGGAGAGAGTATGCCTTTTACTCGTGTGGCTGGAATTTTTATTATTATCTTGGGAGTATTGTTAATTGCCCGTAGCTAATCGCCCTTTTATTCCGTTTGCTCGTCCAACCATTGATGAAACCATGGTATCAGCAGTATCTGATACCTTGCGCTCACTATGGATTACCTCAGGCCCCCAAGTTCAAGCGTTTGAAAAAGCCTTGTCTGTTATGCATGGTGATCGACCTGCTAGAGTATTTACCTCAGCGACGGCTGCTCTTGAAGTAGCACTTTTAACCATTGGGGTTGGGCCAGGTGATGAAGTAATTATGCCTGCACAAACCTTTTTCTCTTGCGCTAATGCGATTAGGCATACTGGTGCAACACCTGTATTTGTGGATGTTGATCCTGTTACGCGTAATATGGATTTAACCTTGGCACGATCTGCCATTACTCCTAAAACCAAGGTTTTGATGCCTACTCACTTTGCCGGTCATCCTTTAGACATGGATAAGTTGTATGCTCTTGCTCAGGAGACAGGATTACGTGTTATTGAAGATGCAGCTCTAGCTATTGGTAGTAAATGGCAAGATAAATTAATTGGTAGTGTTGGTGATATTGTTAGCTTTAGTTTTCATCCTAATAAAAATATCACGACCATTGAAGGTGGAGCGCTCATATTTAGCTCAGAGGCAGAAGCCAAGCTAAGCGAAGCGTATCGCTTTCATGGTATCTCACGTCTTCCTGATGGAACCCGTGATATCACAGTATTGGGAGGTAAATATAACCTGCCTGATGTTAACGCCCGTTTGGGTATTCTGCAGCTGCAGCGCCTAGATGAATTCATTGCCAAACGCCATGTATTAGTTGAGCGTTATTTTGACCGATTGACGGGCTCAAATCTAACGCTTCCTGTCAGAGGCGATAAAGGACACAGTTGGAATTTCTTTGCCCCCTTGCTACCCTTAGATGAGATGAGTATTAGCCGTAAAGCCTTGATGGATCTTCTGCAACAAAAAGGAATTGGCACTGGTATCTCCTATGAAGCTATTCATTTAACTAGCCTTTATCGCCAATTGGGTTACAGCGAAGGGGATTTTCCTCATGCGGAAAATATTGGCCAGCGCACACTCACTCTCCCACTGTTTCCAACGCTGCAAATTGAAGAAGTGGATTATGTCTGTGATACATTATTAGAACTGATTCATCACCATAAACGATAACACTATGACCGCCGTTAAATTATCAGTAGTTATACCGGTTTATAACGAAGAAGAAGGCTTACAAGCTTTATTCGATCGACTATATCCTGCATTGGATAAACTTAACCGCTCTTATGAAATCATCTTTATCAATGATGGTAGCCGCGATCGATCACCTGCTCTTCTGCGTGAACAATTTGAATTAAGACCTGATGTGACACGTGTGGTGTTACTCAATGGTAATTATGGGCAACATATGGCCATCATGGCGGGGTTTGAGCAGGTACGTGGGGAAGTGATTATTACCCTTGATGCTGACTTACAAAATCCTCCTGAAGAAATACAAAAACTCCTTGATGCCATGGACCAGGGACATGATTATGTCGGTACTATCCGCGCACAACGCCAAGATACGACCTGGCGTCGTGTTGCCTCACGCCTAATGAATCGCTTGCGGGAAAAAATGACCCGTATTCATATGACCGACCAAGGATGCATGATGCGTGCTTATGATAAAAAAATCATTCGCGCCATTTCCTCTTGCCGAGAAATAAATACCTTTATTCCGGCGCTCGCCTACACCTTTGCGTCAAATCCCACAGAAGTGACTGTGGCCCATGAGGAGAGAGCTGCGGGGGAATCGAAATATTCACTCTACAGCCTAATTCGCCTTAACTTTGATTTAATCACCGGTTTCTCAGTGGTTCCCCTACAATGGTTTTCACTGATGGGTATGGGATTATCTGTATTATCTGCTTTATTTGTTATCTATTTATTTATACGACGCTTAATTATTGGTCCAGAGGCTGAGGGAGTCTTTACCTTATTTGCAATTACTTTCTTATTAATTGGTATTTTATTGTTTGGTATCGGTTTATTAGGGGAATATATTGGCCGTATTTATCAACAGGTACGAGATCGCCCACGCTTCTTGATTCAAGCTATTCTTGAATCAGATAACAACACATAAAAATAGTAATAATAACGATCAATAGGGATTAGCTATGGTTAAAGCAGTGGTATTTGCCTATCATAATATTGGGGTTAAGGCACTCAAAGTACTATTAAAACACAATATAAATGTGTCCTTAGTACTCACTCACGAAGACAATCCCAATGAGCGTATTTGGTTTGATAGTGTAAAGGCACTGGCGCAAAAAAAAGGGTTAAAAGTCATTACGCCAGTTGACCCCAATCAACACAAAATAATAAAAAAAATTAAACAGGCTAAGCCAGATTTCATTTTCTCTTTTTACTATCGCCATATGCTAAGCGAAGATATTTTGAAGCTGGCAAAACGTGGGGCTTACAATTTACACGGCTCATTATTACCTAAATACCGTGGGCGAGTACCCATTAATTGGGCGATTATTCATGGCGAAAACGAAACAGGCGCCACTTTGCATGTCATGACTAAGAAACCTGATCAAGGGGATATTGTTGCGCAAAAAGCGGTACCTATCCATATTGATGATACCGCTAAAGACGTATTTGATCGTGTCACAGAGGCTGCCATTAAAGCACTTGATGACGTATTACCTAAATTAATCAAAGGTAAAGCACCACACCATAAACAAAAATTAAGTGAAGGGAGTTACTTTAGTGGTCGCAAAGCAGAGGATGGTCAAATTAACTGGGCTGCCTCAAGCCTCACTATTCACAATCTAGTGCGTGCAGTGGCCCCTCCCTACCCAGGTGCCTTCACTTTTGTGAATGGTCAAAAATTAACCATTCTACGTACCTCATTAAAAGCAACCAATGACGCCATTGCTAAAACCCTAGGTGGAGACAATACGCCACTCTACATATTGGCTTTAGAGCTGGACGGACAACCTCTTGATGGTGATGAGTTCAAAAAACGCTTCCCTAAAGGAATCCGTCCTGATTGCTAGGGTAACTATATTCACTCAAAAAGCGATATTTTGAGTGATGTGAGGGAAAAGGAGTTGGATCGCTTTAATAAAGTTCCCTAAAACCGGTATAATAGCTTTTTTAATTTTTGGTTGATGTCATGAAAAAGATATTAATTCTTGGGGTAAACGGGTTTATTGGTCATCATTTAAGTCAACGTATCTTAAACACGACCGACTGGGAAGTGTTTGGTATGGACATGCAAAGTGATCGCGTTAATGATTTAATCGATCACCCCCGTTTTCATTTCTTTGAAGGTGACATCACAATTAATAAAGAGTGGATTGAGTATCATATTAAAAAATGTGATGTGGTTCTCCCACTCGTTGCTATTGCGACTCCAGCCACTTACGTACAACAGCCATTGCGCGTGTTTGAGCTGGATTTTGAAGCCAATCTTCCGATTGTTAGAAGCTGCGTTAAATACAAAAAACGTATTCTTTTCCCGTCCACCTCTGAAGTATATGGTATGTGTAAAGACGGTGAATTTGATCCGGATAACTCAGATCTTATTTTGGGTCCTATTGAAAAACAACGCTGGATCTACTCATGCAGTAAACAACTCATGGACCGCGTCATTTGGGCATATGGTACCCAAGAGGGACTAGATTTTACTCTATTTAGACCCTTCAACTGGATTGGCGCAGGACTTGATAGCATTCATACACCTAAAGAGGGTAGCTCACGAGTGATCACGCAATTCTTTGGACACATTGTGCGTGGAGAAAACATCAAATTAGTTGATGGCGGCACACAAAAACGCGCTTTCACCTACATCGATGACGGTGTGTCAGCGTTAATGAAAATGATTGAGAACAAAAACGGTGTTGCCAGCGGAAAAATCTATAACGTCGGTAACCCTGTTAACAACTACTCTGTCAAAGAGCTAGCGCAGATGATGTTAAAGCTTGCTATGGACTACCCAGAATACAGCGAGAGTGCTAAACAGGTTCAGCTTATTGAAACCACTTCAGAGGCTTATTACGGACGGGGTTATCAAGATGTACAAAACCGTGTACCCAAAATCACTAATACCTGTAATGAACTTGAGTGGAAACCAACCGTTTCCATGCAAGATGCATTGAAGTTTATTTTTGACTCCTACCGTGGCCAAGTTGCCGCTGCTAAGGGATTGGTTGACTAATCATGTCTCAAGAGAACGAACCAGCAGTTCAAGTAGGTATTGTAATGGGTAGTCACTCAGACTGGGCCGTCATGGAACAGGCTGCGATCGTTCTCAAACAGTTTAATGTTTCCTTTGAAACCAAGGTCGTGTCAGCCCATAGAACCCCTGACATGATGTTTGACTATGCACACAGTGCAAGAGAGCGAGGCCTTGTATGTATCATTGCTGGTGCTGGTGGGGCAGCCCATTTACCTGGAATGCTTGCCTCAAAAACCACGGTTCCTGTACTAGGAGTCCCAGTCCCCAGTAAATACCTAGCAGGTCAAGACTCCCTCCTTTCCATTGTACAAATGCCAAAAGGTATTCCTGTGGCAACCTTTGCTATTGGCGAAGCCGGTGCCACAAACGCAGCCTTATTCGCCGTCAGTATTCTGGCGCAACAATCTCCACAACTGGTCCAACAACTCAGTCAATATCGTCTTGATCTTGAACAGTCAGTTAAGGCCATGACCCTTCCGCCACAACAGTAATGAGTAACACATTAGGTTTACTAGGTGGCGGCCAGCTGGGCAGAATGTTTTGCTCAGTTGCAAGACGTATGGGTTATGAAGTGATTGTTGTTGATCCTGATCCTGATGCACCGGCTAAACATTTTGCCAGTGAACATATCTGTCTTCCCTATGAAGACCCAAAAGTATTGGATATATTAGTCAAACGGTGTGCTGCAGTGACCACTGAGTTTGAAAATATCCCTGCTCCCCTGTTGGCCGCTTTAGAAAAACAACTTATTGTGAGCCCTCCTTCTCAGGCGGTAGCAATTGCACAAAATCGTATTTTAGAAAAACGTTTTTTTAAGCAAGAAGGCTTTCCTGTTGGGCACTTTGTTGTGGCAGAGTCGGCCCAAGAGCTTTCTCAACAGTTACGTGACATTCATTATCCTGCGATTATTAAAACTGCGCGCTTTGGCTATGATGGTAAAGGTCAAGTAAGAGTAGCCAATGAATCAGAACTACTTAATACTCTCAACACACAACCAGGTTTATTTCCTATCATTGTTGAAGAACAAGTTCCCTTACGCCTTGAGATCTCTGTTGTTTTAGGGCGTAACAGACAGGGGCAGTTTAGTGTGTGGCCTATCGCAGAGAATAAACACCGTAATGGTATTTTAGATATCACCATTGCTCCTGCAAGAATTCGTGATGAACTAGCGAATCGCGCGCGTAAAATTGCCTGTGATATCGCTGACAAACTAAATTACGTGGGGGTGTTGGCAGTAGAGTTTTTTGTAACAGGTATTGATACATTACTGGTTAATGAAATGGCGCCAAGACCTCATAACAGTGGGCACTTTACCATTAATGCCTGTGTTACTGATCAGTTTGAACAACAACTACGAATTTTATGTAATTTACCCTTAGGTTCAGCTGAAGCGTTAACTCCTGCGGTTATGGTGAATATCCTGGGTGACATCTGGGAGTCAGGTTCCCCCAATTGGGATCAAGTACTCACTGAACCTACTGCAAGTCTTCATTTATATGGCAAAAAAGAGCCGAGAAAAGGCCGTAAGATGGGACATGTTACCGTATTAGGGCACAGTGCAAGCGATGCCCTAAAAAAAGCAGAACACATTAAACAGATTCTACATATTCCAGATTAAACAGCGTCTTCGTTAATCTCACCGGTACGAATTCGTACCACATGACTAACATCAGTAACAAATATTTTTCCATCGCCAATCTTACCGGTTCTCGCTGCTGCAATAATCGCATCAATTGCAGTTTGTTCCATGGCTTCTGTGACTACTACTTCTATTTTAACTTTAGGTAAAAAATCAACCACATATTCGGCACCACGATAAAGTTCTGTATGTCCCTTTTGGCGACCAAACCCCTTTACCTCAGTAACCGTTAAACCAGAAATACCAATATCTGACAGCGCTTCACGTACTTCATCTAATTTAAATGGTTTAACAACAGCTGTAATTAATTTCATAGCATCCCCTGTGCTTTTGTCACTACTACCATAACTTAATACTTATCTTATTGTAATAATAACATTAATTAGTAGCTAGGCGCGTAGCGTAAGTAAAATGGTCGAATTCATCTATAAATAGTATTTTTAAGTCGTTGTTAGATATAAAGAAAAACCGCCTAGCTTTAACCAGGCGGAAAGGGGTACTTCACGAAGAGACCACTACAACACTTTAGAAAAACGCCGATGATCTGTTTCATGCCAAAGATAATAATCAAAGGCCATGGCGATTGCACGAATCACAAACCAACCGGCTTCATTCACTTCTATGAGAGTATCTGAGACAGACAGTAATCCTGCATCCTCAAACTCCGTAAGACGATCTAGCGCATCAGTAAAATAATCATTAAATTGAATACCAAACTGTTGTTCTATAGCTAACTTATCTACCCTTCCCTGACACATAAGAGACATAATCACTTGACGTCTTAGTTGATCGTCTTCATTCAGTTCAAGGGCTTTTTCAATAGGTGATTGACCAAGAGACAAGGCCTGCGAATACGTATCAACAGTTTTCAAGTTTTGACTATAGCACAGCCCTACTTCACTGATTGCTGACACGCCAAAACCAATTAAATCACAGTCTTTAAGGGTGTGATAACCCTGAAAATTTCTATGTAATTGTCCTTCTTTTTTAACACGCGCTAGTTCATCATGTGGAAGAGCAAAATGATCCATTCCTATGTACTCATATCCTTCCGCCATAAAAAAGCTTACCGCCTCATCTAACATATCGCATTTTTGTTGTGCGTTAGGTAAATCCTCTTGATGAATGCGTCGTTGTGGTTTAAAGCGTTCAGGTAAATGCGCATAACCATACAAGGCAATACGATCAGGACGAAGAGACACAACTTGCTGAAGAGTACGTAAAAATGAAGCTGGCGTTTGTTTGGGTAAACCATAAATCAAATCCATATTAATAGAATCAAATTGAAGTGCTCTGGCTTCTTTCATTAGGGACTGAACCGATGCAAAAGACTGAACACGATGAATCGCCAATTGAACATCAGCATCAAAATCTTGTATTCCAAAACTCAATCGATTAAAGCCTAATTGTTTTAGATGAGCTAAACGTTCAACATTAATAGTACGCGGATCTACTTCAATAGATTTTTCACAATTTTGACGCCAGTGAAAACGATAATTCAAATGAGACATCAATTCGCCCAATTGCTCATCAGACAAAAAGGTGGGGGAACCCCCTCCCAAATGTAACTGAGCAACCAAAAGATCTTCTACGCGACCATGGTCAAGTAATCGGGCAATATGATCAATTTCACTGAATAAGGTTTGTAAATAAGACATAGCTACACCATGGTTTTTAGTCACAATCTTATTGCAACCACAGTAGTAACAAACTGACTCACAAAAAGGAATATGAATATATAACGACAATACCCGTGGATTATCACGACGTGCTTCAATAGCACGCTCTAGAGCCTGTCCTTGTCTATCAGCATAAAAACGATCAGCAGTAGGATAAGAGGTATACCGAGGACCCGGTATATCAAATCGACGTATTAACTCTGAAGTAATCATGTGACACTTATCCTATGTACTGTTAGATTCATTATGAGTTAACGGCTAAAAAAAACGTTGATATAAGTCAAACTTTACAAGGACAGGTTACAATTAAGCACTATGACGCGAATTGCTTTATTTTCTGATATCCATGCCAACTTTGAAGCTTTTAGTGCCTGTGAGCAACATGCACTTCAAGAAAAGGCGGAACTGTTTGCTTTCCTGGGGGATCATGTGGGTTACGGTCCTGATCCAGAACGTATTCTTGATCGGTTAATAAAATACCGTGATGAAGGGCATATTGTTTTACTAGGTAACCACGACGAAGCGTGCTTAACCGGTCCCCAACAGATGAGTCATCATGCTAGAGATGCCATTTTATGGACGATCCCACGTTTGCAAAATTATCATTTTGAATTTATATCATCCCTTCCCTTTACTTATGAATTGCCACCCTTGCTATTAACTCATGCATCCGCTCATGAACCTGAAGGCTGGCACTATTTAAATAATGAAGAAGAAATTAAACTTAGTTTTAAAGAAGCAGAGCAGCCCATTGTGATAGCAGGTCACGTACACCATCAAATGCTCTACTTTGAAGATGGCGAGAAGAACATACAGTCTTTTATTCCCACCCCAGGACAGGTTATTCCTTTGTCAACGAGACGGCGCTGGGCAGCAACCATTGGCTCTCTTGGTCAACCTAGAGATGGTAATAGCGCCTCTCAATACGCACTCTTTGATAATGAACAAAATACGCTGACCTTTCATCGAGTACCCTATGATATTGATCGTACAATCTATAAAATTTACCATCGTGGTCTCCCACCGACTCTTGCTGAGCGCCTGTCAAAGGGCCAATAAATATGGATGTATTAGAACCAGGTACCCATGTTGATCGCTTCATTATTAAAGAATTACTGTACTCAGCAGGAGGAGCGTATCTTTATGAGGTAGAAACAAAAGAGATTACAACACCACTGATCATGAAAATCCCCAAACTGGGTCCAAGCCAACCGGTGTTTGGTTTGGTCAGTTTTGAAATGGAATGTTCCATTTTGCCTGTCCTCAAGGGACCACATGTACCCCGTTTTATTGCCGCTAATCCCTTAGCGATTCAACCCTACGTGGTGATGGAAAAAGTTATCGGCGAACCACTCATTAATTGGGTTAAGCCGTTAGGGCTACCTCTAACGAAACTACAAACAATAGGCACAGCCATCGCTAATGCGGCACACAGCCTACATCGCCAAGATACGATTCATCTTGATATTAAGCCTGATAATCTCATTATCAAAGCAGATAACGAGGTTGTTTTTATTGATTTTGGTTTTGCGCACCATAGTCTGTTACCCGATTTGTTTTCAGATAACCCTCGTCAAGCGGTAGGCTCAACACCTTATATCGCACCTGAGCAAATTGAACATATTCGCCTTGATCCACGCAGTGATCAATTTGCTATTGGGGTAACGCTTTACCAATTGGCCACAGGAGAATTACCTTTTGGTATCCCTGTTACTTTAAAAGAATTACGTCAACGTCACTGGTTACGCCCTACTCCCATTCGTCACTTACGTCCTGATCTGCCTGAATGGTTTCAAGAGATTGTCTTCACTTGTCTTGAACCTCTAGCAGAAAAGCGTTTTGCCTCCACCGCACTACTTGCCAGAGCCTTTAGTGACCCTGACTCGATTATCATCACTGAACGAGGAAAACGCAGTCGCCCTGATTCATTATGGGTTAGATTAATTAAAGGATTTAGGCCCGCGATTGAAGTGAGTCCTGTACCACAATACTCACCCAGTGAGCAGGTCTCTAATGTCCCATTAATTGCTGTTTTAATTGATTTGGAAGAGCATCAGCCAGAACGAATTAAAGCGTTAAGATATGCCGTGTTACGCGCCATGGAGCGTCATCCTGACAGCCATTTGTCTGCTTTAAATATCATTGAAGTCCCTCTAGAAGGGGCGCAAGAAAGTGGTGCTGCCGAACGCCATCATAAACATCGTATCTTATTAGAGCATTGGCTAAGACAATTACATATCCCTAAAGAAAGATGCAGTGCACATATTATAGAAACCACGGATATGGCTCAAAAGACCATTGATTTTGCTAAAAACAATTTTGTCGACGTGATTATTGTTCTGGCTAATCAAGAGAGTAGCGGAAGCTTTCTACGAGTCAACAGATCAACTGTCACACGTCTCGTCGAAGAGGCTCCCTGCAGTGTGCATGTGGTTCGTCCGGCTAACTAGAAGTGGTAGCCTACCCCAACGCCGAAGAGAGTAGGATCAGGGTGTAAATTAAACGTTCCACCAGCACCGTTGGTCACTCCCACATTGATAAACACTTGCTTGATATCAGCGTTCAAGGACCAATGTTGATCTAGCGCATAATCTAACCCCACTTCAACATCGGGGCCAAAATTGTTTTGTGTTAAACCAAGACCGCTTATTAAATTAGTGTTGAACGTCCTCATATAAGTCACCCCTGCACCCACATAAGGAGTAAATTTACCCATCGAGTCAAAATGATACTGGGCATTTAATGTGGGTGGTAACTCTTGGAAGCTTCCTATATTGCCTCCATTTAAAGAGACGCTGTGACTCACTGGGTAAGACAATACTAATTCAGCGGCCCAATGAGGATTAAAAAAATAAGTAATATCCACATCGGGCTGTAAGCGTCCTCCCACTTGCATAGAATCCGTTGGTACCCCTCCAGCCAAACCACTGTCATTGGATTTTTGTGTGGCGATATCTAATAAACGCACACGAACCAGCCATGGAGTAGTACCCTGTTGATCGGCGTAAGCCATACTCATCCCCATGGCTGTAATGACGGAAGCCAAAACAGTCTTTTTGACTATATGTTTCATATCCCTTCTCCCTCATAGTAGTAACTATGTTGCTAAATGCCCTATTGTTATTATTGTTATTGCTGTTTTTATTGTTTTTTTATAAAAGACTTAGTGACCTAACATATGTGAATAAGTCATCACTACATCAGCAATTAAAATAAAAGTAGCTACCACGGATATCAGGTTATCTGTAAAAAAGTCCATAATGATTCTCCTTAATCAATAATGCTCACCGCGAGCATCGTGAGAACCATAGTAAGGATTATTACAAAGTGAAATATTGATTTAGATCAAAGTTGATTTAGATGGTTACGCAGAAATGGTGACAGAATGTAATTTTTTTTCATCAATGAGGGTAATGTGTCGTCCTTGCACGCTGATAAGCCCCTCATCAGCGAAACGTGACAGGATTCTACTTACTGTCTCAAGCTTTAATCCCAAATAATTACCCATATCTTCACGCGTCATTCGTAATACCAATTCTGAAGCAGATTGCTGACGAGCATGAAAGCGTTGTGATAAGTTAATTAAGAAAGCAGCCATTTTTTCCTCAGCACGCATACTGCCTAACAACAGCATTAGATTGTGATCCTTCACAATTTCAGAGGACAATGTTTTATTGAAATTATGTTGTAAACGACTCATTTCAGACTCAAGCTCTTCGAAGGAATCATAAGGGATTTTACATACTGTACTGTCTTCTAAGGCCATGGCATCACTCACATGACGCTCATTACTGATCGCATCTAACCCCATAATCTCGCCTGATAACTGAAACCCAGTAATTTGGCTGCGTCCATCTTCATGCAGTATGAGAGTCTTAAATGATCCTGTACTAATGGCAAATAAGGCCTCAAGAGGATCACCTTGGGAGTACAGTAATTCTCCTTTTTTAACTGGTAGACGATGTTCCATGTACTGATCAATAACCAATACTTCCTCATCGCTCAAGCCCGCAGGAAGACAGCGCTCACGAATCGTGCAGCAGCCACAAACAGACTTTAATTCAATTGGTTTTACCATAATCCCAGTTAATTTTTTGTTATTGATTACACATCACTTACAAAATAGAGAGTTAACTAACCGTCTATCAAGAAGACTTCAGTTAATGTTTGTACTCAAACTAATTTTACTACTAAATATTTTTGAAATGTCGTCATTCTAAAATTTTTATTATTAGTTGCAATTTCTAATAAAGCCTTGTATATTTGTACGCATACGTACTATTTATATGTATTTGTATACCCTATTTTAATCAGGAGACATCAATGAAAGCCTTATATATTAGCGCCTTATTAGCGTTAGCTAGTACATCAGCATTAGCAGCAGATAATACCTACACAACAGACCCTAACCATACTTTTGTGCGCTTTTCTTATAGCCATTTTGGTTACACCACCCAATTAAGCCGTTTTGATACAGTATCTGGCTCAATTAATTTTGATGCTGCAGCAAAAACAGGAGATGCTGATATTACTGTTGATACCCGCTCTGTAAGCACCGGTTCAAAAATCTTCAATAACCACATTCAAGATGCTGATTTTCTTGATACAGAAAAATTCCCAACCGCCACATTCAAATCAACTAAATTTGTGTTTGATGGCGACAAACCCAGTGCTGTAGAAGGGAATTTAACCTTAAAAGGCATTACTAAACCTGTTACCTTAAAAATTACTTCTTTCAAATGTATGCCTCATCCTATGACCAAGAAAGAAGCCTGCGGTGCAGATGCCACCACCACCTTAAAACGTACTGATTTTAATATGGGTAAATACGCCCCTTACGTAGGTGATGAAGTAACTGTATCTATCGCTGTAGAAGCCAGCAAGAAATAATCTATATAGAGCGTGGTACCCTGTTGGTACTACGCTCTTTTCTTATTAAAGTCAGCATTCGATTTTTGCGAATTAACCACGCCCAATAGACAAAAAACGTACCGTAGCAATACCTAATCCTGTCATCACCAGTGAACCTGCTAGGTGAATCAAAACATGTAGGCTGGCCCACAAGTATTCTGCACGCATCAATAGCGCTACGGCTTCTGCTGAAAAAGTGGAAAAAGTCGTCAACCCCCCCATAAACCCGGTGATAATAAATAACTTGGCTTCAGGAGGGAAACCAGCACGCTCGGTAAAAAAAGCCACAGCAACCCCCACTAAATAACCACCCATTAAGTTGGCCGCCAAGGTACCTAAAGGCAATGTAGGCAGTAGTGGGTTAAGTACCATACTCAACCACCAACGAAGCCATGCGCCCAATGCCGCCCCTACCCCCACAGAAATAACAGCCCATACTCCCATATACGCTCCATAAATAGATCAAATTATTATGTCTTGAGATAGGGCAAAGTGACGGACAAATATACCCACACTTTTCCCTATCGGAAAAATTGTAGGCATTATCATCCTTAATTGAACAAGGCGGTTGAATAGGAAAATGCCATTTCCTGTAGCCTTGAATATAGCTATTTTTGCGGGCTAAAACAACCCCTCTTTCAAACTGTATAAATATACAGTATTATAATTCTCATGATGCAACATTTGGCTTTTTTCCCTGCTCAAGAAGAGCAACATACACTCAACCTATTACGCTATCTCATGCCCCACCCTGAGAGTACGTTCTTTTTTCGTGCTCAAAGTAATGCCTTACAGGCCTCGGGGATTGTTAAAGATGATCTATTAGTGGTTGACCGTAGCCCCACTCCTCACTCAGGGCAAGTCGTTATCGCTTACCTACGCGATGAATTTGTGGTGCGTCGCTTAATAATTAAACATAACAAAGGTTACCTAGAAGCCGATGATCCAGGTTATCGGACAATACAGCTAACTGACGCAGAGGACTCCCTGATCTGGGGAGTAGTAACATGGGTACTACATCGACCATAAACCTTGGTATCGCTCTTATTGATGGTAATAATTTTTATGTTTCCTGTGAACGGGTATTTAACCCGTCTCTTAGAAAGCGCCCTGTTGTGGTGTTGTCTAACAACGATGGTTGTGTTGTATCAAGAAGCAATGAAGCCAAAGCCTTAGGTATTGCCATGGGCACTCCTTTTTTTAAAGTAGCCCATTTGGTGAAAAGCCATAATCTGGTGGCACTGAGTTCTAATTTTGCTCTCTATGCTGATATGAGCGAGCGCATGATGCGCTTATTAAAACACTTTGCTCCGAGTCAAGAAATTTACTCCATTGATGAATGTTTTTTAGATGTGAGCTCACACCAGCAGTCTTTAGAAGAGTTAGGGGTTACCATTAGAAAAACGTTGCTAAAGCAACTGGGGTTACCTGTGGGAGTGGGGATAGGGCCCACTAAAACACTGGCTAAATTAGCCAATCATTTGGCTAAAAAAAACCCGGAGTTTAAGGGAGTATGTGTCTGGCCGCACTTATCAACAACACAACAACAGGCGTTGTTAAAGACGCTTCCCACTTCCACTCTGTGGGGAATTGGCGCTAATTTAGAACGCTCTTTAGCTAAATTAAATATCCTCACTCTATGGGATTGTTACCACACTCCTCTGTCTGTTATTCGCTCACACTTTAATGTCATGCTTGCTAGAACGTTAACTGAGTTAAGAGGAGAAGTGGCTCTAGCCTGGGAGGATCATCCTGCAGCACGTAAACAAATCATCTGTAGTCGCAGTTTTGGCCAACCCACCCTATCCTATACCTCGGTAGAAGAAGCTGTTATTTTTCATATGCACCGCGCAGCACTGCAATTACGTGAAGAAGGCTCTTTGTGTCATACAGTAGGCGTATTTATTCGCACCAACCCCTTTCGGCAAAAAGAAATACATTACAGTAATCACGCTCTTGAATCTCTAGCCATCACTAGTGATGACACGCGCCTTCTTAATCAAGCGGCGATAAAGGGATTAAGACGTATTTTTAAACCAGGACTGCTCTACCATAAAGTAGGCGTGGTATTACTTGATTTATCCGATAAAACCAAACAACAGGAACAGTTATTTAGTGACCTCGATCAGCACAGCAGTGAATGCCTGATGAGTACAATTGACAGACTTAACCAACGCTTTGGTGGTAATACCATTACCTTTGGTAGCAGTGCACTGAAGCATTTGTCACGTTCCTGGTCTGTACGCCTTGAAAAACGCTCACCTCGTTACACCACAGAATGGGATGAGCTGGCTGTTGCCTATTAGCGTGCTTCCGCCAACCACTGTTTCACCCAGTCATTGGCAGGATGAGTGAGTACCTGATGTTTCTCTCCTGCCTGAATCACTTGGCCTTCGTTCATCAACACCAAATAATCCGCCATCAATAGCGCCTCATGCATATCATGAGTCACAAATACCATGGGAAGTAAGAGTTGGCGTTGTATGTCAATCAATTGATCGCGAATATGACGACGGGTCATAAAATCCAACGCTGATAAGGGCTCATCCAATAATAGTAAACGCGGATCACTCATCAGAGTCCGGGCTAAGGCCACACGTTGTCGTTGCCCCCCTGACAGTTGACGAGGGAATAAAGAGAGAACCTCCGTTAATTGATAACGCTGGGCAAAAACCAATGCTTTCTCTCTTGCCTCATCACTCCTTAGTGCACGATGTCCGTAAACAATATTTTCCAGCGCACTCATGTGTGGAAATAGCGCATCATGCTGAAAAACAAATCCTACCCGTCTGTCTCTGACAGACAAGTGAATGTTTTTTGTCTGATCAAACCACGACTCCTCACCAAAGCAAATACTTCCCCTATCAGGCTTAACCCACCCTGCTAGGGTTTGTAGTAAAAGAGATTTACCGGCACCAGAAGGGCCAACAATAACACTAAGTTGAGCGGGTAACTCTAAAGCCACCTGTAATGTAAAACCAGGGAGTTGTGTATGACAGTGCATAGTCAGCATTACCAACGACTCCGTGTCAACAAATAGGTCATCACCATAGAGAAGACAGCAATCAGTGTGAGTAGTAAGGCCATTATCCAGGCACTGCGATTGTCTCCTGACTCAAAAGCCGTATAAATAGATAAAGATAATGTAGCCGTTTTTCCGGGGATATTGCCGGCCACCATCAACGTGGCGCCAAACTCTCCCAATGCCCGTGTAAAAGAGAGTACGGCTCCTGCCACAATACTGTTACGTGATAAAGGGACTATCACGCGCGTGAACGTCACCCAACTGGATTTACCTAAGCTTTGGCTGGCTAAAATCAATTCTTGATCCACGCCTAAAAATCCTGAGCGCGTAACGCGTACCATTAAGGGTAATGACACCACACAGGCTGCCACCACGGCAGATTGCCAAGTAAACAATATACTCACACCACTTAAGCGATACAGTAGGGCACCAATTGGCCCCGTATGACCTAATAAATAGACCAATAAAAATCCCACTACAGTGGGCGGCAGCACCAAGGGAATGGCAACCATCGTATCAAGCCAGAGCCATTTTTTTGTCTGGCCAAAGACAAATAAATAGGACAGAGCAATACCTAATATGACAACACACAGTGTTGACCAACTGGCAATCCACAGTGACAGCAGCAGTATCTGCCCAATCTCCATCATGGCGTTTGAAATCCATAATGAGCAAAGATCACCTTCGCCTCTCTGGTATTCAGATAATTGAGAAACTCTTGAGCCAATTGTTTGTGTTGACTGGCTTTAACTATAGCCGCTGGATAGACAATAGGTAAATGAGAATCCTCTGGGGCATAGGCTGCAATACGGACTTTATCAGCCATTTCCAGGGCATCTGTTTTGTACACAAGTCCTGCTTCCACATCCTGCTCAGCCACATAAGTTAATACTTGCCGAACGTGAGAGGCCAAAATCAAATGTGCTTGCACTTGCTGTGTTAAATCATAAAATTGAAACACCTCAGTGGCATACATGCCAGCAGGGACAAACCGAGGGTCTCCAATACTGATTTTTTTAGCTTCAGCTAAATCAGTAAAATCATGAATCTTGGTTTCCGACTGAGCGGGTACGATTAACACCAGTTGATTATGAACCAGCACACTGCGCGAGGCAGGGTCAATTAACGAACTGGTTTGTAAGGAATCCATAACCTTATCTGAGGCACTCACAAATAGATCAACTGGCGCTCCGGCCTCAATTTGACGAGCTAAGGTGCCTGAGCCACCCCAATTAAAGCGCACCGTTGTTTGCGGATGAGTGGCTGAAAAATCCTGTGCAACACGCTGAAGTGCATTAGTGAGACTCGCTGCTGCAGAGACGATTATCTCCTCTGCATTAACTTGTATACATAACCCTAACAAAACAACAGCCCACAAAAAACGTTGCATAAGAATTATTCCTTAATTAACCTAACATGATTGTGCATCATCAAGAAGTGTCCGTGCGCGAGTCAGAATACGTTGTTGTTGAGTAGCGTCAAAGCGTTGCCACTGGCGATAGACCATAGATAAACGATGGTTTTTCATTAACTGATCGCGATGTATATAATGAAAATGCCAGTATAACGCATTTAACGGACAGGCATTTTCCTCTTCACGCAGCTTGAAATTATAGTGACATCCTTTGCAATAATTGCTCATTCTATTCACATACGCGGCACTGGCCACATAGGGTTTCGTAGCGAGTAATCCACCATCAGCAAATTGACTCATGCCTAAGGTATTGGGTTGCTCTACCCATTCAAAGGCATCGATATAAATACCCAAATACCAACCACTTAATTCTTGTGGCGAAAAACCAAACAGCAAGGCTGCATTACCGATAATCATCAAGCGTTGAATATGGTGCGCATACGCATACTGAAGTGACTGACCAATTGACTGGGAGAGGCAACGCATTTTGGTTTTCCCCGTCCAAAACCAGGAGGGCAAAGGACGCTGATGCTGAAAAAAATTAGTACTCTGATATTGATCACCGTGCGCCCAATAAAATATCCTAATGTATTCACGCCAACCAATAATTTGTCTGACAAACCCCTCCACCGCAGCAATACTTGCCCGACCTTGGTAATAAGCTTCAACAGCACGATTCACCACTTCTCGTGGACTAATCATTTTGGTATTTAAGGCGAAAGACAGCAGTGAGTGAAATAGGAACGGTTGATCAACCACCATGGCATCTTGAAAGCGTCCGAAGTGAACCAATCGATTTGTAATAAAATCATCTAGGTAACCCAGTGCTTCTGCGCGATTAAGTGGCCAAATAAACCGCTTGGCATCAACTTCCCCCATAAACTGAATGGATTGTTGTTGAATGGTTTGCCATAAAGCGTGATGATTGTGTTCAATGAGTTGAGGGGCAGTGAGTGCCACATCATTACGCCATGGTTGACGGTTGTCTTCATCATAATTCCATTGACCACCCTCTGGTTGCCCTGAGGCATCTAATAAAATACCATGCTCTTTACGCATAGCACGATAAAAGCGTTCCATTAACCACTGTTTATTATTAAAAAAGCGCAACCCATCAAGGCGCTCTGTATAAAAATGCTCAGCAGAAACGCAGGCTAGCTCACCATCAAATTGCTCTGTTAAGGAGGCCAATAGTGTATCAACACGAAACTCATCAGGTTCTTGATATTCAATGCGTTGGCATTGATAGTGTTGTGCTAGCTGAAGGAGATTAGAAGATAAGCTATGTAAGTTTGTTTGATCATCAATGGTTAAGTAATGAACTCGGTGTCCTGCGGCCAACAAAGACTGAGCAAAATCTCTCATAGCCGCAAAAATTCCTAAGATTTTTTGTCCATGATGAATAACATAATCTGTTTCGTCACGGCACTCCATTAATGTATAAATAACATTGTCACTATTGGTTGCAAACCAAGAGTGGCAGGGATTAAGTTGATCCCCTAAAATAAGTCGCAATGTTGGCATGAACTAATCCGAGTTAAAATGGTATGTTAGAGAGAAGCCACGTTAAACTGTTCCTTACTATGCGAGAAAAATCATGAATGAAGAAGTGATTACTGTTAAACCTAAAGCCGCCATCATTCTAGGCTACAGTGGTCTTATTCCTTTTATAGCCTTTAGTTTAAGTATGTCCCTTGATTCCTATCGTGCTAGTATTTGGCGAGACGCCCTACTCACCTACGGATCAGTTATTTTAAGTTTTGTTGGGGCACTGCATTGGGCGTTTGCCATGCTGGCTAAAGACTTACCCCCATTAACCCAAAAACAACGCTACGCTTGGAGCGTTGTCCCAGCCTTAGTGGGGTGGTTTGCTCTGTTAATCCCCCCTTTTATCGCTGGTACTTTACTAGCTGTGTTTTTTATCTTGCACTACGACCAAGACAGAAGACTCAGTAAACACATGAGCTTACCAGCATGGTATTTACCGCTACGTTTACAGTTGACGGTTGTGGCAACCCTTGCCGTATTGATAGGTGGATTAAGTGCCCCTTAAATGACGCGTCCACGCCAAAATTGATAGGCAAGCATAAGCCAACCAATCATCATTAATAAGCCACCAATTGGGGTAATGGCGCCAAGCCAGTGAATATTTGTTAATGACAAAGCGTAGAGTGAGCCGGAAAAGATAATCACTCCCACTATTAAGGATTGAGTTGCACGCTCAATCCCACTCACCCGTGAAGCGCCTAAAGCCAATAGTGCCAAGCCATGCAACATTTGATAATGCACAGCAGTTTGCCACCACCCCTGCGCTTGCACACTTAAACGATGTTCAAGTGCATGAGCACCAAAGGCCCCCATTAATACCCCTAAAAACATGAAACAAGAGCCCACTGTCAGAGTAAAACGCGTTTGATTCATGATGTTATCCTCTAAAAATACATTAGAGACCTAAGTAAGCCTCACGAATATGAGGATCGTTTCTCAGTTCATCTGCACTGCCACTTTGTGTGATGGCACCTGTCACCATCACATAACCACGGTCAGCAATCTCGAGAGCTGCGTAAATATCCTGCTCTACCAATAACACAGTAATGCCTTCATTACGGATCGTACTCAAAATCTCAAGTAGTTGATCAACAATAACGGGTGCTAAACCCAGACTCATTTCATCAACCAGTAGCAGCTTAGGGTTAGCCATTAAAGCGCGCCCCATAGCACACATCTGTTGCTCGCCCCCTGACATACTTCCCGAGCGCTGTTGACGTCGCTCATAGAGTTTAGGGAAAAGTCCGTAAACGCGCTCGAGAGAAGCGTCAATTGCTGCTTTCCCCTGGCGACGGTAAGCCCCCATTAAGAGATTTTCGTGAACGCTCATTTGGTCAAACAGTAATCGTCCTTCAGGCACTTGCACTAGACCACTTTCAAAGACTTTCTCTGGAGTTTCATCATATAAAGAACGACCAGCAAAAGTAATATCACCACGTCCTTTAAGAGTTCTAGAGAGGGAGCGCAGTAGAGTGGTTTTCCCAGCACCATTGCTGCCCACCAGCGCCACAATCTCCCCTTCCTTGACTGTAAAATGGAGATTGTTTAACACATCCACATCGCCATAACCCGCGTACCAATTATTTAGCTGTAATAGCACATTACTCATACTCGTCGCTTCCCTAAATACGCTTCGATAACACGTGGATCATTTAATACGTCCTGTGGCGTTCCCGCCATGATTTGTTGACCATGATGAAGAACTAACAATCGATCAGACAAAGACTGAATCACTTTCATCATATGTTCAATCACAAGTATAGAAATCCCTGTTTCACGAACCACTTTAATAGCCTCAATGACTTCATCTATTTCTACTAAATTAAGACCAGCCATCACTTCATCAAGTAGTAATAACGTTGGTTTCATAGCCATTGCTTTGGCAAGCTCAAGACGTTTTCGGTCAGGTCCACCTAATTCTTCAGCGCGTTGTTGGGCTTTACTATGTAAATCCATTCGACGCAACCACTCCATGGCTTCATCACGAGCTTGAGACAACGCTTTATTGGTGGTAGTAGTGCCATACAGCGCCCCCACTGCCACATTGTCTAAGACTGTTAGACCGGGGAAAGGCTTCATAATCTGAAAGGTGCGACCGATACCAAGACGGGCACGCTCAAAAGCTGGTAAGGCAGTAATGTTGTGTCCTTGAAACACAATCTCACCAGTCGTTGGGGTTAATGTGCCACTAATTAAACTCACTAAAGTGGTTTTACCTGCCCCATTGGGACCAATAAGCCCCACTGTCTCGCCTGGCATAATATCAATGTTTACGCCATTCACTGCCAATAGACCACCAAAGCGCTTGGAAATATTTTTTAAAGATAAAATAGGTGTACTCATAGACGATGCTGACGAATATTATGAATAAAGTAACGCCATCCGGTTACGGGAAACCTCAACCAACAATCAGTTAATCCTTTGGGCATCAGTATCACAGCAATAACAATTACCACACCAAAGAAAAGGCTCGCAACACTCGACAAGGTTGAGGATAACAATTCGGAAATAGCTGACAATAAGGCAGCACCAATTACCGGACCCAGTACTGATCCGGGACCACCAAATACAGCCATAATAATCATTTTTACGTTGAGACTTAAATCAAATGCGCTATTGGGATCAATAAAAGTGATCCAGTACGCATGAATTCCGCCAGCAAGAGAGCTAAAAATACCAGCCAGGGTAAATGCCAATACTTTATAGCGAGTGGTATTCACCCCCATAGATTGAGCAGCGTCCTCATTTTCGCGGATAGCAATTAAGCCAAAGCCAAAACGGCTTCGTGATAACCAAAAAACAGTTAATGTGGCTATTACTAATAAACCCAGTGATAACTCATAAAACAACGTATCACTTCTTAATAAAGGAAGTACTAAACCAATATTTCTTCCTGCTATATCCAAATTAGAAAAAATAGCGCTCATCACCTGTGACAGAGCAAGAGTGGCTATGGCAAAGTAGTGGCCACGCAAACGCAACACAGGTACTCCCATGGCTAGGGCAAACAACACTGAAAAAACAACCCCAATCACAAGCCCTACCCCAAAGGGTAGATTCCACTGGACCATGGCAATTGCCACACCATAACTACCGAGACCAAAGAATATGGAATTACCAAAAGAGGCATAACCGGCAAAGCCACCAATGATATTCCAGCCCTGGGCAAGCGTTGCCAACATCAACGCATTAATCGCAAATTGTACTAACGTCGGACCTGCAATCCAGGGTAGCGCTGTGAGTACACCTAAAATAATGATTAACAATAAAGGAAGTAAGCGCTTCATTATGCTGTTTTCCCAAGTAACCCTTGCGGGCGAATAATTAATACCAATACCAACACCCCAAAACTCGCCACATCAACAAATGTGGGGCCCACGTATAAAGCGGTAAGAGATTCAATTAATGCAAGTAATACTCCCCCAACAATCACACCCAGTGGGTTTTCAAGGCCACCAATAATGGCAATGGCAAAACATTTGGCAGTGAGTGTGGCACCAATATAGGGGGTAATTTGTGATACCACTCCATACAAGTCCCCCGCAGCACCCGCTAGAGCCGCACCAATACCAAAAGTGAGCGCGTAAATTTGTTTGGGATTAACACCATAGAGTCTTGCTGCCGATAAATTTTGTGCCGTGGCTCGAATGGCACGTCCTATTCTTGTGTGCAGCATCATAAGCCACAATCCAACAGTCAAACACATAGCTACCGCAAAAGAAAATAGCTGTACAGTTGGGAAAGTTAAGTTAAACCACGTCACATGTGTGCCTGCATAGGAAGGATTGATGGTTCTAAAATCCGCTGTAAAGAGTAACTGAGCGAGAACCATAAAAATCACATCTAAACCAAAGGTGATCAATAAGGTATTAAACATGGGAGAGCGCGCAATTAAGCTTAATACATAGCGTTGCAGAATATATCCCAGTACAAACAGCATCATCATGACAAGAGGCAATGCTAAAAAAGGATCAATACCCAATAAGGTAAATAAGTAGTATGCAGCATAGCCACCTAGCATAATCAACGCACCATGAGCAAGGTTAACAATGTTCAGTACACCCCACACTAAGGCCAGACCTAATGCCATGAGCGCATAAAGGCCTCCTAGCAATAAACCATTAACAATAACTTGAAATAATAAGTCCATATTTATTCTTTATTAACTAAAACGGGAGTGCGTTATTTTTACCACGCACTCCCGTTATTCATCAAAGATAACGCTTAACGTTTATCCCAACTTGGCATCGGATAAATGGGTTTGTTAATTAAACTCTGACCATATATGTCTACCACAGCATCATGCTGAACCTGAATCACTGTTTGTGGCAAGCTAATTTGGCCTTCCTTATTAAAAGCAACGTTGCCATACAAAGACTTAAAGTTAAGTTGCGTGATGGCATCGCGTACTTTTTTAGGATCAATACTATTAGCTAACTCAATTGCTTTAGCAAAAGCTTCCACATCAGCAACTGCTGAGGCTGCGTGATAATCAGGGTCATAGCCAAACTTAGCTTTATAGGCACTGGCAAAAACTTTTGCATCACCAAAATACTCATCTTTATTTTGTGGTGAAGGTACCCATGAGGTCATACCAAATGCATAATTGGCATCTTTGCCTAAAGCATGACGAAAATCTTCTGTTGGCACACCCACAGTAAAGGAATACATCTTAGGATTAAAGTTTAAGCTCTTGGCTTGGCGTATAAAATTCAACACCTCAGTCTCATGACCGGCAACCAATACGGCGTCAGGATTGGTTGAACGTAATTTAGAGATTAAAGTTGAGAAATCGCTAGCGTTAGTGCTGTAGCGTTCATCTTGTATCACTTTCATTCCAGCTTGCTTCACCCACTGGCGGGTTCCCTCGGCAACTGACACATCAAAGGCATCATCTGCGTATAAAATAGCCACAGTCTTAGGTTGTGGATTCAAAGTTTTCATCATAGCCACAGTACTTTCAAAGTAACGGCTGGCCACGGGAAGTGTGCCAAAAATATATTTATAACCACGATTGAAAATTTGATCAGAGGCGCCGCCACCTTGAATCATAGGTACTTGAAATTTTTCAGCGACCGATGAGTCTGCCAAGGCGAAATTACTGGCAAAAGGGCCTAACAAAAAGTTAACTTTGTCTTGATTGAGAAGTTGCACATACTGACGAACGCTCAAGTTACTATCAGATTGATTATCAAGAATTTTAAGTGCTAATTGATAACTTTTCCCGGCAACTTTAACACCACCTTTGGCGTTGATCTTGGCTACAGCAAAATTGTAACCATCACGATAATAACGGCCTGTGTTAGCTAGGGCACCGGTTTCTTGTACTGACGCACCTAATGTGACCACATCTTGTGCTATAGCCTGCCCCATAACCAATAAGCTTGCCAGAGCGATTAGAGTCTTTTTCATAGAGCCCCCTCCACACGTAACTAATTAAAATCGCTATTTTAACAGGTTATAACAAATTATTTCACTGTTACTTATTTGGGTGCTTTTAAGACTTTTCCCGTGCTATCAATAACAGTTAAGTGAACAGGGATACCTTGAGCCACACTTTTTCCTACCGTACAAAAGTCCTCAAATTGATCAAGTATACGCTCCAAGTGATTGATCTCACTGGCGGCTTTTCCTAATATCAATTCAATATTAATGGTTAGCACACGTAATCGACCCTCTGAGTTACGTCCAATTTCACCATGGGCATTGGCTTTGATGGGCGATGCTTGGTTGTTGAATTTCTGTAAGGCAAAATGAAGTGAGTCAGCCATACAATTAGCTACTGCAGCGAGTAACAATTGCCCAGGAGTGGGGCCAATACCCTCACCCAATGGTGCATCTTCATCACCCACTAGCACAGGTTTATTATCACCAAAATGGATTGCAAACTGAAACTGATTGTGTTGAATCAGCGATACATTAAGTTTTTCACTCATACCATACCTCGCGTTATGTTACTTTTTTAAGAGCGCGTTGATGTTGTTGTATTAAATACCCAAAAACAATACCTAATATGGGGATCGCCAAGGCCACCAATAAAAATAAACTGTTTTCATGCCAATGCGCCAACCATTGGGCAGATAAAATCACCCCTAAAGACTGTCCTAAAAAGAATAATGAAGCAAAGAGAGATACCGCCGTTCCTCTCACTTGAGGAGTCATTTGTGTGGCGTTAGTTTGCATGGTGTTATGAATCATGTAATAGCCCATCCCCAGTAAATAACTCGAAGGAATGGCAATCCACCAACCAGATACCAAGGCCAACAATAACCACCCTAACCCCAATAACCCACCTCCCACATACGATAGTCCTACTTCCCCTAACAAACTGACAAAGTAACGTGCAAAAAAAGTATAAGAAAAACCGCCTACACCAAAACTCATCATCACCATCCCACCTTGGGTTAAGGATAATCCCGCTTCATGATGAAGATAAGAGGGAATAAAAGCCAATGGCCCAAAAACCAATACTCCTTCTGTAAACACGGTAAATAACACCACCCGTGCCCATGGCGTTGTAAGTACCATACCAGTTTGTTTAATGATTCCTAAATGAGCGGAATGATGCTGTGGTGTATGGTGGGTAGTACTATTACTCATTGATTGCCAATAGACACCAACACCAATACTGAGATAACACAATGCCATAAAGTAGAATGCATATTGGTAACCTAATTGATCGGTAAAGAGTCCACCAATAAATTGTCCACCAATTACCCCTAATACTTGTCCCGCTAAAAAACGCGCTAAGGTAGCCTGACGATCTTCATAGGCAATGGTGTCACCAATCCATGCCATCGATAAGGGAATGATGCCAGCTGCTGTAGCCCCTGCTAATAAGCGAAAAAAATACAAGCCATTAATGTTGTCAGTTATAGCCGCCCCTAGACTACCGATAGTACTCAGTAGGGTCATTATGCCAATTAGACGGTACTTACCAACCCGATCTCCTAATGGGCCATAGATAATCTGACAAAACCCATAGGCCACAGAAAATAAAGAAATAACCAAAGAAGCCTCTTTGGCGGTGACATGAAAATGATTGACTAGGCTTGGCAACATGGGATCACAAATCCGATTTGCCGCAGCACTTGAAAAGGCAGCAATAGATAGCCAAAGGACAGCCTGAGTATGAAGAGCAGTTTTATTAAGCGACATCTTTTTTAGTACGGTTCCAAATGAATAAATTACTATACACTTTTCTTAACTGTCATCAAATGCTTTTTTGCCAGCGTGAAATTAATTTGCTTAAGTTAAGGCCACTACTACTGTGTAACAATTGGGCGCGCGCTCTTAATTCTTGCCAATTGGGCGTATCAAGAGACCATCCTGGTCCGGCAAAAGCGATGGTGTTACCTTCATCGCCTGAGGGGAGATAGCCAAAGTGTTGGCCAAAAACCTGTTCTAAATAGCGAAGACTGCGTTGGAAACGTAATCGATAGTTAAATAAATTAATCGTCACCAGGCCGCTTGGCGTTAAATGTGACTGACACAACTGATAAAATTCGACACTATCTAACCTTCCTGGCTGTGCATTGGCGTCAAACCCATCTACTACTATTAGATCAAATTGTTGTTTGCTGTAGTTAAGCCAATCAAAGCCATCAGCACAATGTATTTCAAAATGATCACTGTTGTCCGGGCATTTGAAAAATTGCCTAGCGCAATGAATCACTCTCTCATCAATTTCTACAACATGAATATGGCTTGACTGGGCGTGTTTATATAAAAATTTAGCCAGCGATGCACTGCCTAATCCAATGAGTAAGATCTGTTGTGGCATCCCCTCATCACGCAAAATCAGTGAGAGCATCATCTCTTTGGTGTACTCCAATACCAATTGATAGGGCCGTGATACACGCATTGCTCCTTGAATCCAGTCCGAGCCAAAATGCAGAGTCCTAACTCCCATACTCTCTCGAATATCCACGCTGTAAGCCATAAAATAGATCTAATAATGTAATTAAAGGTATTATACGTGGTGATAATGCATTGATTATAAAAAAGGTGAATTCTCTTGGTTCGTTGTACTCTTTTATTTCTAACAGGCTTAAGTCTTTCCCTTCATTCCTTTGCGGAACTTACTAACAATCCCCTGATTGGCGCTGGCATAGAAGTTCAACCAGCCTATGATGGATCACGTAATGAAATAGCCTATCCTGTTCCTCTTGTTCGATATTTTGGGCAGCATTGGTTTATTCGTGATACACAAGAAATTTTAGAGGGCGGTTTACGCCAAGAGTTATTACCTGGCCTATTTATTGGCGCACAATTAGCCTATGAACCTGGTCGCCTCACTTATCAATCTAATTTGTTACAACGTAACCAAATACCAGGTATTGCCCCTAGCGCATCCCTAGGCGGCCACATTGAGTGGGATACACAGGTGGGACCAATGCCCATTAACTTATTACTTAGAGATCGTCAACGTGTAGGCCCTGTCAACGGTACTTTAATTGATGCTAGGCTGTCTGCCGGTATTCTTGACTATCATCATTTGGGACTCGCTTTATACAGTCAAAGTACATGGGCTAATCAGACCTATAATCAAGGTTTTTATGGTGTCAATACTGTTATAGCCAATCAAACCGGCCTTAGCAGTTACACACCGGGAAGTGGTTTACTATTTAACTCTCTAGGATTAATGGGGGGCTTCAGCTTTAATAGCCATTGGGCACTATTTGGTTCTATTGAGAATAGACGCATGACTAGTCTTGTCACGCAAAGTCCTCTGGTTGATGCAGGAAGTGTGCGCTACATTAACCTCAGTCTAATCTACCAATATCCATAGGCTTTTGGAACAAAGCTTAGAATAAACTGTCTCCACAAAATGGGTGGTTACGAGTAAACTATTTATTTTAATTTTATAACTAATTTTTTGAAGGACGAATCATGAGCCAAATTATCCCAGACGTGGCACTTATTGATAACAGTGAAGAACGGGCTCCCTTAGTACTCGTATTAGATTGCTCTGGTAGTATGAATGATGAGAATAAAATAGGCCTCATGAATGAAGGACTTAAAACTCTCTCCCAAGAATTGAAGGATGATCCTATCACTGCCCGTTGCGGACGTATTTTGGTAATTGCCTTTGGTGGCGATAACAATGTTGAGATTATGGGCGAATGGACTGATGCGATGGATTTCACTCCTCCCAATCTTTATGCAGGGGGTCTCACTCCAATCGGTGCTGCCATGCGTTTGGCTTTAGATGAAATTGAAACGCAAAAAAATGAGATGCGTAATGCAGGTGTTCCCTACAAACGTCCTATACTAATGCTTCTGTCTGACGGTGAACCCACCGATGATTGGCAAGGAGTCGCCGCAGCATGCAAAAATGCAGAAAATGCTCACAAAGTTAACATCATGTCCATTGGGATTGGTGCGAGCGCTAACAAAGACATATTGGGGCAATTCAGTAATAAAGGTGCTTTAAGTCTTGATGGATTGAAATTCAAAGAACTCTTCGTCTGGCTAAGTCGTAGTATCCAAGCTGTCTCAAGAGCACAAACAGGCGCCACAGTACAACTGAATCCAGTAGACAGCTGGGCACAAATTTCGACTTAATTAATTAAAAGACTGAATTTATGAATTGGAGAGTGTTTCAAGGCTCAGCCAGAGGGGGCCATCATATTGATCAAAATATCCCTTGCCAAGACTATATCTATTATCAAACACATAACCAACTGCTCTGCGCAGTAGTGTGTGATGGCGCGGGGTCAGCGAGTTTAAGTGATCAGGGAGCTGCTTTTTTTGCTGAACATATCACAAAAAAATTAATCAGCAGAGTAGATCATGGACCATACAGCATTGAAGAACTCACCCCTATTATAGAAGAATGTATCGCTGAGGTCCGTGATGAATTAACAGCAACACTCAGTCCAGAACATACTCTTCGTGATTATGCGGCAACAGTGGTGGGTTGCTTGATGAGTTCTCAAGGTGGATGTTTTTTTCATATAGGAGATGGCTTTGGTGTATACCAATTAGCCAACCAACCTGCTGTTCTCTCTTTACCTGAAAATGGAGAATATGCATCAGAAACTTTCTTTGTAACAGGTGATGATTGGAAAGCCCATTTGCGTTTGACTCTATTACCGAGTCCTGAGGCGGGAACCTATTGGGGTTTAATGAGTGATGGCGCAGCCACTTTCGCCATTGATAAACAGCGTACCGGTTTTTTCCCTGCTTTTATTAATCCAGTTCTCGATTATTTAAAGAAAGTAGATGAAACAGCAGGGAGTGCCGCTTTACTGAATCTATTAGAAAGCCCGAAAACCACTGCTATCACGAGTGATGATAAAACACTCTTCCTTGCTACGTTGACTGAATAGTTACCATATAACGCGTGTATGTTTTCTCCTACTTATAAATTAGTTTGGCCAGATGGCAAGACTGAAAAAACACAACTTGTTTCCATTGGGAAGTCGGGCGGTGCAGGAGAAATTTTTGACATAGCAAACCATCCCTATTTAGTCGCAAAAATTTATCACGCAGAAACCAAACCGGATCAACTTAAACAATACGCCCAAAAAATTCATTGGATGGTGCGTAATAAACCTGAGTTACCTACCCTACCAGAATCTATTCAGCATGTGGTTCAATTAGCCTGGCCAGTAGCTGAAGTCTATAAAGGATCGTTCTTTGTCGGTTTTGCGATGGAGAAAATCGATTTTGAACGAACCATCGAGTTAGATTATTTATTAACCAGACGTCAAGCAGAACAAGCAGGGATCAGCGTCGATTTTGGTAAGTTGATGGCTGTGGCCTATAACTTATCTTCTATTATTAATACCTTACATAATAAAAAAATTGCAATCGTTGATTTAAAACCAATGAACATTAAGGTATATAAAAACGAGTTACTGGTATCGATTCTTGATTGCGATGGTTTTTGTATTTATGCCGATGACTTTCAATCAGATGCCCCACAGGTCACACCAGAATATTTGGCTCCAGAATTTCACAACAATGTTGTTAATCGTCCCCATAATCAAGATGCGTTTGCTCTAGCAACGATTATTTTTAGATTGCTCAATTATGGGATACACCCATTTGTTGGTATTTCTGATACCAAAATGAAATATCCCACTGAACTGGCCAATAGAATTCAACATACTCTATATGCTTATGGTATTCAACCTCACGCGGGAATTCGACCGGTTCCGGCAAGTGTTCACGAGACTTTTCCTGACGACATTAGGGCGCTTTTTGATCGCGCTTTTGGCTGGGTACCAGGTGGCAGGCCAGGAGCCTATGAATGGGCTATGGTCACTGCCCAGTATGCCAATAAGAGTTCAGGACAAATGGATGTATGTGTCAACGGACATATTAAGTTTGCAGAGAAATCATGCCCCACCTGTATGCGTGATCAAATATTACATCACCATCACCGCAACAAATCGCGATTAAGGGCTAAATTAAAAACCGTACCACAACGAACCATTCGTCATGTACATAAAACCATTAATCGAACTCATGCCAATCCTTTTCAGGCAGCACTGGCGCAATATCAAGGACCCACAATTAACTACAGTGGCAATATAAACTTAAATAACCCCAATGTTCCTTTGACAACCGCAACAGCTAATGCCTTAGCCACTGAAATACTGTGGGTAATAGGCTTACTCATCTCTTATTGGTGGCTAAAATGAGATTACTAGGATTATTTTGATGAGTATTACTTCTCTGATTATTGTTTTCTTGTCTCTGGCTGTGGCTGCATTGTGGCGTCCTCGGCACAAAATAGATGGATCTGCGTGGGGTTTACTATTTATTTTTGTGTGTTTTGGTTTAGTGACTTTATGGTTGGTTTTTCATCAAGATCAGGACGCCCATTTAATTACTTTTAATCACCTTAAACCCAGTTTGTTATATTGGATATTGGCAGTAGCGTTAGTGATTTTTCCTAGAATTGGTTGGGGGTATCCAGCCAAATGGATCATTGGCCCCTATTTTCCCATGGCCAATAGTGAATGGTTCTATCTTAATCAAGTATTAATTTTGCTCTTTATTTTCTTAGGTATTTTAAATGCCTATATGTTTTTAAAGTTTAATGACTCAGTATGGATAGACTTCAAAGAAAGTTGTTACATGAACATATTAGTACTAATGTTAGTACGTATTAACTTTATTTGGCTACATATCTTTAAAAACATATTTGATTTAATCAAACAACTTTTTCGTAAAACCACCCCCTAATTTCCGAATAGCGTTTATGAATTATTTTTTTACTAGACAAGAAACTTAATTATTAGTAAGGTATCAAACGATTTGTTTTATTCTTTTCACTAAGGAGTTGTTGAATGTCTATCAAATCTTTTGGTTACGCTGCTCACTCACCAACCGATAAGCTTGTTCCCTTTCACTTTGAACGACGGGATGCCCGTGATAATGATGTAGTCATAGAGATACAATACTGTGGCGTATGTCATTCTGATTTACATCAAGCACGAAATGATTGGCAAAACAGTCGTTACCCTATGGTGCCAGGCCATGAAATTATTGGTCGTGTTATATCAGTGGGTAGCCAAGTATCAGGTTTTAAAATTGGTGATCAAGTGGGAGTGGGATGTATGGTAGATTCATGCCAACATTGTCACCCTTGCCAAGAAGGCCATGAACAATACTGTGATGCATTCCCTACCCTAACCTATAATGACGTAGACCGTCATGATCAACTGCCCACCCAAGGTGGCTACTCAAATCAAATTGTTGTGTCCCATAAGTTTGTTGTGAAAGTTCCTGAAACGCTACATCTAGCAGGTGCCGCTCCATTACTATGTGCAGGAATTACAACCTGGTCACCACTTCGTCATTGGCAAGTAGGTCCTAACAGTAAAGTTGCTGTTATAGGACTAGGTGGACTAGGTCATATGGCTATTAAATTGGCTAAAGCATTAGGCGCTGAAGTGAGCCTATTTACTCGTTCAGCTAATAAAGAAGAGGATGCAAAACGTCTTGGTGCTGATCATATTATTCTCTCAACTAAAGAAGAGGATATGGCAAAAGTCAAAAATCACTTTGATTTAATTATTGATACTGTTCCATATGCTCATGATCTAAACCCCTATGTACCCACCCTAACAATTAATGGCACATTAGTCCTTGTTGGCTACCTAGGAGATTTAGAACCTATGGTTAATTCTGTCCCTTTAATTATGGGGAGAAAATCAATTGCCGGCTCTCTCATCGGCGGTATAAAAGAAACTCAGGAATTATTGGATTTTTGTGGTCAACATAATATCACTTCAGATGTTGAAGTCATTCGCATTCAAGATATTAACGAGGCGTATGAGCGTATGCTTAAAAGTGATGTGAAATATCGTTTTGTAATTGATTTGGCAAGCTTATCTAACGATAAATAAAACGTTCAGTTTGTTCCTTGATAGACCTCAATGGGTTCACCTTTGAGGTCTTTTTTATTATCTCTTGCTTTTTGTACGCATACGTACTATATTGGTTCGTACATAAACTATTTCCCTAGGAGCCGATATGTCAAATATAGTTGTGGTCTATCACAGTGGGTACGGTCATACCAAAAAACAAGCTGAAGCCATTGCACAGGGGGCGGCAGCAAGTTTAATTGCTATTGATGCTAATGGAGATATTACTGAAGCTGAATGGCAATTATTAGATAATGCCAAAGCCATTATTTTCGGCTCCCCCACTTACATGGGAAGCGTTAGTTGGCAATTTAAAAAATTTGCTGATGCCACTTCAAAAGCGTGGTTTACCCAGAAATGGAAAGACAAATTATTTGGTGGCTTTACCAATTCAGCAACGATGAATGGTGACAAACACTCAACTATTCATTACTTTTTTACCCTGGCCATGCAACATTCAGGAATTTGGGTGGGCACAGGATTAATGCCATCAAACTCAAAAAGTGCTAACCGAAATGATATTAACTATGTGGGATCTTTTGCTGGGGCTATGATGCAAACTCCATCTGATGCATCCGCTGATGAAGTTAACGTTGGTGATTTAGAAACATCTAAATTGTACGGGCAACGAATTGCTTTACTTTGCAACAATATACACGCTTAAAGTTAAGGTGGTGGTTTCACCACCACCTATAAATCGTTTTATTAATAAGCGTTTGATTCAACTTCCATTTGATCGCTTATTGATTTTACTCCCTCAACTTTTTTAGCGTCTTCAATAGCAATTCTTCTATCGTGTGGCTGAAAAACCAACCCACCTAATACAACAGTACCCTTATAAACGGTTATATCAACATGGCTTAAATAAGTAAATTTTTCTGCTTCATAGATCTTACGAATTTCTTCCTTAATTTTATCATCAGCTGCTTTTTGCTGATCTGTATAAGGAGCTTCGGTCGCACACGAAATGAGATTAAACGATAAAACAGTAGATAGAATTAAAAAAATTAGATATTTACTTTTTTTCATGGCGTTAAATCTCGTAAATTAATAACTTTTGAGATTATGACAGAAAACAAATGATTAGTTGTATCTAAATCATAAGAAATTAATAATAATTTGTAATATTTTACTTACACCTAAATATATATTTTTTAACTTTAAACCACCATAATCTCATAGAAACAGTAAACACTAAATTAATAGTTAATTTAATTACATCTTGATACATTATCTTTTCTCTTTATTTTTGGATAAAAAATGAATACTTGGCTACGATATCTCCCTTGGCTATTAACTGGTATTTTGTTTATTTATACTGATATTGATATTCCAGAAGAAATTGGTTATTTCACCCTCTTTTATTCAAAATTATTTGCACTTTTGTTTATTGTTGGTGTGTATGATTTGATGCAAACTCGTCACGCAATTAATCGAAATTATCCTCTTATAGGTCATTTACGTTATTTATTAGAATTTGTCCGACCAGAAATAAGACAGTATTTTGTAGAAAGTGATGAAGATAGAGTTCCTTTTTCAAGAGCGCAGCGCTCTCTTGTGTATCAGCGTGCAAAAAAAGAATCGTCACAACGCCCTTTTGGTACCCTAGAGCATACTGATGCGGCCGGTTATCAAACTCTTCTCCATAGCCTTAACCCTCAACCAATAGTGAATTTAAGTGAGTTACGAACGGTTGTTGGTAGTGGACAGTGTCAACAACCCTACTCCATTTCATTATTTAATATTTCTGCGATGAGCTTTGGTGCTTTATCTGCGAAAGCCATTATGGCACTCAATCGTGGAGCGAAACTTGGCCACTTTATTCAAGATACAGGAGAGGGATCCGTTTCCCCCTATCATTTACAATATGAAGGTGACTTAATTTGGCAAATTGCTTCAGGTTATTTTGGCTGCCGTACTAAAGAAGGATTATTTGATCTGCAACGCTTTAGAGAAATCAGCAAAAAACCTAGTATTAAAATGATTGAAATTAAACTGTCACAGGGAGCGAAACCAGGCCACGGTGGAGTGCTTCCTGGAGCCAAAGTTAGCGCTGAAATTGCTATGACTCGATCAATCCCAGCGGGACAAACTTGCGTCTCTCCAGCCAAACACAGTGCGTTTAGTAATCCTGTTGAATTACTTGATTTCATTAAACTTTTACGTGATCAATCTGGTGGCAAACCTGTGGGTATTAAACTGTGTATAGGCCACCCTAAAGAATGGTTTGCGTTGGTTAAAGCCATGATAATGACTGGTCAACATCCTGACTTTATTGTTTTAGATGGAGCAGAAGGAGGAACGGGGGCTGCACCTACTGAATTTGTTGATCATGTCGGCCTTCCTCTTGAGGATGGCTTACATCTTGTTAATCAAACATTATTAGCGAGTGGATTACGAGAGAAAATTAAAATTGGTGCATCAGGTAAGATTATCTCAGGTTTTGATCTATTTAAAGTATTGGCTTTAGGAGCGGATTGGGGTAATTCTGCTCGCGGTTTTATGTTTGCCTTAGGCTGTATACAATCCCTCTCTTGCCACAAAGACACCTGCCCCACAGGTATTGCCACACAAAATAAACAACGCCAAAAAGCACTCAATCCAGAGGACAAAGGAGTAAGAGTATGGAACTATCATGATGCTACACTCCAGGCCTTAGCTGAACTCTCTGCTAGCGTTGGTTTAAGGCACCCTAGTCAAGCTCAGTTAGACCTGATTATGGAGCGTCAAAGTAACGGTCAACTGATTCCTCTTTCAGAAAAACTGTATCACCTACCTCAGTCATTATTTTCTGAGGACCCACTCATACATAAACCCTATATACAAGGTGTTCCTAACTATCTTATTGATGCTTGGAACAATGCTTCAGCAGATACTTTCTAGAACAACTATTAAGTTGTAGTTTTAGCAATAGTGGTCACTTGATGAGCAGAACTGTGTTGCATATTGTTATAAAAAGCAGTTACTAACTCTTCATACTTTCTCCAGGTTGCTACATTTAAAGCCATCAAGTGTGATTGCTGTTGTAAAAAGAATTCCATCATCTCTTGTGGTTGAATCGGTTGATGATTCTCAATAGACTTAACCACTTTATCAGTCAAATGATCACTATGCTTTTTGATATGATCAAGGCGATCAGTTGCATACTCCTTTTGCACATTAAATAAGTTATTACCTAAAGTCCAAAATGGCATCCAAAGAGCATTAAGTTGCTCCATACTAACTGATTGATAATTTTTGTCGTTACCATTGTTTAAAGTCATTATTTATCTCCCTATTTAATTCTCAACAGTGTGAATAAATTGCGTGATTTTGGGTGCAATCTGTTCACGAAATATACGCCCGTTAAATGTACCGTAATGACCAATACTAGGAACTAACAAATAATCTTTATAGTTATCCGGTAAATTATTGGTAATTTGAAGCGCCGCCTGAGTTTGGCCAATTCCACAGATGTCGTCTTTTTCACCTTCAATTACGAGAAGATGGGTTTTTTTAATATGCGCAGTATCCACTCGATGCCAACGACTCATCATTTCACCTTTGGCTAGGCTAAACTTGAGAAACACCTGATCAATGGTTTGTAAATAAAATTCCGCAGTTAAATCCATCACAGAAAGATATTCATCATAAAACTCTTTCTTTTTCTCAGCATCCTCGTCATTACCCTCAACAAGTGATTCAAACATCGATTCAATAGATTGAAGATGACGCTCAGGATTCATAGCCATAAAACTATTTAATTGTATAAATCCAGGATATACCTTCCTACCTGCACCGAGATTCGGAGGAGGAACGATTTGGATCAGGTTTTTTTCAAACCAATTTAAGTCATGTTCAAGAGCAAACTGGTTTACCACTGTGGGATTTTGTCTTGCATCAATAGGTCCGGCAACAAGAGTTAATGATTTTGGCTGACACCGGTCACCCCAATCGGCCATGATAGCAGTAGCAGCAAGGGCAGCAACCGTTGGTTGGCAGACTGCTAATACATGGGTACCCGTTCCCAAAAAGTGCATAAAATCAACTAAATAATCAATAAAATCATTGAGATTAAATAAGTCTGAAGCCAAAGGGATTTGTTTGCAATTTAGCCAATCGGTTATGTATACGTCATGGTGCGGTAAAAAAGTTTCTACAGTTTGTCTAAGGAGTGTTGAATAATGCCCAGAATAAGGAGCAATAATGAATAATCTTGGTAATGATTTATCACAATTGAGCTTTTTAAAATGAACTAACTGACAATACGCTCTTTTCAATACTACTTGATCTTGAACCGTATAGCTGATGCCATCTATTTGAGTTTCATGTATATTCCATTTTGGTTTCTCATGAATCCCTGAGAACTCCTCAAACACTGTTACCCAGGCATTGAGTGTATTAACCCATTGATCAGATATACCGGAATGTGGCATTTCTTTTATCAAGCTTTTAATAACCCGACTTGATTGTCTGGCTGGACTCAGCATTAAATTGAGTGATTCTTCAATAAAATAAAGCATGTTTTTCTCGAATAATAAATAACCATTAGTTACTTTTAAACCATCAAGATATAAAAAACCGTTAATTTTTATAATAAGTTATTACTTAACACTAAAAAAATGACAACTGTATGAATACAAAACAACAAAAAACCATAAATCCTCAACTTTCAAATGAACTATTTCACCCAACCTCTTCTAATTAATAATAAAATCCGAATATCTTTAAACAGAAGTAACTAATTAAACTCTTGGAATAAACATGAACAAACCTCATCTCATTTATTTTGCTGACCCCATGTGTTCATGGTGTTGGGGATTTTCTCCCGTGATTGACGCTATTCAGGCTAAATATGGCGAACAACTACCAATTAAATTGATTGTTGGAGGATTGCGTCCCGGTAATCAACAGGAAATGGATGAGCCAGAGAAAGCAGATATTCGTGGTCACTGGCAACATGTGCATGAAGCCTCCAATCAACCCTTTGACTATAATTTTTTTAATCGCGACCATTTTGTATATGACACTGAACCAGCAGCACGTGCGATTGTAGTCATTCGTCGACAAAGTATGCAATTAGCTATACAAGCCCTAAAAGAAATACAACATGCTTTTTATGCTAATAATATAGATGTTACAGATATCAAAGAACTTGCAGCTATAGCCGAAAAATTAGGTTTTAATAAAGACAATTTCAAACAAGAGTTATTATCAGAAGATACCAAGGATGAAACATGGAAAGATTTTGCAGTAACTCATAACTCTGGTATCCGTGGCTTCCCTACTCTTATTGCCGGCGTGAATGACGATCAACAGTACACACTGATTACCCATGGTTTTCAAGTAAGTACCAAGATCATCCCTATCTTAGAGAATTGGCAACAGCATTTGGTATCGACACAATGACCAGCAAACAAACACTAGAGAAACTCACTTTGTATTATGACGGAGCATGCCCTCTCTGTCGCGCTGAAATACTTTTTTTATCAAGACGTAATCAGCAAGGTTTATTAGATTTTGTTGATATTCAATCTGAACAGTATCTGCCAGAAAAAGTAGGAGTTTCTTGTGAGCAAGCTTTATCAGCAATGTACGCGCAATACGAAAGTGGACAATTAATTAATGGTGTAAGTGTGTTTCCCGAAGCGTACAAAAGAGCACAGTTACCACTACTGGCATGGTTTTTCTCAAGAAAAACCTTGCAGCCTTTGTTGAGAGTTGGTTACCGTTTCTTTGCTAAAAATCGCCATCAAATTTCTAAATTAATTGGACCACCCTTATTAAGGATAGTGAAAAAGAGAGGGTGAAATAAACGACGGCCTACATTTCTGTAATAACAATTGAACGATCACCATTATCCATTATGTCGTACTGAGTTTTAAAATGTTCAAATCCTAGTCCTTGGATTAATTTAATAAACTTATCTTGACCTTCAAGAGTAGATACTTCATTTAACAACTTTTTATCTTCAATAAAATAATCAATGTTACTGTCGAACAAATCACTGCAATCAAACGCTTCTGGTAAAAAGATATCATAATAGTTACCGTTATCTTCCCTTTCTGGTAACTCGTCCTCAATATATTCTAACGTTGCATAGGTCCATAAGTTTGTAATGACAATTTCGTCATCCTTATCATTTTTATATATATCCGTAACGTTAAAACTTTTAAAACATTCAAACTTATAAATTGCGTTCATTATATTATTTCCATGTTATCCATTTATAGATTTAAAGCTTTCAAGAGAGGGAAACTTATCCCATTTCATAAAAGTCGTTGCTAAGTCGGGGGTAGTTGTTAACCAGTCATTAAATTGAGATTCATCTAATATTACGGGGGTTCTTTTCTCGTCTTCTGGCCTATGAAAACGGCTCATAACAGGATGTGAATTCGCATTACACGTTAACATCGTAAACGTGACAACCTGACGGTTGGTTTCTTTATCTACCCATGTGTCCCATAGAGAGGCTATACCAAATGGTCTTCTATCAGCTCTTTGTATACAGTATCGCTCAGGTTTCCCTGATTCATAGGATGGCTCAAAAAAATTATCTACAATACATAGGGCAAATCGTCTATTTTTCCATGAGTATTGGTAGGATGGTTTGTTGTTAACGGTTTCACATCTGGCGTTATAAGTATATCTTTGAATCTTTTTATCTTTTGCCCATGATGGAATTAAACCAAATTCGGCTAATCCACATTGATATCTCTCATTGGTTCTATCAAAGATAATTATGGGTGCTTGATATGAAGGATATACCTCATTTGGATAACCCTGTGGTAAATCTATATTAAGAACAGATTTTGCCCAATCTTTGTTTTTAGTTGGCGTGAAGTTGATACACACTGATTGAATTTTTTTAATTAAAAAACTATCTTAACAAATTTAAGTGTTATTAAACCACCTTACCAAATCACTGAATCTCAAACTTAAAATTTCGTTATATTAATAGAGTTAAAGAATAGAAACACTACTGGCGGAGAGGGGGGGATTCGAACCCCCGATACCTTGCGGTACGCCTGATTTCGAGTCAGGTACATTCAACCACTCTGCCACCTCTCCTGAACTTACAATTATACTTTTTAACCATTTACTCGTAAAAGTTTTTGCTCTAACGTTTCCCAACGTTGCAAACACGTTTCAATCTCTTGTTGCAGGACGATTAATCGTTCTTGTAACTGTTTTACCTCATCTTTTTGACTCACGTAGAGAGATGAGTCAGAGAGTTTTTCATTAATGGTAAGTTGCTCCTTTTCTAAAACATCAATTTTTTCTGGAAGCAACTCTAATTCTTGTAACTCTCGATTAGTCATTTTTTCAGGTCTATTTTTAGGTTTATCCTTTGTCTCCTGAGTGACATTCTTTTTTTCAACTGACGTAATAGTTAATGTGTCTTCATCTTTCTTTAGCGAGCGTTGTGTATAGGCTAACCAATCACTATACCCACCTGCGTTTTCAATGACTTGACCTTTACCATCAAGAACAATCACTTGTGTTACCACATTATCTAAAAACGCTCGATCATGAGACACTAGAAATAGCGTTCCTTTATACTCGCTGAGTAATTCTTCTAGCACCTCAAGCGTATCCATATCAAGATCATTAGTTGGTTCGTCAAGTACTACAACATTGGCAGGTTTAGCAAAGAGTCTGGCGAGTAAAAGACGATTTCTCTCCCCACCTGATAATGATTTCACTTTTGCTCTAGTGCGCTCAGGTGGAAATAAAAAATCGCCTAAATAACTAACACGGTGCTTACGTTGTCCATTCATTTCTATAAAATCTGAGCCAGGACTGATGGTATCAATTAGTGTTGCTTCAGGATCAAGCTGTTCACGTAATTGATCAAAATAAGCCACTTGTATTTTTGTGCCTAACTTAACCGACCCTTCTTCAGGTTGTGATTCACCAAGTAAGATCTTGAGTAACGAGGTTTTTCCTGACCCATTGGGACCAATAATACCAATTTTGTCGCCACGTTGAATGCGGGTAGAAAAAGACTCAATGAGTGTTCGGTTTTCATAGGAAATTGTTACGTTATCCAATTCAACCACTAATTCTCCTGATCGGTCTCCTGCTTGAAGGTTAAGCTGCACTGATCCCAATCTATCACGTCGTCTAGAGCGTTCAACACGCAGTGACTCAAGGCGCCTGACTCTCCCCTCATTACGTGTCCGACGCGCTTCGATCCCTTTACGAATCCATACTTCTTCTTGAGCCAATAATTTATCGAATTTAGCTTGGTGACTTTCCTCTACCGCAAGAAGCTCTTGTTTACGAATTTGATAGGTAGCAAATGAATGGCCAAAATGAGCTAATTGTCCACGATCTAACTCAACAATATCGGTAGCCACATGATCTAAAAAGGCACGGTCGTGGGTGACAAACACCACACTGCCTCTGAATTCTTTTAAGAGGTTTTCCAACCATTCAATAGCCTCAATATCAAGATGATTAGTTGGCTCATCTAACACTAATAATTGAGGGTCATTAATTAATGCACAGGCAATACCTAACTTTTTACGCCAGCCACCTGACAATTGAGTGACAGTCTCATCACCTTTAAAACCAATACTGTGAAGAAGAGTATCAATACGATGTGTTGGCGCCCATTCATTATGAAGTAGGCTTGCTTGAGTTAAGATATCTGTTACGGTTTTGTTTTCATCAAAATGGTCTTCTTGAGCCACATAACCCACCACAAGACCAGGCTGTAGCCAACGCTCACCACTATCGGGCAACACTGTTCCTAAAATTATTTTTAATAAAGAACTTTTCCCTCCCCCATTTCGACCAATCAGGCCAATACGCTGTCTCTCTTCTATGACAAGATTGACATTATCTAAAAGGGCATGATGGCCAAAGGCCAAGGATAAGTGACGCAGAGTAACTAAGGGCATGAATCATCGACTAAAAAAACTCGTATGATATTCTAGCAATAAAAACCTGTTGCGGGGCGCCATTATTTAATCCCTTTAACACCCCCAATGCATATTCCACTTCTTTGCCATTAGGAAAAAATAATTCTCCTTGAATCATAGGGCCAATTTGGTGAGCATTATCTATAGGACGGTAATACGCTTCAAAACCTGGCTGAAATTGATTAGTTACACGATAAGATAGCGCATAGCCACCGCGCAGCGCATAGCGCATTGTGGCATTACTACCTAAATCTTTTTCAGCAAGAATATTTAAACGCTGTTGCAGTCTTCCGGAATCTTTTTCAATAAGAGGGCCGAATTCTAAGGTATCAGCAATTCCTGGCAAAATATGTTGCGAATACGCAGCCAAAAACCCCCAATCAAGAGCATATTCCCCTCTATCGGTTAACTGAAAGGTGTTTTCCCATTCATGACCATAGAGTGTGTTTCCTGTTCCAGGGAGATGTTGGTACTCAGTAAAGTAAACTTCACTTTTCCAATAATCAGTAAAAGTGTGGCCAAGAGACGTTAAAAAACCATTACTGGGAGCAAAACCTGGTCTTGAATCACTCACAGCATAAGCACGGCTTTCTAATTCAGTTTGTCCCTTGACCACATGGGGAGAATACACAACATAATCATCATCTGCTAAAACGCTTTTCGCGTAAGTCAGTGCAACAATAACGATACAAATATAAAGCCAGTTGTTAGGTCTCATGTCTTTTTCCTAACAAAGGACTCAATGACTGCGCACTACTCCTACTTCCTTTCTGTTGTAATCGTTATAAAACCCATATTCCCCCGCACTGTAAGGACCCACATATTCCTTTGCTTGACCTTGTGGGGGAGCAACAATTTCAGAAGCGAAGGCTTTTCCTTCTAACTCAACCGGTTCTGATGTGAGGTTTTTTACAATCAAGGGCACCTTTTGCCCTGCTGGAATATCAATCGTTTGCGGTTCAATCCCTTTATCGGTGACGGTTATGGTATAGCTATCTTGAGCATAGACTGACAAGGCTTGGGTTACAGATAAAAGAACACACAGTGAGATAATTTTTTTCATAATTAGTATTTCCTTAACAAGTTAAGTTAACTTTAAATGAGAATCATTATCATTGTCAAGTAAATAAGAATCATTTTCATTTAAAAAAATAGAGTCTGCTAAAATACACAACAATGCCCTGGTAGCTCAGTGGATAGAGCAACCCCCTCCTAAGGGGTAGGTCGCACGTTCGATTCGTGTTCAGGGCGCCACGTAACAACCAATACTAAATAAAGAATAAAATAAGGTAGGCACATTTAAAGTACCTACCTTATTTTAGAAAACACACTCACGAGTCGGTCTGGCTTAATTCATCAATGACTGTATACCAACCGTTTTGGTATGCATAACAACTCCAACCTGAGAGCTTTATTGAATGTTTTGAGAAACTCTATTGATCTATTCTATCTGGTTAACCCATAATTTATAGGACGTAGCGTCATTTTGTAGAGCCAACTATTTATCCTTGAATAATTTGAGCAACATGAGACTCCCGTTCTTGTCATCCTTCATGTCATAAAAATCCCGTGAGCTGTTCATGAAGTCGGAATAGCCCTCTTGGTTGACAAGATCTTCGTCCAGTACGTCAAGATTGCGAAAGCCCATTTTCCAGTCGGGAAACATCCTGTCATCGATCCAGTCTTCATTGATGACAATAATGTTATTATGTCGAGGATCGCACTTTATTTTCTCATAAAGCATTTGTACCTGCTGCTGTTCACCTTCGATAACCTGCATGAAATTACCATCCTTGTAGAGCAGCATGCCGGTAATACCAAGCGCAGTATTGTTTTGTTTCGCAGCAGCCAAAAGCTTGACCAATCCTTCAGTGTCAAAGAGGCTCTTTGCTGAGCTTACATAGATAAGATAATAAATCATTGAAAAACTCTCTTTATTTTCTGAAGGGTTCTGTTGATCCATTGTATCCAGAAAACCTGGTATCTAGGAGGCATTGGATCATTTTATAGGAACGACAGATTAAACTGATAATTCAGTTTTTTTCTGTGGCTTTTTACCTAATACTCCTGCCATGACTTCACCAATTATTCCACCAAAATTAGCAGATTCCACTACAAGAATAAGCATCGGTCCCCAATAATAGAGGTTCAGTTGTAAGAAAAAATCTCCCATAGGGTGGGCAATATAATGCAAATACAGATAGCTCAGCGGTCTTAATAGTAATGGTGGGAGACAGGCCACGTATCTTCCCCCCTTCACCCCATAGATTCTGGATGTAACATAACCCACACCAAAGGGTACAAAAAACACATCTATCATCCACAACACATTGAATGTGGCAATTCCTTTGTACACTTCTACGTTCACACCTAGGATTAAGTCACATACCAAATTGATGATAAAACCAACTATAACCCCATATAATCCCCGACGTTGATTAACAGTCACGATCAACTCCTGTTTTTATTTTAATGATCCATTGGCTAATTTTTGCTTACAGTTCTCTAATACACCTTGCGGCACATCAATTTTTGAACCCGCTAATACTTGATTACAATCAGCATGAGGAAAACTCATCGAACGGTATACCGTCACCCCAATAAAGAGAAACATGCCCAGTAACAGCACCACTACTCCAATAATTGTTTTCACTCAGCCTCCCCTAATAACCTAATACTTCTTATAAAATTGAGTTACATTATCATGGCTTTAGGCGATAAATCAAACGCCTCACCGCAGCCAAATTTCCCGATAGTATCCTTTGGGATCGTACTCGTCAGTTTGTTTTTGTATATTAAAGTGTCGGCCACCACGTGGATCAGTTCCTTTTCCTGCAATATAAAGCCAATTACCGTAATTACTGTATACATCGTAATCAAGTAATTGAGATTCAAACCAACTTGCCCCTACGCGCCAATTTCCTTGATATTCATGTAACCAGAAGCTCGCCACCACTTGCCTTAGTCGGTTAGATAAATAGCCCGTATGTGAGAGTTCACGCATCGCCGCGTCGATGAGATCAACACCTGTTTGACCATGGCTCCAAGCATAAAAATATGATTGATTAAAACGAGGAGGAGTAGATGAACTATCAGTAGATAAGCCCTGAAATAAAAATAAATTGGTTTTTCTTTGGTAAAACAGAAAACGAAAATAATCCCGCCACAGTAACTCAAACCATAACCAATAGGTACTCTCATTGGCACCTGATTGGTTTTCGAACTCATTAACATAAGCCATGAGGGTGCGTGCTGAACGAATGCCATGCGCAAGCCACACCGACCATTTAGAAGAATAGTGGGTACCAAATAATTGATTACGAGTGGCTTTATACGAGGAGGCATACCCCCCTTTTAAATAATCATCAGTAATATAAGTTCTAACTTGTTTTGAATCCGTTAACCACACTCCATTGTGCACGGGGAGTGATGTTCTCGGGTCAAGAGAGTAATGCAGAGTCGTATATAGTAAAGTGTGAGCAAACTCACTATTACGCCATTCTTGAGCAATCTGTAAATGAGGTAACGGGATCAATTGAGGGGCGCTATAGCGACTTGTTTGTGCTTCAACTTTCTGTCTAAAACGAGTAAAACTCATTGGAAAATAGGTCAGTATCGGCTTAACCAATGTCCTATCAATCATGGTTGACTGAAACAAGGTAATGACTTCGATACCTCGTTGACGTAGGGCATGAATCTCTCGCTCTTCTTCCTCAGCAGCAACAGTTTCAGCGTAAACTCGCTGAATACCGAGCTCATTACACCACTCAACCAATAATTCCACCGAGTCACCATGAGCTTGCCACATGACGCTTCCCTGACTCTCTAATTGAGCGCGAAGATGCATGAGCATGTGTCTTTTAAAAGCACAATTGTGTTGTGCCTGACGGACAAAGCCCCAAGTTGTTTGATCAGCTAATCGGGAATCTTCGATAAATACAGGTAGTACTTCATGGCATTCAGTAACAGCTTGATGAAAAAGGGGGTTGTCCTCAAGACGACAATCATGACGAAACCAGTAAATCGCTCTTTGTATCATGCTACTGCCTTATTTGTTTTTGCTATGGCGACACCGGTCTGAACAATACTTCACCTCGTCCCATACCTTGGCCCATTTTTTTCGCCAGGTAAAAGGTCTTTGACAAACAAGACAGGTTTTAACCGGCAAATGCTCTTTTTTAATGCCCTTCATCGAATTCAAATCCCAATTGTAACTGGCTTGATATAACTACTGGTTTATTGCGCTGTCTGTTTGTGGTTCTTTTTCTTGAACCGTGCCGCTCAACCACCTCGCCTACTTTTTTGATAACTTGAACACTCTGACGTCGAGCAAACAATTTAGTTTTCGCTTCACGAATACTATTTTCATAATCAACCATGGGCAGAGGAATATCTCTGCCTACATATACGCCTAACTTATCTTGCAAAGACTGAGGCATACGCCAAGGTTCAAATATCCATGTATCTGGCACGCGTTTCAAGTAAGGACACCATCGTCTAACAAACTCTCCTCGTGGATCATGGTCTTTGGCTTGTTTAATAGGATTATAAATGCGTGGAATATTAATCCCCGTAGTCCCTGATTGCATCTGCATCTGACTCCAATGAATCCCAGGCTCATAATCAAGAAATTGTTGAGCCAAAAATAATCCTGTCTGACGCCAATGTAACCATAAGGGGTACGAGGCCACAGAAACCAATAAGGCACGCATTCTAAAATTTAGCCAGCCTTGATGGATTAACATGGCCATACACGCATCAACCAATGGCCAACCTGTTTTTCCCTGTTGCCAGAGAGTCAGTTTTTCTTGATCAAAGTCCTGTTCACGAAGCCCATCATAACCACGGTGCATATTACGCCATTCAATTTCAGGCTCACTCTCAAGCTTTTGAATGAAATGACAATGCCAATATAAACGGCTTAAAAATGCTTGCAAACCCTGGCGTTTAATGGCTCTTGGGGAGCCTGTTAGTCCCTCAAGTTCGATACGTGTCCACTGTACTAGTTCGCGCATACTAATGGTACCGTGGCTTAAATAAACAGACAGACGTGAGCAGGCTGTTGGCGCGGACAAGGGCGAAGAAATTCCTCCTCGATAGCGTTTAGACCCTAACTCCAGAAACTGTTGCCAAATGGATAAGGCATTCTCTCGACCTGCTCGTGGACGATGACGCATATCAACAGCATCAAACCCCAACTCCTGTAATGTGGGTATGCGAATTTCCTTAAAACTGTCCCTACTCCACCAGTGACCATGATGAATCTCGGGTAAGTACTGAAGCGGGCGGCTCATATGCTCCTCCCAAGCCTCTTGCCATTCATCCCTAGAATGTAATTGTCTTTCTACCCCAAACTGTTGATATTGATGCCATACTACCCCTTGATTACGACACCATTTAGCCACCTGTTTATCACGCTGATAACTCCAGTTATTACCCGTTTCCTCATGAGAATAAAGCGCAGAGAAAGTATTGAGGGAGTGAAGTTGCGTTAATACAGTAACTGCGTCACCAGTGAGAATATGTAGATTCCCTCCTAATTCCTGAATCTGCCGGTATAAATCCCTTAATGAAGCCAGAGTAAACTCATAGTGTTGTGCGGATTGATCAGGTTGCTGCCATTGTTGAGGGTCTAGAATATAAAGACAGAATACTCGTGAAGACAGCAAAGCTTGACGAAGTGCTTCATGGTCATGAATGCGCAAGTCTTTTTTAAACCAAACAACACTATCCATTGGTATCCATTACCCTTGTTGGAGCACTCTACTCATGTGGTAACCCGATAAAATGGCCCCCTCCACTCGCCCACCCATCTGCCAATCACCCACGGCACCAAGAGACAATGAGTTGTCCCACAAGTGTGATGGCAAAACTTGATTAAGAGAGATAGCATGCTGCCAAGAAAACGGCGTTATGTCTTTGACTTTAAAGGGTTGATCAAGTTGTAGCCATTCTTCATTGATAGCAGAAACCCACTCATCAATCTGAAGTGCGCTATTAGCCCTACTCCATTCTTGGTCAAGATGAAGAGTCCAAGGTAACCCCACTTTGCGTCCTGGTTTTGAGCTATTATCGGCAAGCCAGCGTAATTTTCCACGATTGATAAAAGCCGCTGCAAAGTCAGGTTGCTCAAAAAATGTTAACAGCGCCCCTTGGGTTGGCAAAAAAACCACATTATCTAACAAGGATAACCAACTGGGTTTGATACCGCCAAGAAGATGAGTGACCAAGGGAGCTGGCATGGCACATAACACCATATCAAACACGTCACTAACAGCGCCATCAGCAAAATTGAGTTGCCATTGATTAGAATGAATCAAATTGAGTTGCTGCACTTCATGCTGACAGCGTATATCAACATGCTCGGCAAAAAAATGAATGAGTGAAGCCATAGTGGGTTGAGCTACCCAGCGCTCCACGGATTGATTAATCCCTGGAAGCACTGCTGCTGTTCTCTCACCAATGACTTTAATCTTAGGGTTCCAGCGCTCAACCAAATCTTGCTTGATCCATTGATCAAGTAAAACCCGAGTGATAGGAGAGCGAATCGTGAAATATTGGGCGCCGGCATCAACTTCATGTTCCACATTAGAAACATAACCTAACCTACCGCCAATATTAGACTTTTTTTCAAAAACGGAAACAGAGAAACGTTCTTTTTGTAAAAAATAAGCAGTACTCAAGCCCGCCAATCCAGCGCCTATAACTGCGACTTTTCGAGAACTCATGGTGATTTAGGAGGGCTTGGGCGGGATGGACGACTCAATATAAAAATCAACAGGGCGCCTAATAAAGCTAACATCGTATGGGTAACAGAGGTTATCTGAGACAAATAGCCGCGCCAAGCAAAGTCAGAAAGAACCATATCCACACTAACGTACCCCAATAACGCACCTGCTAAGACGATAATCGACTTAAAACGATTCATTAAATGCATTAAAAAGGTGCTACCCACCAGAATTAAGGGGATCGATAACATCAGACCAAATAACAACAAAAGAGGATTACCACGGGCAATAGCTGCGACACTTAATACGTTATCAAGACTCATCACCACATCTGCGATGACAATCGCTCGAATAGCCTGGGTTAATTGATTAGTGGCTGGAATATCTGCTTCTTGATGAGAGTCATGACGCCCTTTTACAAGTCGCAACGCCACCCAAAATAGAAGTACGCCACCGGCTGTCATAATATAAGGAAAAGACAGTAAGCCCGCGGCAACAATGGTTAAAAACATCCTAAAAATAATTGCCGTAACGCCACCAATTAATAGAGCCATGCGTCTATCACGACCCGCCAGAGCACGAGCTGCCAAGGCAATCACTACGGCATTGTCACCACTTAACACCAAGTCAATACCTACAATCTGCGGTAGCGCCAACCAAAAAGACAAATGATTAATTTGTTGCCACATATATTATTTAACCGTTAACACGAGTTTGCCCATGTGTACACTAGACTCCATTGTTCTGTGAGCTTGAGCCACTTGATCTAGGGTAAACTGTTGATGAATAATGGTTTTAATCTTGCCTTGTGCTAAAAGTGGCCAGACTCTTTCAACTAACTCATCACGCACTTGTTTCTTGAAACTTAATTCTCGAGCGCGAAGCGTGGACCCTGTAATAGTCAGCCGGCGGCGCATCACTTCAGCAAAATCCACAAGTACCTTAGAGCCCCCTAAAAAAGCAATAATAATAATTCTGCCATCATCTTTTAAGGCTTTGATTTCTCTAGGTAAATAATCCCCAGCTACCATATCTAAGATGACATCAACACCTTGTTTATTGGTCAAAGTTTTCACCACCTCAACAAAATCCTCTTGGCGATAATTAATCGCTCTTTCAGCGCCTAAACTCTCGCAAAAAGCACATTTTTCTGGGTTTCCTGCAGTGGCAAACACACGATGCCCCATGGCGCTAACCAACTGAATAGCCGTAGCACCAATACCACTACTTCCCCCTTGTACTAAAAATGTTTCACCAGGAGAGAGTCGACCTCTTTGAAACACATTACTCCATACAGTAAAGAAAGTCTCCGGTAGGGTGGCAGCCTCCACCAGACTCATGCCGTTGGGAATAGGCAGTAAAGTCTCCTGTGGCGCAATACAATACTCAGCGTACCCTCCACCAGTCACTAAGGCGCAACACTGTTGGCCCACTTGCCAATCAGTTACCCCTTCTCCCACGCTGACAATAGTGCCAGCAATTTCTAAGCCCATAATGGGTGATGCACCACTGGGTGGTGGATAAAAACCCGCACGCTGAAAACAATCAGGGCGATTAATTCCCGCTGCAGCCACTTCAATTAATACTTCGCCTTGAGCAGGTAGCTGGGGCAAATCTCCTTGAAGTATTTTGAGTACATCAGGAGCGCCTGGTTGATCAAGCCCCACATAGCGCATAGTGCTAGGAAGAGATGCCATGATGTAATCCTCTTTAATACGGTTTCAATTTGTAGAGAATAACATTCTCTGTGGGATAATGAGAATATGCATAGACGACTTTTAATTGATTCTTCTTGGCGGCCGTTTCTTTCTAAAGGCTTATTAAGTTTAGAAACAAAGACTTGGCTTACCTATTCCGCCTCATTAACAGAGCGTTTACGCCACAGCTTTGGTCCGATAGACGTGGTGGTATTACGTGATCAATTGGGCTTTCCATTAGCTGATGAATACAGCTATGTAAATCACCAAAAACAACCTTGCCGTGTAAGAGAAGTATTGCTGTGTCATCAAGGAGAGGCATTGGTCTTCGCTCACAGCATCATTCCTCTTACACCTCAATTATCTCAACACTATGCCTTAGCTAAGCTTGGCAACCAACCACTTGGACATTGGTTATTTCAGCAACCTCACATAAGCCGCCAAGCGCTTTTTTTCAAGCAATTAAGACCACATCATTCCCTCTACCGTCTCATCCCCACACCCCAGCAAGCCTCCTATTGGGCTCGACGCTCCTGGTTTAAATTACACAAAGAAGGACTTTTAGTCACTGAAGTATTTCTCAAAGACATGCCCCATTTCAAAGCATAAGAGCATTAAAATGGTGCGGATATCTTATAGTACATTATAAAAAATACCATAAACTACTTTAATTAAACAATTTAAGATATTGTTTTATTTAATTTATTTAAAATTTGTAACAAAATCATTCAAATGAACTATTTTGGTTCGTTTCTTGCTTGAAATTAAGCATAGTTAATTATTGAGATCAATTATGGATACATTAAAAAATAGTAGTGATGCACTCTTTATTTTATTGGGTGCCATCTTAGTCTTTGCCATGCATGCTGGGTTTGCCTTTCTAGAACTGGGCACAGTGCGCCGCAAAAACCAGGTCAACGCGTTAGTTAAAATTCTGATGGATTTTTGTATTTCAACCATCGCCTACTTTTTTATTGGTTATAGTATTGCCTATGGCGTCGACTTTTTTGCATCTGCTCAGACGCTAAGTGCTAAAAGTGGCTATGAGTTAGTTAAGTTCTTTTTTCTACTCACGTTCGCCGCTGCCGTACCCGCCATCATTTCAGGTGGAATTGCTGAGAGAGCACGTTTTGGTCCACAGCTGGTTGCAACCTTTATCTTAGTTGGTTTCATTTATCCTTTCTTTGAGGGGATTGCTTGGAATAATCATTATGGCGTTCAAGATTGGTTAACCAGCCATTTTGGTTTTGCTTTCCATGACTTTGCAGGATCCGTTGTGGTTCATGCGGTGGGAGGCTGGATTGCTCTACCTGCCGTATTACTCTTGGGAGCGCGCCATGGCCGCTACACGCGTGATGGACTGATTACCGCTCACCCTCCCTCAAACATCCCCTTTCTCGCCTTAGGCGCCTGGATTCTAGCTATTGGTTGGTTTGGTTTTAATGTGATGAGTGCACAAACCTTAGATAAAGTTAATGGCCTAGTGGCTCTTAATTCACTCATGGCCATGGTTGGAGGAACACTCACTGCATGGTGGATAGGACGCAATGACCCTGGTTTTGTTTATAACGGCCCGTTAGCGGGACTCGTTGCAGTGTGTGCGGGTTCTGATGTAATGCATCCATTAGGTGCACTGGTGGTGGGTGGTGTGGCCGGTATTCTTTTTGTGGTGATGTTCACCCAGGTACAAAATCGCTGGAAAATCGACGATGTACTCGGTGTCTGGCCACTTCATGGACTATGCGGTACGTGGGGCGGAATTGCCGCAGGGATCTTTGGCCTTCCCGCATTAGGAGGTCTTGGAGGCGTTTCAATCATGAGTCAAATGATTGGCACTCTATTAGGGATTGTCATTGCTCTGATTGGTGGTAGCGTGGTTTATGGTCTGCTTAAACGAATAGTAGGCATTCGCCTTGATCAAGAAGAAGAATATATGGGGGCTGATCTAGCTATACATAAAATCAGCGCTACGCCTGATTAATCGCTAACACTGTACCTGGTTAATCAGATAATGCGTGAACTGATAATCGGTTCACGCAATTAAAAACAAATAAAATTACACACCTAAATAACGTTGTAAAACTGATGGGTTAGCTTTAATAGATGCTGTGCTATCCTCATGTACAATGTGCCCATTATTTACTATATATGCACGACTTGCCAAATTTAATGTAGCGGGAATATTCTGTTCTACTAGAATAATAGTTCTTCCTTCATCAGCTAATTGTCTGCATACGCGAACAAGATCTTGAACAATTACAGGTGCCAATCCTTCAAATGGTTCATCAAGTAAAATAAGTTTCGGGTCTCTAACCAATGCCCGAGCAATAGCTAACATTTGCTGCTCTCCTCCAGAGAGATCAGTTCCTGAACTTAAACGTCTTTCTTTTAAACGTGGAAAAATCTCATAAATTTTCTCAAGAGGCCAACGTTTAGGCTCCGACAAACCCGCTAAAATAATATTATCTTCAACGTTTAGACTACCAAAAATACGTCTATCCTCATGAACTAATTGCATACCCGCTCTGGCTATAACATGGGGAGCTTGACCTAAATATTCTTTACCATCCAGAATAATCGACCCTGACCTAGGCTTCACTAAACCGATTAAACTATTTAAGGTAGTACTTTTTCCTGCTCCATTTCTACCAATTAAGGCAATGACTTCATTTTTTTCCACATGAAAATCTAAATCGAAAAGAATGTGTGAGTCACCGTAATAACTGTTTAATTCTTTAACATTGAGTAAGCTCATTATTCTTCCATCCCACCTAAATAGGCTTCCTGTACTTGTGCGTTATTACGAATTTCAGCAGGAGTACCTTCTACTAAAATCTTACCTTCACGCAACACAGTAATTTTCTCTGCTAATTCAAATATTGCATCCATATCATGATCGATCACAATCAAAGTTCTATCTTGTCCAATTGCCTTTAACAAACGGACTGTTTCAACCCTCTCTTTAGGACTCATTCCAGCAAGAGGCTCATCAAGTAATAACAAAGACGGAGAAGTGGCCAATGCCAAACCAATCTCTAAACGGCGTTTTTCACCATAAGCCAATTCTGAAACGGGATGATTTTTACGATTAGTTAAATGAACCAACGATAAGGTATGGTCAACCATATCGTGTAATCTTTTATCATGACTTGCGTTATGAAATAGATCTGGTTTAAAAGATCCTTGTTCTTTAGCAAGTACGGCAATTAATACGTTTTCTGTGACCGTTAGTTGGTTAAACAACTGATTTACCTGATAACTTTTTGTTAAACCCAATTGACATACATCAGTCACACTAAAACCAGTGATATCTCTCCCCTCAAATTTAATTGATCCTGATGTTGGATGTACTTCACAAGTCAACATCTTGAAAAAAGTACTTTTCCCTGCGCCATTAGGACCAATAATTCCTCTTAACTCACCTCGATGAACAGAAAAATTAATGTCACTATTTGCCAATAGACCACCATAACGTTTTGACAGTCCTTTAACCTCTAGAACAATATCATTTATGTCATGTATTTTTGATGGCTTGATTTCACTTACTAAAGATTCAAGTGTTACTTCTGTATCGGGATTTGGGTCTGACTCAAGATGTTTTTTTCTTTTATGGTGTAAAAGGTGATTTAAATCAACAAAACCACCGATTACCCCCTTTCTTAAGAAAATAACCAACAACATAAACACTAAACCTAAAGCAAGCTTCCAGCTCGCTCCAAGCCCTAAAGTACTTTGAAAAAAATCACGCAAATATAACCATATACTAGCTCCTACCATTGGACCCAACAAAGTTCCAACTCCACCAATCACTGTTTGCATGACCAATTGACCAGACGTATCAAAAGAAAATGCATCTGGAGGCATATACCCTTGAAGTATTCCCAATAATCCACCAGCAAAACCGGCATAACATGCAGCGATAACAAAAATTAATTGTTTATAGCTTTGAATACGGTGCCCAACTGCTGCGGCACGTAAAGGATTATCACGTATGGCAACGAGTATATGACCAACAGGAGAATGTATAATCCGTCTGGCAATAACGATACCAATTAAAAAACAAATTGCCAGGAATATGTACATATTCCAACCTTGGTTAGCCTGAAAAACAAAGTTTCCAATACTAAAGTTTGGAGAAGGGACTCCTGGTAATCCATTCTCTCCCCCTGTGTAATTAGCTAACGGGGAATTTTCTAAAAAATAAAACACCTCACCAATAGCTACAGTAATCATAGCAAAGTAGATGCCAGTGCGTCTTAATGCTACTAATCCAACTAAAAACCCTACTATTGCTGATACAACTACTCCAGCAATTAATGCCAAAGCTATTGAACTTGTAAAAGAATTTGTTAGTAAATAAGCAGTAACAAATCCACCTGTACCAAAAAATGCCGCCTGGCCAAAAGAAAGTAAACCTGTATAACCAAAGAGTAAATCAAAACCAATACCTAATAAACCATAAACTAAAATACGGTTCATTACATCTTGAGAAAATCCCAAGTGAGGTAAAATAACGGGGGCTAAAACCAAACTTATTAAGACCCATAAATCTGGTAATAAACGTTTAATTATTGATTTTTCTAAACGAGACATGTTAAGAACGACCTTTTGATCCAAGTAAGCCATAAGGGCGAGTAAACAAAACAATAGTCATGACAACAAATAGCATGACCTGTGAGTAAGCAGGATTAAACATGGATGTAATTGACAATATTTCACCTGCTATGAGACCGCCTAAAATCGCCCCTGGAAAGGAGCCTACCCCACCTATAACTATCACCACAAAGGTTTCAACCAGAATATCCTCTCCGACATCTGGGGTGATTGGTGTTACAGGAACATTCACTACTCCAGCAAAACCTGCTGCCATAGCACCAACACCGAAAACCACCATAAAAACCCGATAAACGTTAATACCCAACATATCAACCATTTCAGAGTCTTCAATTCCCGCACGAACAATCATTCCCAAATTGGTGCGATATAAAATAAGCCAAAGAGAGAATAAAGCAAGTGCAACTATTCCAACTACAACAAGTCGGTATGTTGGATAAAACATAAAACCCAAGGAGGTAATACCCTGCGCCCAATGAGGAATGGGAATACTTTCAGATAAAGAGCCGAATACCAAACGGATTATTTCAACAATAACTATACCTAAGCCAAAGGTAACTAAAATTTGTTCTTCATCAGTTCTAGAATAAAAAAATCGAATTAAGACTCGCTCAATAATAATGCCAACCAGAAGTACAAATAACGCACCTAAGACAATTGACAAAAAATAAGACTGTGTATGTTCATAGGTATACCAGCCCGCATAACCACCGAGCATAAATAATGCACCATGAGCTAAATTAAGAACCCCGAGGGTGCCATAAATAATTGTTAAACCGGAGGATATTAACGCTAACAGCGCCCCTAATACAACACCATTAATGCATTGAGAAATGAAGTTTGACCAACTTATCACAATCAACCTTTATTAGAATTTATTATTTAATTGATACGACCCTCACTTTAACAGCATAGACCAACTCTTCATAAAAGAGATGGTCTATGCAATTCAACTATTGTGAAGTCGCTCCATTGAGCTTGCAATAAAATTAGGTATAGCTACCTAACTTACAACCAAATGCATCAGGTTTTTGCATTATGGGTCCGCCATCAACAATTTCTACAACGTCATAGAAATCGTCTTTGTTTTTCATTGCTGAAGTTTTTTTACCCTTCACTACAATAACCGGACGAACCAATTGATGGTCTTCACCTCTAAAATGAACAGGTCCTACAGTTGAATTAAATACAACACCTTGTTCGTAAGCTTTGATCACTGATGGTGGATAAAATGTGCCTGCGCGTTCAATTGCGTCAGCCCACATTAGTATTTGTAGATAAGCAGCATTAGCGCCCCACTCTGGCATGTAGTGGTACTTTTTAAAGAATGCATCGTTAAATGCTTTAGCCGTGTCAAATTTATCTTCTAAAGTCCACCAGTAATCTGTACCAGCGTAAACCCCATCCATAATATCTGACCCTACTTCCTTAGCAAGGAACGGGGTTAAATAAGGGATAGCTAATGTCATTTTATCCAACACTCCAAATTGTTTTGCTTGAGTAGTAGATAACACTGCATCACGGCCAAAATTAATGTTAATAACCACATCGGCACCTGAATTAGCCACATTTAACAGGTATGTTGAAAAATCTGTAGTACCTAATGGTGAAAGCTGATTAGTAGCAACAGTCCATCCACCAAGAGTTGCTAAAGCATCTTGGGTAGATTGCCTTACTGTGTGACCATATGTGTAATCGGGAGTTAAAAAAGCAATTTTCTTGTTTTTGCCAAGTGCCTTAACTAATACAGGGGCAATAGCTCTTGCCGCTGTCTCACCATAAAAACACTCGCGAAAAGAGTAACGTGTACAGTCTTTACCTGTAGTATCGTTAGATCCAGAAATAGCTGGCAGATAAATTACTTTTTTACTTTGTGCTAATTTATTGATCGCCACAGCAACAGCACTGGAGGCACATCCTGTTACCATCATGGCTTTATTTTCTGTTATAAATCTAGTTTGCGCTTGAACTGCCGTATTAGGCTTAGCCTGACTATCTGCTATACCATATTTAATTTTTTTACCCAACACCCCTTTTTTAAGATGTGGGGAAAACTTTTTGAGTATTGAATCGCCCGCATTAATGTGTTCTATAGCGAGCATATACCCTTTGATTTCGTCTTCACCAACGGCTGCATACGTACCCGTTCTTGGAGTACAAATCCCAACGAATACTGAATCACCCTTTGAGCCAGCTGGATAATTACCCACTGGTGCTTCAGCTCCAAAAGCGGTTAACGCCATAAAAGGAGAGAACGCACTTGCACCCGTTAAAGTTGCACCGACCTTTAGAAAATGACGACGTGCTTTTATTTGATCAAATTGACTCATTGAAATTCTCCTCTCTCTCATTATTCAATTGATTTATTTTTAAATTATTAAACTTGTTAAAACAAATATGATTATTATTTAATTCTTTTATAGTCTAAACATTATTATTAATTTTACCGAACACATATATTGTATCAAATTGTAAAAACATCTTATTCAGGTAGTTGTTTATGCGTGGTTTCAGGTAGCAGCCAAGGTAAAAATAACCCTAACACATAGATTAAACTGATGATTAAAGCCGCCATAGACAAGCTACCAAATGACTGAATAATGCTGCCAGCTAATACCGGAAAGACCCAAGCTACAATCCTAGCACCATTAAATATGACACTCGCTGCCGTGGCACGAACGCTGGTTGCAAATAACTCAGGTGGATAAATAGCCATCCATACATAAGCGCAACCCAGAGTAAAGAAACCGTTTAATGGCGTGAGCCAAAGTAACCATTGTGGATCACGCACCCAACCATAACAAATCCAGGTAATAATCAGCGAGCCCAAATAAGTGACAAACAGAAAACGCCGTCTACCTAGTTTATCTATAACAAAACCAGCAATAAGATAAGCCACCACAGCTCCTATGGTGTAATACAAGCCTGAGCGAGCCCCCCATTCTGCAGGATTACTAAGACCCGCCGCTTTGGCCAAAGACACGGTGTAACGGGGTAATAAACTTGATATTGCCCACCAACCTGTAGTAGTAGCAAGAGATAATAAAAACGTGATCACTGTTCGACGCAGTGCTTCTTTTTCACGAAACAACTGAAACAGCGTAAAGGGCCGTTTACCTGAATCCACTTGAGTTGAACCCGTAGCTCCCCAACGTTTCGAGAGAATTGCGGCCTTCCACTTCTCTGATTCGTCTAAATTACGACGTAAATATAAGACAAATAAAGCAGGGATCGCTCCCACCACAAACATCAAACGCCAACTCTCACCATCCAGTGGGTGAGTTGACGACAAGCCATACCATACCGCAGCAGCAAGTAATGTCCCCCAACCAAAGCCTGACTGTAAGAATCCTGCCCCAATAGGACGTGCTCGATTGGGCCAGGTCTCCGCAACCAACGAAATACCAGTTGCCCACTCACTGCCCATTGCTAAGCCAGTTAAAAAACGTAACCCATCCAATTGATAGAAATTCTGTACCAATGCCGTTAAGCCAGAGAATAAGGCGTATAAGAATACAGACCAAAGCATAATGCGACGACGCCCTAGGTAATCAGCTAAGATCCCTCCCACTAACCCACCAATCCCCCACCCAAGCAAAGTAATACCAATCACGGTACCGGCGTATAAAGGACCTAAAGGGAGTAGCTGAGCAGGTAACAATGATTTAAGTAACATTGGAATCACGACAATGAGGGCAAAGGCCTCATAACCATCAAAGACCCATCCTAAAAAGCTACCTAATAATATTTGCCAATGTTTAGCAGTAAGTCCCTCGCGCCAATTGGACTGTGTCATACTCAACTCTCCTCACTTGAAGCTTAAATAAATATTTTAAATTATAGAGATTGTCACAAAAAATCATTTTTAGGTTAGCATTAACTGCAATAAATAACTATTCTCAAATTTCTACTTAATTGCCTTATGTCAAAAAATACAGGACCCCTCTCGGGAATTCGCGTGCTGGAAATGGGACAACTCATCGCCGGCCCCTTTAGCGCTAAAACACTCGGAGATCTCGGCGCAGAAGTCATTAAAATCGAACCACCGGAAAAAGGCGATCCCTTGAGACAATGGCGACTTCTCCATGAGGGAACCTCGGTCTGGTGGGAGGTACAATCGCGTAATAAACAGAGTGTGGCTATTGATTTACGTCAACCAGAAGGTCAACAATTGGCCTATCGGTTAGCCATAGAAGCAGATATTCTGATTGAGAATTTTCGACCGGGTACCCTTGAATCCTGGGGTATGTCATACGACAATCTCTCTCGAGACAATCCTGGTTTAATCATGTTAAGAATCTCCGGTTATGGCCAAACCGGCCCCTATCGAGACTTACCTGGGTTTGGCGCAATTGGCGAAGCCATGGGGGGACTGCGTCACTTAACTGGGCAGCCAGGAGAAGTCCCTGTACGAGTGGGATTGAGTATTGGCGATACACTCGCAGCTTTACAGGGCAGTATCGGAGTCTTAGCAGCTCTATTTGAGCGTGAAAAAAATGGTGGCCAAGGACAGGTCATTGACATGGCACTCTATGAAGCCGTATTTAATTGTACTGAAAGCCTGCTTCCTGAGTTCAGTGCATTTGGTGCGATCAGAGGCCCGGCAGGAAGTGCATTGCCTGGTATTACGCCCAGCAATGCCTACCCTTGTTTAAATGGCTATGTATTAATCGCTGGTAATGGTGACAGTATTTATCAACGTCTAATGCGCGCGATTGGGCGAGAGGATTTGGCTGCTGACCCAGAACTTGCGAGTAATAAAGGACGATCCCTGCACGCTGAACGAATTGATCAAGCCATCAGTGCCTGGACGCAACGCCATCCTATTGAAGAAGTACTCCAAACCCTCGCTCACGCTTCCGTACCGGCGGGTAAAATTTATACCATTAAAGATATCAGTGATGACCCACACTATCGTGCCAGAGAGATGATTGAGACTGTCACAACAGCCAATGGACTCACTGTGGACGTCCCCGGTGTAATCCCTAAACTCTCAAGAACACCTGGTTCAATCCGTCATAGGGCACCGCTACTGGGTGAGCACACCCAAGTTGTACTCCAACAATTAGGCTTGGATGAGCACACCATTGATGCTCTAAAAGACAAAGGAATTATTCAATGAAGGAAAAAATCGCCATCAATGAAGTGGTAACACGCGATGGTTTTCAGTCAGAAAAAGACTTTGTTCCCACCGAAGACAAAATCAATCTGATCAATGAACTGTCACAATGCGGTTACAGTGTCATTGAAGTAACCTCTTTCACGAGTCCTAAAGCCATCCCCATGTTACGCGATGCAGAGGAAGTGATGAGTGCTATCAAACGACACCCTGAGGTCACCTATAGCGCGCTTATTCCCAATTTAAGAGGAGCTCAACGCGCTATAGAGTGCCAAATGGATTTGTTTAATCTGGTAATGAGTGTCAGTGAAAGCCATAATCGAGCTAATTTACGCATGAGTTGCGATGAGTCTTTTGCCACGTTAAGTGAAGTCATTGAGCTTGCCCATCGACATCATATTCGCGTTAATGTTTCTTTGTCGACAAGTTTTGGTTGCCCCATAGAAGGGACTATAAGTGAGCACTCTGTGAGCCAATGGATTCAGCGCTTTGCTCAATTAAACGTATGGGGTATTAGCCTCTGTGATACAACGGGAATGGCTTACCCTAGTTTAGTTACTTCCTTGAGTCAGCGTGCACAAGAGTTATTCAACGGTGTCACCACTCTACATTTTCACAATACACGTGGTATGGGATTGGCTAATGTTTTGGCAGGGATACAAGCAGGAATTCGCTCTTTTGACGCTTCACTTGGGGGATTAGGTGGCTGTCCTTATGCGCCAGGAGCCACGGGCAATATCACCACAGAAGAAGTGGTTCATATGTTAGAACTAATGGGCTACGACACGGGGTTGAATTTAGATAAACTACTCAATGCTGCACAACATTTAAGTCAACTCATGGGGCGTAGCCTACCTAGTCAACTGTTAAAGGCGGGACCGATTACACAATTGCATCAGCCCCCCACACAACCTCACTGAGGAGTACCTCCAAGTTCAATTGCTTTACCTTGTGACAGGGAGGTCAGGTACACACTCAAGGCGCCAAGTTCCTCGCTACCGTATGCTGGCGGCGTCCCTTCAATGGCGCCCCCCACACATTTACGAATTTGATCTTCTAAAGTAGTGATGTGTCCTTGTCTGACACGCGGAAAAACTGCAGCAGCATTCATTAAACTGGGCATAGGTTTACCATTTGGTAGGTGACCTTGAGTGCGTCCACCGGCCACATGACAGGTTTCACATACACGACCATTTCCCTGAAATGTGGCTGTTGTAAATAACTGATGACCTTCTTTAATTTTTGCTTCCAAGTCAGGGTTAGAGGCTGCTTCAGCAAAACTAACTACCCATAAAGTGCCAACAATAACAAGAGCGTACTGAGATAATCTATTCATAATCTGACTCCTCTGTTCAATTTTTATGGACCAATCACACCCTCATATTGGCTGTGAATCAACTTTTATTAAGAATGCTGATCAGACAACATTTGGTTTATTGCACTAATATCTTGATCATTTAGGATACCCACTGCAAATTTAAGTTCAATACGTGACAAGATCTGCTGATAACGTGCATTAAAATAAGATGATTCTGCTTGAATATAATCCGTGGCTGTGGTCAATAAGTCAATCATTGATCGTGTCCCGATACCAAAGCCAGCCCGTGTTCCTTCTAAAGACAACTTTGCAGACTCAAGCGTTGCTTTTGCTGCATCATAGCTTGCCACACTGTTTTTTAAATCAAGAAAAGCTTGTCGGGTATCTAAGGTGACTTGATCTTTAACGTTGTTTAACTGATCTTCCTGAGCTCTCTCTAGACTATGTGCTTGACCCACTTGAGCAGAAATCTGACCGCCATCAATGAGAGGAATACTTAAACTTAAAATAGCACCTGCTTGGTTAGTGGTTAAATCAGGAAAGATCTGGCCTCTAATATGGGTGCCTATTCCATTTAAAGTAACCACAGGCCAACGAGCTCGTCGATTTATTTCCTCTTGTGCTTGTGCAGCCTTAACCTGCTCTTCTGCTTGATGAATTAAGGGTTGGTTGGCTAAGGCCTGGTTGACCCACTGCTCCATGTCATCAGGACTTGGACCCAGTGGGGTAAAGTCTTTTAAGTCGGCAACACTTTTAATTGCGGATTGATGGGTTAATCGTTGTAACTGACTATAAGAAATAGATAACCTGTTACGCGCATTAATTTGATCTGCCAAAGCACTTTGCCAACGAGCTTTGGCTTCATTCACCGAAATAATGTCACCTGTACCAACACGTAAATTTTCTTCGGCTTGCTCTTTTATATTTCGCAGTAATTTTTCTGCTTCATCTGCTACTTTTAATTGCGCTTGAGCTTGTAAAATCCCAAAGTAGGCAATCGTAACTTGTCTGACTAACACCTGCTGAGCACTTAAATACTGCTGTTCACTGGCTTTAATTAAATCATCTGCTTGCCCCATGGCAGCCAGTGCCTGACCATTAAAAATAGCCTGACTTAAAGTCACACTGTAAGCATCCGTTGGGAATACGCCTTGAGTGGCACTGCCACCTGCAACAAGAGGACTGATATAAGATCGATTGCGTCCAGCATCAGCACCGGCGTTAACGTGTGGTAAATAAGCTGAATTAGCTAGTGGTCTTAACTCTTTATTGGCTTCTAGTTGGTGCTTAGCTTGCGCCAACTGAGGATTAGAATCAAAGGCCGCTTGATAAGCATCGAGAAGATTTTCAGCTCTCGCGCTACCCATACAAAAAAGGGAAAACGCTAAACAAGATAGGAGTGGTGTTTTAAGTGTATTAGTTAGTAACCTCATGCAATCACTCAACCAAAAAATAATTAGAACCCTTATTATCTCACAAATGCCACTATTTGCTGTGATTTGATCAACTCAATAAATTGAATTTATCTTGGTCTAAATTTATACACCATGAACCAACAAGCAGCTGATAGCGCTCCGATTATGGATCTGATTACCCATAATTCTGGAGAGATAAAAAAAGCAACCATAGCAAGATTGAGCGCTAATATAAAAAAACCAATATAAAATACCCATTGTTTATTCACAATTATCCCCTAATCACTAGCGTTTCAATTTTAACCAACGATCAATCACTCCTAGAGCAACCAAGACAAAGAATAAAATTAAACCAATAACAATACCACCAGCAAAAAATAATATCGAAGAGTCCATAATGATTTATCTTTTTTAAAAACTGTATAACTTTAACAGATAAGACAAAAAAATAATAACCAGCAAACGTTACTTAAAAAACGATAAGATTTCTGCCACTACCTCTTCAGGGTTTTCTTCTGGAATATAGTGACCACAATGAAGAGCGCGGCCAGTTACCTCTTTATGCGAACAGTTTTTCCAATCAGTAATGGGATCAAAACAAGTCTCTATAATACCTTTATCACCCCATAGCACTCTTAAAGGTTGAGTCAATTTTACGTTTTGGTCTAAATTAACTTGATCATGGGTAAGGTCAATACTCGCTGCTGCTCGATAATCCTCACACATGGCATGGATAATGGCCGGGTTGTTAATACATGCTAGATACTCCTGCCAACAACGTGGATCAAAAATACCTACCCCCCCTGCTCGATCCATATGTTGATGTAACCAGAATTCGGGTTTGCTATTGATGAAGGTCTCTGGCACTGGGTAAGGTTGGATCAAAAAAAACCAATGCCAATAGCCCGTGGCGAACTGTTTATTGGTCTTCGCATACATGGTATAAGTTGGAGAAATATCTAACACCATCAGTCGTTCAACCGCAGCAGGATGATCAAGTGCTAGACGATGAGCCACTCTTCCTCCCCTATCATGTCCGCATACTGAGAAAGTGCGATAACCAAGATGAGCCATTAAAGCAATTTGGTCCTCTGCCATCGCTCTTTTAGAATAAGCAAGGTGGGAGGCATCACTCGGGACAGACGATGAACTTCCATAGCCCCTTAAGTCTGGAATAATGACACTAAAATGCGCTAATAAATGGGGGGCCACTTGATGCCAAATCGCTTTGGTTTGCGGGAAGCCGTGAAGTAATAACAATGGAGGCCCTTCACCACCCATTAAATAAGATATATCTACCTTTCCTGTGGACGACTCATAGGAAAAGACCTTTTCTACATAACCTGGGAAAAGTTCGAAATTAGTCATATGGATTTAATTACAACTTGATAGTAGTTGATCATTACGAAGAGTAGATGGCGTCCCCACGGGGATTCGAACCCCGGTTACCGCCGTGAAAGGGCGATGTCCTAGGCCTCTAGACGATGGGGACTTAGAATAAGGAACCAGAGGAATTCCTAACCATTCAAGCATGCCATTATAACTTAAATAAACTCAACTTGCCAATTTTTTGAGACTAAACCCAGTATTTAATTTGGTGATTGTGACAAGTATTTAGAACGATACCAATTTAGTGTAAATTTAAACCACAATAAGCCGGTTAATAAGGCTATTACTTTTTGTAATAGCCACAGGCTTTTAAACCCATATGGCTCTCCAAAAAGATTAAATAACACCAATGCTAATAATACAACCAAAGGGATCCAATAATAGCCTCTAGAGTCGCTGTGATAACGACTGGCTAGCCACAACCCACAACTAGCACTTAGCCAACCAATCATGAGCCCTGCTAATACATCAATGGGCCAATGAACCCCTACGGCAATACGAGATAAAGCCACTGTAATCCCTATTATCCATAAGAGCCATGTTGTTACGCCACGTGTTGGGATACCCAATGTGAGTAGCCCAATACAGGTAAATATAGTTGTTGCATGCCCTGATGGAAACGAACTGTATTTCAAATAAGGCCCTAATACATCAAGATGCTCTAATACTGCGGGCGGGCGCAATTCATTGACTAAGGGTTTTAGACCATGAGATACAAAATAAGCCAGTAAACTTGCCCACAACGTCGCCCAAACCAAATCGGGTCGTCGTGCAATAAACCAAATCATAATGAGTGGGGTAACACCTGCATCACCAAAAAAAGTTAAGGCTTCCCAAACCACATCCAAATGAATTTGCCTTAACCAATGATGCAAAAATACAAACAAATCACGATTCAATGACAAAGCAAAAATTGATACTAATAATACAGCTGCCGATAGAATGGGAAACAGTACATGCTGTTTATTTAGTTTATAGGAATAAGACAAAGCCATTTTAATTTACCCTTAATAACACCAATCCACCTTCACGTTTTAGGATCTGATGGTTAGGATAATCGCTTAATTGATCTACACGTAAAAATACAATGTCACCTTGTTTTGCATGACGGTTTTGAGTAGGCTGACCTAACATAACAGCAAAACTTGGCATGCGATTATCTGCAACGATTGGTTGATTAAATTGTTTTGCATAACGAGCCAGATCGATAACCGGTTGTTGCTGTAAATTAGCAATGGTAGGAAGGATTAAGTATAACAACAACACATGATTGGAAAGCGTCACAGATAATCTTGTTGACTCAATAACAGTGTAAGTAAAAACAAAGCGCAATAACACCACTAACAGAACCGTTACTGTAATAATACTTATCAACCATACATAATACTCTTTATCAAATACATCATTGGTTCTTGATAACATAGCAACGATATAGTCATGATGAAGTTGTGGCTTCATCGTCTCTATTTTACTGGGGAGAATGATCAGTAATAGCCACTCAATAACTGCTATCCCTCCCCACCAAAGTGGATTTTTTAAAGAGTTGATATAGATTCCCATCAATAAAAAAAGAGGCGTCAATCCAACCAATAAATAATGGGGTAACTTGGTTTGTGCAATACTAAAAATGATGAATACACTGACAAACCAAATGAGTAAAAAACGCAGTAAAGGATCTTTGTTTCTCTCATCTACCCCTTTAAACAACCCTCTAAATAGTAAAGGGGTATGTGGAAGGGCAATAAAAAGCAGTACAGGAAAGTAATACCACCAATGTCCCGTATGTCCCTGAAGACTGCCTATCAAACGCCCTACATTTTCACGAAGTAAAAAGTAATCAATGAATGCCTGACCCATTAAATGGTACTGCATCACATACCAAGGAAGGGTAATCACTAAAAATAGTACCCATGCAGGCCAATATAAAAGTGCACGAAACCATAGTGAGAGTTTTTTTTCAGTTAAGAAAAACAGAAAACTACCCAATAATGGGATCACAACAGCAATAGGTCCTTTGGCTAAAAACCCTAACGCCATCCATAAGTAAACGCGTGGGATAAGCTTACTACGCTCTGTTTTAAAATAACGATATATATCAAACAAGGCAGCAGCTATTAAAGCACTAAGTACCCCATCCATGGCAGCTGCTTGGGCTGAGACCACCACCCCTAAAGAGGAAGCACAAAAGAGCTGAGCCAATTGCCCAGTATTAGTGTGTAAGAACTCTCGAGAAAAACGCATGATTATCCAAAGCCACAATAAACACGCAATTTCAGAGGGTAAACGAAATACCCAAGGATGGGCCCCAAAGACATTAACTAAAGGAGCTTCCAGCCAAAAGGCAAGAATCGGTTTTTCATAGAAAGGTGAGCCATTAAGTGTTGGCGTAATAAAATCATGGCTATGTGCCATCTCAACTGCCACTTCAGCATACTCCCCTTCATCCTCATCAAATAAAGGTAAGCGGGTCATAGCAACCCAAGTCAGTATGAGAATCAACAATAAAAAAACACCCCGCAAAGCTGTCACTCGAGGGGTGTTTGTGTGTTGTTTGATTAACTCCAAACCCATAGATTACGAGTCACTCCAACGCTTGCGTCCCTGCCCTTGGCTCTGATTCTGTGAACGCGGACGTCTTGTAAAACCGTCTTGCTGTTTTGCTCCATCAGGAAAAAAACGTGATTGAGTATGAAGTGGTGCTTGATCACCAAACATGGGTTTACTGCGTCGCGCACCTTCTGTACGAGGACGAGCCACACCATCTGTACGAGGACGACCTAGTCCGTCGGCGCGGGGACGACCTACTCCATCAGAACGCGAACGAGATACACCATCATGAGCTACACGTGGGCGAGCAACACCATCAGCACCTGTACGTGGGCGAGCAACCCCTTCAAAACGTGGACGTTCATCCTGTAAGAAAGCTGGCTTATCACCATCGAAACGACGTTTCTGAGAATGGCGTGGTTGACCTTCATTCTTATTAAAACCAAAAGAACGTCCGCCTCCACCTGCACCATGTCCATGACGCTGACCCTGACCTTGTGGTTTACTTTTCGCAGGTTTAATTGGGCGCTTTGGCTCAAAACCAGGAATGGTCAGTACATTAATCGATTTACCCGTAAAGCGTTCAATCTTTTTAAGATGCATAAGATCGCGACTACCTGCTAAAGAAATAGCAGTCCCTTTTTTACCTGCTCGTCCTGTTCTACCAATACGGTGAACATAATCTTCAGCCATTTTAGGTAAATCATAATTGATCACATGTGAAATACCAGGAACATCAATCCCTCTAGCAGCAACATCAGTGGCTACCAATACACGAAAACGTCCATGTCTTAATCCATCTAACGTTCTATTTCTCGCGCCTTGATGCATATCGCCATGTAACGCTGCAGCACGATGCCCCATACCCGCTAAATCACTGGCTAATAAATCAGCATCGCGTTTAGTGGCCGTAAAAACAATCGCTTGATTCACTTCTGTGTCTGTAAGTAAATGCGCTAATAAACGGTTTTTATGTGCTAAATCATCTACATAATGTAAACGTTGTTCAATATTTTCATGAGAAGCATGTAATTCCGTGGCTTCAATGCGCACAGGATTGGTAAGCAATTGGTTAGCTAAGCGTAAAATCTCGCGATCCATGGTTGCTGAGAAGAGCAAGGTCTGACGATTTTCAGATACGGCACTGGCAATCTTTTCAACATCATCAATAAAACCCATATCAAGCATACGATCAGCTTCATCTAACACGAGCATCTCAACTTGTGATAAATCAATGCGCCCTTGATTCATCTGATCTATTAAGCGTCCTGGTGTTGCCACTAATATTTCATAAGGTTTTGACAACATACGGTTTTGTACTTGATAGGAGGTACCACCTAAAATGGACACAATACGTACTTGTTTTAAATATTTACCGTATTTTTTAGCAGCCTCAGTGATCTGAGTGGCTAATTCACGTGTGGGAGATAAGACCAATAATCTTGGGCCACGTCCCGCTCCTTGTGTTGTCGAGAGTTTATGTAAGGCAGGCAGCATAAATGCCGCTGTTTTACCAGACCCTGTACGTGAGGTCACCAATAAATCAGAGCCATCTAGTAAGATTGGGATAGATTGGGCTTGTACTGGAGTGGGTACGGTATAACCCGCCTCAAGCACTGCGCGCGTGATACGCTCATCCAAAGGTAAGTCATTAAAAGTTATTTCAGTGGTTTTTTCATTCACAATCAATTTTCCAATATAAAAGTGCACCCTAGGAGAATTAATACTCACTTCTCCGAATCTCATCAGAGCACAAGATACATAGCGGAAACGTCCGCCGGTCAATGTCACTAACCGGCAAACCAGAAATTCGATGGTTGAAATATGGAGGTCAGAGACAACTTAAGTAAACTGAGTTACTTGCGAGCACTATACCGGATTTTCAAATAGATGCAAGTTTTTTTATTGTTAGAGGTCTATAATCTTATAGTTAATTAAGATTAGTTAAAGAATTACTCGTTACGATTGCAGAATATTCTACACAATAGGGAATGACATCATGAATGCAGCGCATACTAAAATTCCAGCAACACTTATCCCTGGAGATGGTATCGGTCCAGAAATTGTTGAATCAGTAGTTACTTTATTAGAAGAGATTGACGCTCCTTTTGAGTGGGACAAACAAATAGCAGGAATGGCTGCAGTGAATGAACATCTTGACCCACTGCCTGAACCCACGCTGGAGAGTATTCGACGCACTGGACTTGCTCTCAAAGGTCCTCTAACCACTCCGGTGGGCGGCGGTTTTCGCTCAATTAACGTGCGCTTAAGAGAAGAATTCAAGTTATATGCAAATGTCAGACCAGCCAGCACACAAATGCCAGGTGGTCGATATGAAGGTATAGATATTGTCCTCATTCGAGAAAACCTTGAGGGATTATATGTGGGTTTTGACCATTATATTCCTATTGATAATGATCCACATGGTGCAGCGATTTCCTCAGGTGTGAATACCCGTGCAGGCAGTCGGCGTATAGCTCGCTACGCGTTTGATTATGCTGTAAAAAATAACCGTAAAAAAATAACGATTGTACATAAGGCGAATATTTTAAAAGCGCTCACCGGTATTTTTCTAGAAACAGCTCTAGAAGTAGCTAAGGATTACGGCAATTCAATTCAAGTTGAGGAGAGAATTGTGGATGCCTGTGCTATGCAACTTGTTATGAACCCCTCTCAATTTGATGTCATTTTAACAACCAACTTATTTGGAGATATTCTCTCAGATGAAATCGCCGGTTTGGTTGGTGGCCTAGGACTTGCTCCGGGAGCTAATATTGGTGAACATGCTGCTATTTTTGAAGCGGTTCATGGCTCTGCGCCTGATATTGCTGGACAAGGTATCGCCAACCCAATGGCTTTACTCTCTGCCGCTGCGATGATGTGTGATCATGTTCAACGTAACGATCTTGGTGTAAAGATAAGACAAGCTATTCACGACGTTTTAGTCATTGACAAGGTTCGTAGCAAAGATTTAGGTGGCAATGCCAACACCAAAGAGATTACCCAAGCCTTGCTTAAACGTTTAAAAGGGTAAAGAAAGTTGGGAAGTACACATTCAAGTAGCTCATTAAAACTGTATTGGTTATTAGGTGGGTTGGCTGTATTAAGCCTAATCCCACCATTGTGGTTTTATGCAGTGGGAGAGGAAGGGGTTTATACCATCGGGGCGATGGAGATGTGGATGCGCCACGATTATCTGCATCAAACCACCTTTGGTGAATTGTATAATAGACCCCCCATGATTGTTTGGGCGATCGGTATGGTGGCTTCACTTACCGGCTTCAAACAGATCGTCATTGCAGCAAGGTTAGTGAGCTTACTATCGACATTAGGGATGGCTCTATTAACCGGCCTCCTCGCTCGTTTAGTAATCAAAGATAGAGCATTCATTTTATTCTCCAGCATCATTACGTTAACTCTCGGAGATTTATTCTTTTATCGTGGCTGGTTAGCCTATGCAGATCCTTTGTTGGGATTTTTTACTATGGCATCAATCACACTGATGGTCTATGGTCTGAAATACAATTCATCTTTTAAATTATTACTGAGCGCCCTATTTATTGGCGCTGCTTTTCTGACAAAATCTCTTACTCCTTTTGCCATTTGGTACTCAGCGTTGTTGATTTTATCTTGGGATCACAAGAATAAACGCCTTCATTTTTCTCGCGCTGTATGGTTGACTCTCCCCATTCCGCTGTCTATTGCACTGATATGGTTTGGTGTGGTGAATCAACACCACCAAATGGGTCAATCCATGGTGGGGGATGTCATACAAAAGGTCTTTGCATCTAAATCAATAGTAAGTTACTTGAAAAAAATAATTATTTTTCCTTTTAGTACAGCACTTAACCTCTCTCCCTGGGTACCTCTCTCTTTATTTATACTTATCATCAAACGTCGGATTGATCATCTCTTTATTCAACGATTGTCATGGATAATTATTATCAACATACTTCCTTATTGGCTTGCTCCACAAAGCCATATTCGTTATTTGATTGCGTTATATCCGTTAATCGGAATTGTATGCGCATATTTACTATGGGAGCAGAATGAAAACTGGTACAAATGGATAAATAGACTTTTATTTGTTGTTGTAGGATTAAAACTCTTATTTGGGATTATTATTTATCCATATTACCAAATAAAAATACGCGGCTTAAATTACGTTGAATTAGCGCATGACTTATTAAAGACAGTTGAAGGTTTACCTATTTATACTAATGACGGGCGTTCAGTTGGATTAAACATAGTCAACGAGTTAGATAAAGAAAACTATCCAAAGCAATTTATAACATTACCTCCCGTAAAGTGGAAAGAAGGTATGTTGATATCAATTAATGAACTACCGAATTACCATCTTTATAAAACAATAAAAGTTACAGGAGATACTATTTATATTTACTGTCAAGGGACAGCATGTAATCGATCATCCCATTTAAAAATGTACTATTGAGAAGTAACTGCAAAACCAGTTGCGTTTACTCCTTGTCCTGACGCACCTACTGCAACATAAATATAGGGAACATAGCCAAAATCTCCATTAGGAATAGATGTTCCTTGTGCAGTAGTAACTGCATTTAACGTTGACGCTCCAGTACTATTAGCGGTCCAATTAACCCCATCAATACTTGTATAAACGTTTCCTGAAGCACCTGTTGCAACAAACTGCGTATTATTGTTTCTTAACTCTAAATTTCGATTAAAAGCATATACACTAGTTAAATTGTCTGTGCCAACAGCAGCTGATGTTTGTTTTGTCCAAGTTGTACCATCACTACTGGTCAATATAGTACCATTATCACCAACTGCCACAACCAAAGGGGTATACCCTACAGGCGGAAAAACAGCTCCACTTTGTATGTAATAAGGTGAAGTATTGGGAGAACAAGCCACACCACGCAAATTATTTTGTGTAGGTATATTAACTGAAGACTGCGTCCAAGAAGTTGCTCCTGAAGCATCTGTTGAGCGAAGAATGGTTCCGTTTGCTCCAACAACAATCCATTGGTAGCCGTAAGTTAGTAGCCCACAATTACCTACAAAGTTTAAAGCATAAAGATTTTGCGTTGTTCCAGATGTTACACCATACCAATTTGCTCCATCGGCACTATATAAAAGCGTTCCGTTTGAACCAACAATCACATTATTCGTTTGTAAAGAATTATATAATTGTTGATCAGCTGCAACTGCATAAAGAGTTTGGTTATTAACACTAGTAGGCTTAGTTGTTGCGGGACTCCAAATAGCATTTTGAGGGGCCCAATTCCCATTACTATCCAATACATCAGTTAATCCGTTATATAAATTATTACCAACTGATTGACTATTAAAACATATTGTTCCATTAGCACCGACAACATTAAATGTACCATTATTGTAATCGGCACCATAAAGTGTATTGTTTCCTAGATTACATGCCTGAGTAGCACTAGTTGGTTGTGGCGTCCAATTTAAGCCGTCAGCACTTGTAAAAATTGAAGCATTATTTCCAACACCAACATATACATGGATAAGAGATGTATTTGAGGTGGCTACCAAAGCATCTCCAAAAGTGACTGCATTCATAACTTGGTTAGGGCAATTAGTGGTACATGATGACCATGAGTATCCAGCCAATCGAGGAGTAAGAATTAAATTATTAGACTGAGGGCCACCTGGACCATTAGGATTACCAGCATGAGCATTAACGACGACGCTTGATGGTAACCCATCAGTTAAGTTACCGATTGTATAAGGTGGTAGGAGCGTAGTGAATCCTTGTTGAGGAACATTAGGAGGATTATTAATATCAAAAGGTTGAGAGGATTGTGTATACCATAGCCAATAATAAACTCCATTAAGGGCTGTAAAATTAATTTGTATTTGTCCATCACCTGCAACGCCACTTATTATGGGGGGAGAGGCTGGACTTCCACCACCACCACCACCACAACTTGCTAAAAGAACCGAAAATACCAAAATAATAATCCACTTATCCAAAATATACTTCTTCAACATAAATACCACTTTATAAAAATTAATTAACCAACCAGGGATAAAAATTACTTTTATAGCCAAACAGTATTCTGCCTTATGCTTTAAGATTAAACAACTTTCTTAACTTAATGAATCATCTGATTGATTTCCATAATAGGCATCATGACCGCTAACACGATGGTTGCTACCATCAATCCCATAAATAAAATTAGTAAGGGTTCTAACAAAGTGGTCATTAATAATAAACGCCTTTCTAAATCCCGAGACTCAGATTGTGCTGCCCGATGTAACATTTCTGATAATTGACCGGTACTCTCGCCAGATTGAATTAACTGCAATAAAACAGGAGGAAATTGATTGTACACAGCAAGCGCCTTTGCTAAACCACTTCCCTCACGTACTCTTGATGCTGCATCAATGATGTTTGCTCTTAATGAAGAATTAGTCAGGGTGTCAGCTGCTCCCATTAATGCCGCTAGAATTGGCACACCACTTGTTACTAAAATAGAGAGCGTACTCGCAAAACGCTCCGTATTGTAGCCTCTAATTAATCGACCTAACAAAGGTAAAGTCAGTAACCGTTGATCCCAATTAAGACGCATGACTGGATTTAATAATAATCGTTTTAAAAACCCAATCAATAATACGATAACTAACACAATTAACCATCCCCAGTGAACCAATAAATCGGAAATAGCAATCATAATGCGCGTTAACAGGGGTAATGTTTGGTGATTATGAATAAATACTGAGACCACCTGTGGCACCACATGAGTCATTAAGAAAGTAACAATTCCCACGGCAACAAAGGAGACTATTGCAGGATAAGCGAATGCCATTATGACTTTTTGTGTTAACTGATCGCGCGATTCCGCATAATCAGCCACCTTTTCCATGACCCATCCCAGTTGACCACTCTGCTCTCCCGCTGCAACTAATGCAATTAAAGTCCCTGGAAAATGCCTTGATTGCTCGTTTAAGGCTGCACCTAATGTGGAACCTGATACCACTGATGAACGAAGTGCTAATACAATCTGCGATACAAATGGTTTTTCAGTTTCACGGGCCAAAGTACTTAATGCATCATCAAGAGCAATACCAGCATTAAGAAGGCTTGCTAATTGACGTAATAGTAAAACACGGTCACTTGATGAAAGTTTTTTTTGAAATAAAGAAAATCCAGTAGAGGGTTTATTTTTTTCTTCTACTGCATCCACTTTAATAGTCAGTATTCCTCTGGATTTGAGTAGGCTTCTTGCATGACGCAGTGTTTCAGCCTCAATGTTACCTGTCTGTTCTGTGCCATCTTGGTCAACTCCAGTAAAATAAAATAATGGCATTATTCACTACCAGTAACACGAATTAATTCTTCTTGTGTAGTGATACCCATATCAACTAAACGCTGTCCATCTTGTTTCAAAGTCACCAAACCTTGCTTTTGAGCATACTGTCTCATTTGGTCTTCGCTGGCCTGTTGGTGAATCAAGCGGCGTAATTCATCATCGAGTATTAATAACTCATAAATACCCGTTCTACCTAAGTAGCCTGTTTTACCACAATGATCACAATGATTTGATTCATCTATCTCAGCATGGCAAACAGTACACGCTCGTCTCACTAAACGTTGTCCTAACACCCCGATTAAGGAACTAGCTAATAAAAAGGGTTCCACACCCATATCAATCAAACGGGTTATAGCGCTCACTGCATCATTAGTATGCAAAGTGGCTAATACAAGATGTCCGGTAAGACTTGCTTGTACTGCAATTTGAGCTGTTTCTGCATCACGAATTTCACCGATCATTATGACATCAGGGTCTTGACGTAAAATAGCTCTTAATGCCTTAGCGAAGGTCATCTCTATTCGGGGATTTACCTGAGTTTGTCCTATACCATCAATGTTGTACTCAATCGGATCTTCAACAGTCATAATGTTAGTACTATGATGATCGAGACGGCTTAATGCAGCGTAGAGAGTGGTTGTTTTTCCACTACCAGTAGGTCCTGTCACGAGGATAATGCCATGGGGGCGTAAAATTAAACGATCAAACTGATTTAATGTGTTTGATGCCATACCAAGATGGGTTAAGTTAAGCTTTCCACCTTCTTTATCTAATAATCTTAGTACCGCTCTTTCGCCAAAACCTGTAGGAATAGTTGATACGCGAATATCAAGAGCCTTACCAGCAACACGTAATGCAATACGACCATCTTGAGGTAATCTTTTTTCAGCAATATCAAGCTGTGCCATGATTTTAATACGCGAGACCAAGGCTGCATGTAAAGCCTTTTTGGGTCGCACCACATCACGTAGTGTGCCGTCGATTCTAAAGCGCACAACTGAAGTGTGTTCACCAGGTTCAATATGAATATCTGAAGCCCCCTGTCGCGACGCTTGAGATAACAATGCATTAATCATACGAATAATCGGTGCATCATCCCGAGATTCAAGTATGTCTTCCACTGCAGGAATATCTTGCATCAGACGCGAAAGATCTACCTCTTCTTCAGCTTGCCCAACCACTTGAGCGGCCTCACTGCCTGCATAACTACTATAAGCCTCAGTGAGTGCCTGTTGCCATACATCATCTGCAATTAATTGAATAGTAACGTCACTGAAGTAGCGTTGTATTTCAGTAATAGCCTGACTTGAAGTCTTAGAATTAACCCAAACAAGTAGTCCATTTTGCGACTGTCCTACTACCAACACTTGATGCTGTTTAGCAAAATTGTAAGGCAGCAATGTAGCGGCGATAGCAGAGATCACCTCACTCATTAAGGTTTATCTCCATTACTCTTTAAGCCCGGTAGAGGGATAGCTGTTGGTGTCTCATTCGCCTTTTGAGGATTAATAAAAGTACTACCACCCTGATTACTTTTAGGTAAAGGGGTTAGAGTTTCATTAGATAGTACACGTACATGCTGTTTAAATGTATCTCGTACTTCCTTTATTAAGTTGTACCGATCATTCGTTACACTATCACTTTGCTCTGTATCACGAATAATATATGGTCTTAAAAAGAGCATTAGATTCTCTTTAACGCGTGTTTTAGCTTCGTAGCGAAACAACCCTCCTAATATAGGGATATCACCTAAAAAAGGTGTTTTCTCTTCTGTGTCTTGATAACTATCAGATAATAAACCTCCTAAAGCAATTAACTGGCCATCTTCTACCAGCACATTTGATTCAAGAGAACGTTTATTATATGTAGGTCCATAGGCATTATTAGTTGTTGCAGGATCAATCGTCGAAGATTCTTCATATATTTGTAATTTCACCAACCCCCCTTCAGAGATTTGTGGTTTTATTTTCAATATCAAACCAATATCTTGTCGATCAACTGTGGTAAATGGTGCGACGGTTGATAAACCCGTTGTCTGAGCATACTGGCCAGTTACAAAAGGAACATTGGTCGCAATAATGATCTGTGCAATTTCATTATCAAGGGTAAGTAAGTTAGGGGTTGATAAAACATTTACCCCTGTTATGGTACTTACAGCTCGAGCTAATCCGGCAAGAGTAGGTGTACCGTTATAAGTATGTAATATACCAACGTTCGTTCCTGGAGCAGGTAATACAGTTGAACTGGTCGCTGTAGCACCTAATGAACTTAGAGCTCCTGCACTGGTACCTAATGTGGTAATGTTGCCACCAGGTACAGATGCATTAAAGTTTGTACCCACAAAGGTTTGGGTTGACCCACCACCTAACAGTGCTTGCAATTGAACGCCAAATTCTTGTGCTTTGTTATCAGCCACTTCAACAATCATTGACTCCACATATATTTGTGCACGACGTGAATCTAATTTATCAATCACATTGCGCAGGTTGTTATAAACATGTTCATTGGCTGTGATAATGATTGAATTGGTTGTAGGATCAGCTTGAATCATACCAGCGGGTAATGTCCCAGATTGCCCAGATCCCGCCCCACCTCCTCCCGTACCAACACCTGAACTCGCTGTTGTATCTATTGCTGGGGCTCCAACCATTGGATTTGTGGCCGCTGAAGAAGTAGGAGTTACTCCTCCATTAGAAGTACTACTAGTAGCATTAGAACCAACTCCCGTAGATATTCCACCCATTCCACCACCTGGCGCGAAAGATGGTGTAGAAGGTGCCTTCAAAACGCTAGTATCCATTGAAATGATTCCACGCAATGTTTGAGCTAATTTAATGGCTTCAGCATTTTTCAGAGGAACAACCCAAATATTGCCTGGTCTTACGCTTTCTACATCAAGCTTTTCTATTAAAGCTTTTATCTCATTTGCTCTTGTTAACGTGGGGGCTCTTAAAATAATATTATTAGTTCTAGTATCAGGAGTTGCTGTTATAGATAAATTGGGCTCATTATTTGCGCCTTTTATTTGTCCTAATTTATTAATTAATTGTGCAATATCGATAGCTAAACCATTTTTAATCGGTATAACCTGTACTTCGTTGGATAAGGGAGTATCAATAGCTTGAATAATACGTTGTATACGGCGCAGGTTTTCAGCATAATCTGTAACGACTAAAGTATTGTTTGCAGGATAGGCAGTAATACTGTTATTTGCCGAAATTAGAGGGCGTAGAACTGGAATGAGGTTATTCGCCGATTCATACTTTAATCGAAATACCTGAGTTAATAACTGATCCCCTGGTGGAGCAACCTGCACCTGTCCTCCGGTTCCTGCTGCATCAACTGCTACTTGAGATCCTTGAAGTTTAGCATCCGCCTCAGGGACGACCTTATATCCATTACTTGATTCAATAAGCGCATAACCTTGAAGGCGAAGTGTTGCAGCCAAAGTAGATAACGTCTCCTTTTTAGTTAAAGGATGCTCGCTTGTCAGAGTAATAGTCCCTTTTACTCTTGGGTCAATCAGAATTGTCTTATTCACAGCTTCTGCCACAGCTTTAATCACACCTTGTATGTCTGCATCTGTGAAGTTTAAACGAATCAAATCTCCCTCGTTACTTGGACCCGCTTGTGCTAAGGCTTGAGTTGGGGTTTGAGGAGGAGTACTACCTGATGCCAGTACAAAACCAATTGGCTGAATAGCACAGCAGAGAATCACGATGTTTTTTAGTTGTAATAAACGCATATTAACTCTTTAAAAATGAAGATGAGCCACTCTCCCATTGAACTCGCCCATCAATAACAATAAACCACCTAATTGCTCTTCCATCCCTTCAACAGCTTTCGCTTCACCATTAAATTGAATTCCTTTACTACCTAAAACCCCTTGCCCTTCGATTAGCAAAGGGCCGGTATCAGTAGTCACGTCATAATGACCACCTACTTCAGAGAATACACCTGCAATTTTATACGATCCTAACTGAGGAAGTGGAGAAATTGCCGAGTGCATCTGTTTCAAATCGATTCTAAAATTAACTGGTTCTTGTATACGAAAGTCAGCATTATTTAATTGTATAGCTTGCCATTGAATACTCACTTCTCCAATCGGTTTTAGCGTATGGGCAAGCCCTCCAGCTACTTCTAATAATTGTGCCGGAAAATTACATGTACCCTCACTCACTATTATACGTGTTAAGTTTATTAAGACACTGAATGGTCGGTTAAAGGTTTTATATTCAATATCGCTGATGACCCACTTCATACCCTGTAAGCTAAACCGCTCATCCCACTGCATACGTCCTGGTAAAAGTTGCCAATTTGTATCACTCACTTGAAACGCCCACTGTCCAGACCCTGACCATAGCGTGCCTGATACATTCACCAAACGCACTCGATCATGACTAGCTCGCTTAATAATGGGTTGCCAATAGCTAGCAGGAGCACTGGCTACAGAAGTAATTATTGCAATAGCTAAGCTAAGTAGAATAACAAGCCATTTATATCGACTTAGCACATTAACCATGTAACTCTGCAACTAAACTAACTTGCCCTGGCTCGACTGAACGAGTCGCGGTTAGTACATCCACTTCTAAAAGCGTTTTTTTATGAAGCTCTTCCAATAAAGCAATCCAATCACTAAAGGCTATATTTTTACCGGTTAACTGCCAACGGTGATGTTTGTCATCACTGATATTTGATATAGATATCCCCTGTAATCCGTGTTGTTTTGCAATTACTTGTATTAAAGCGTCAATCTGACGGGGATCTCTTAAAATAGCTTGCTGTTGTATATGTAAATGACCAATTTCTTTTGCCATCGACTGCATATTTGCCAATGATTGACGTTGCAAAACCAACTCTTTTTGAGTTTGTTTAATGCCGTTTTGAGCCGGCTCTATTAATATAAAGTAATACAACAAACAACATAAAAGAAAAAACAGAGACAAAAGAAGATTACGTTCTCGATCATTTAGCCCCTGCCATAAACGAACGGTTTCTCGCGTTGTTCGCTCGATTATTTGATCTGCCATGTCCCACCTCCTACATTATTTAAAATGACATGATTGCTTTGCGCGTCTTGTTTAACCATATCAATATTTATACCTGGTTTTAAAGTCACTTCTAAAGTGCCTTGATGATAGTTAATTCTACTTACTGCATCTGCCGGTTGATGAACCATGATATGGGATAACTTAGCACATAAAACAATAAAATCTTTATCGTTTGTTGGCGCAGATTGATTAGCAACCTGCCATTGATGACGAAGAGCAAGTGAGGGATCCATATCTTTAGGTAATTGAGGTATAACCTGTTCTGCCACAGTGCGCTCTTCATTGTGTAACTGATGTTGTTGATAAAGTAAAGAAACCCAGTAGGAGTTGATTCCCACAGTTTCTATGAACAGTGCAACGAATAGTAAAAAGATAACACTACGCCATCGACTCCATTGAGCACGCCAACCTAACTGTTTATCAACAAACTCAAATTGTCTTAAATCAATATAGGGGTCAATCAAGAAAGTTAATCGGTCCAAAAGAGCGGTCTGCTGAATCAGATTTTGCTCTATATTGTTATGTGTTAGATAAACGGGATCGTTTAATGGAATAAGCTGTGTCTGATGCACTCGTTCTCGATAACAGGCCCAAGAAGACTGCTGAACCGAATATGTATCTTGTATTTGAACTAAAGAACCGATCTCTTGAAAATAGCTGGCAGGAACTATTTTGAGTGGCCCACGCAGAACAAACTCATTAAAAGTGCTCAAAATATGCCGTAACCACGTTCTATCAATTAAAGCAAAAGCCATGTGTGCCGGATTGTGATTATCACGCCAAATGGCCACGTGATTTTTATCAAAATACATCACCTCGTCTTCTAGTAAACTAGGTAGAGTCTGAAGAAGACGTTGTCCTGACAACGATTTTAATGCCTCTACTGTTTTTTCAATAACTAGCACATCACGTGGATGAGTAATGAGAATAGTTTCTTGAGAAAAAGGCAATTCATCTATATAAGCTGAGCCTTTTTGTAATATATGATAAGGGGAGTTATCATGAGTTAGGCAAAAGCTTAATGGTTGATTAAAAACGTCCTCTTCTTCTACTCGCGGTCTTTCGGGTAACTCAATCCATAAAATAGTCATAATTTATACCCCATCAAAAGAAAGACCCAATGGGTAGCCATTATTCATTTGTAATACATCTGTGGCGTTATTGGTTGACTGAATTCTGGATATTAATGCGTAACGACGCATAATTAACTCTTTTTTCCTAAGTTGTTCTAATACGTAAAAATAGTTGGTTTTTACGTCGATATTTCTTTGTGTAACTGGTATCCAAGATGGTACACGGGTTTTGATTCTTGCGCTTAAAGTCGAGTAGTCGGAAAAATAACGTTGTGTGCGATCAGTAACAAGTTGTTGGGCGACATCACTAGGTAACCCTAATGCTGTAGATATTACTTCAGTTGAGGCTGTATTTATATTCAGAGCCGTGGGTTGTGGCAATAGAACAACCATCTGTTCTAAAGCCATCAACTGGGTATCTGTTATACCTGGAATGACTGCTTTTATATCAGCTACTGTTAGCGGTGGGAGAGGTAAATCACGCTCTTCGCTAAGAGGTTGGTGACTACTTAATAACCATTGCGCAACAGCACCAGCAAATTGAGGATCAATACCCACATGCTGTAGAATTCTTGCAAACATCATCAGCGCTTCGGTATTGATTTTAATTGCAGTAACAAATCCTGAATGAGGTTGATTGTTGGCAACATCAATCAAAGAAGTCAGATTGAACCTAGCATTGGCATCAACAATATGTCCTGCAAAATAGGTCTCTTGATCTACAGAAAAAGTAGTTCCTGATAGGGCTTGGGTTTTTAAAAAATCCGCAAGGGACGTTTCGCTAATGGGGATAGACCATACCTCACCTAAATGATCAACTTGTTTGGTTTGATATAAATCTTCTTTTAATATCAAACGAGCCCAATCAAGCGCTCCTTCCCCAAGCCAGTTCATCTGATCCCTTAGCCGTTGATTATCAAGTGACTTTAGACGGATTTCTTGACTAGATAATAATCCGGCGACAATGGTGGTTGCCAATACAACGACTAACAGTGCTGTTAGGATGGCGGCTCCTTGTTCACGCTTCATGATTTAATCCACTCCAGTCAATGCGATTTTTTGAAATGGCACATTTTGTCTATCTAACGTAATTGATAAACTCAAGGCTTTAACACTATTAGTATCTTGAGAGTTTTGTGCATTAATAATTGCCTCATCTGAACGAACCCAACCTTTTCCTTGAAGAAAAATAGCCGTAGATAAAGCACTCACAGAATCTAACAATACTTCTTTATTTTGTAATCCTAAATCCGTAGTTAAATGATGATGTAATGCATTGGTCCATGCTCTTGTTAGCTCTTGTCTTGTATTAAGAGGACGGCTTTCCATTCTCACCAGTGCTTTACCCTGTAATTCATACATCACCACAATTGGACGAGTTATTCCGTTTGCTAACTGTTTTTCTTTTAAAAAGACCAGTTGGGTCTCATCCATTCGCACAGGTACACTAACAACCCAATTGGCTTTAAGCCCAAAACTCCGACAGTCCTTATCCCATTGATTGAATACTGATTTAAGCTGATCGTCTTGTTTTCCATGGGCATCGAGTATTTCTCTGGTTCTACTCATTGAGTCGAGAGCGCGCCATGATAATACTGATAATATGGCCATTAACAACAATGCCACCATCACTTCAATTAAGGTAAAACCATATTGTTTAGAGGACATGGCCACCTCGATTTGCCATAAGGGTGACGACCGTAGCCAATACTGTTTTATCGGTGCTTTGGGTTACAACGACTTCTAATCGTCTTATGGAGGGATTGGGCGTATTGGTAACGGTTAATTGACAATGTAACTGCCACTCTCCTTGAGGACAGTCTGTATGAAACACCCCTAACCCTGGCCAAGAATCACTTAATCTTGCTTGCGCAAGGACATTATCTGCACTTAATTGTGCAGCAAAACGAGGTGGTAAGTCACTACCTGTTCTCGTCACCACACTTAACGCTCTCATAGAAGAGGTAAGTGCAATAGCAACTATAAATAATGCTATTAATACTTCAATTAATGTAAAGCCTTTTTGCGTCATGGTGTATTGATAACTTGAAAACGACCCAATGTATCTGAAGCAATGTTAAGAGTATGTTGCTGTGTTATCAACTTAATATCAATGGGAGAAATATCCTCTCCAATGACAATTGTTAAGTTATTGTCCTCTGGACAATTGAGCTCTGAGTCATTAATTTGAATATGGGTAATAGTAGATTTAAATTGCCCTCCTGCTACCTGTTGAGGATCCATTGGTTTTAACTCTCCTGAACTAGAATCAAAAAAACGCCATAAATGACAATCTACTTTCATCACGACTGGAGAGCCTGTTATATCTTCAATATCATGTGCTTGGTTTATTGTTGCTACCAAATGCGTTGCATCATCAGATAAATGTGCAGGATCAACGACATGTATAGACAGGGTAATTAAAGAAAAAGAAATTCCAATAATCACTAAAACAACAAGTAACTCAATTAGACTGAAACCCGATTGATTATCACCAGTTGCCGATGTCTGCGTCATTACCTGTTCCACCTTGCTTGCCATCAGCTCCAAAACTCCATACATCCATCTCTCCGTGTTGACCTGGGTTTTGATACTGATAGGGATTTCCCCATGGGTCTTTAGGCATAGAATCCAAATAAGATTTCCAATTGGTTGGAATAGGTTCAAGGGTGGGTTGTTTAACTAATGCGTCAAGACCTTGCTCAGTGGATGGGTAGCGCCCGTTATCTAAACGGTATAGCTTTAAAGCCTGTACAATGGTGGCAATATCTTGTTTAGTTGCAATTTGTCTAGCCTGATCAGGTCGATCCATGACCCGAGGGATGATCAAAGCGGCTAGAATACCAATTATGATCATGACTACCATAATCTCAATAAGAGAAAATCCTGATTGGTTAACAGGTAATTGTTGCTTAGTCTGTGACTGTTCCATAGAATAAACCTTAAAAAACATTATTTTACAATTAAACGCGATAATAAACGTTAGGTGAATTCAAATATGAAGTGCAATTTTTAGAACCGGTAGGTTAAATGGGCAAGATGCGGTAGCATCGATACTCTTTTAACCGCCAAGTCGAAATTGCACAGATGACATACACACACCTTACCCA
>JAJZPN010000039.1 GCA_021811145.1 Pseudomonadota bacterium
TTACTCAGGAGGAAATTAATATGGTCATGAACCGCCTAAATAATCGGCCTAGAAAAACGCTTGGTTATAAAACACCTAATCAGGTATTCTTTAACTCAGACATTGCACTTCAAATCTGAATTCGCGAAACATATTACTGTAGCTGATTAAATTAATTAAAGTTGTTGGTTGGTGATAGATAGTAAGCGTGGAATTTGAATTTGAATGAATTTATATCCTGTGACTGAGGGAAAATGTTGCAAACATGGGATAGTTGGGTGGACGCTAATTTAAAGCTTTCTATATCCCAATTGCTATTGGTACCAACAAGCCAAAGTTTTACGCGTCTTAATTAAATATAACCTATATTTCCCCTATGCGCGCAGTGTAAGATGAGTATATAGCTTATTTGTTAGTCAAGATTTCAGGGGCTAAGAGGGGGTCGGTACTCCAATCTGAGTAAATGCGACGAATATTTCAGGCAAAAATAATTTTTTTGCATAGTTTTTTTGTGAACATTTGTCCGCGCATTCCCCTTGCTAGGTGATTTCCGAACCGGCCTTGCACCAGCAGGGGGTCTAGCGGACGGTTTTGTTTTTGACTTTGATTTTTGCTTCTGATTTTCTTGCATGTTCTGCCGTACCCTGTGCGTCAACGTATGCCCGGACTGTCTCAAACGTTGCGCCACCTACGCTGCCGATGAAATACGCGCGATGCCAGAATAACGGCTTGCGGTAAAAAGTGCTGAGAGAATTTCACCAAAGGCGATTTCGAGGTATTCAAGGAGTTCTGGTGTTAATGTTTTGCGTCGGTATTTGGTGACAAAGACAATGTGTAGCTTAATATTAAAAACAGCATGAGAGCTTGATTTATTTGTATTTTTCCAAAATTATGCCTTAAAGAATTGTGGTAGTGTATCACCATGCAAATAGGAAATAAATTTCGTTGTTATCCAACACCGGAGCAGGAGCAAACCCTGTTGCGCTGGATCGGTTGCCAGCGTTACATCTACAATGCTAAGGTTGGCGAGGATCGTTATTTTCGCGCGTTCGCCCGTAAATCCATGCAACATATTGGTCAGTATGCACCTATCGACCAGAAATACAGCCACTTCAAATCAGATCTCACCCACTGGTTATCTGACGTACCCAGTGTGGTGCTACGCAATGGTGCAGTACTATGGAAGCAGGCTTACGGGCGGTATTTCTCAAAACTGGGCGGTCGCCCGACTATTCACAAAAAAAGCGGCAAGCAGTCTGTCTGGTTTACATCGGAGTTATTTAAGTTTGTGCCAGTTGTGGATACCGTAACTGGTGAGATATTGAGTCATCAACTCCATATCGGCACCAAGAAATTCCCTGTCGGCATTCTGGCATTCAAGGCGCACAGAGAATACAATCTTCCCGCCTCGCTGCACATCAGCATTCATGCTGGTCACTGGCACGTCTCGTTCAACTACGATGACGAGATACCGGAACCATCAGACAAGGAAATAACCGACTGGTTGACTCAGTTCGATGAGATGGAATTGCGTAAGAGGACTGTCGGGCTGGATCGCGGTGTCGCGCTACCGATTGCGGGTAGTGATGGGCAACAATTCGGCTTCTCGGATGTTCAAAAAAGACGACTGGCCAAGCAGGAGCGTCACAAGAAACGTTGGCAACGCCGTCAGGCGAGACGCACTAAGGGTTCGGCGGGTTGGGATAAAGCGAAACGCAAGGTTGCGCGTTATCAGCGTTACGGTGCAGACGTGCGCCGGGATGTGGCGCACAAGTCCAGTCACGCACTTGTTGCCGACCCACACTACAAGCTGTATGTGTTCGAGGCGCTAAAGATAAATAACATGATCGCAAAAGCCAAACCAAAAATGGATGAGCAAGGACACTGGATTAGGAATGGCGCGGCCGCTAAGTCCGGGCTTAATAAATCCATTCTGGCTTCGACTTGGGGGCAAACAAAAACGTATTTGCAGTACAAAGCTCGTCGTCAAGGCAAGCTGGTTATCGAAGTACCGCCGTTCTATTCTTCGCAGGAATGTGCCGTGTGTGGCTACGTTCACTATGACAATCGGTTATCGCAGGCCGAATTCGTCTGTCTAAGCTGTGGGAATACTGACCATGCGGATTGCAACGCGGCAAAGGTTATTGCCATACGGGGTGTCCGGCAACTTTTGGATGGAAAGTGCGTTCAAAAAGAATCGAAGCGGTGTAAGATTACAAGGAACAAGGTAGGGGCGGAAGGCTCCGAACCGGCTGCGGAAACGCGGCCTACGCCTGATGAGATCGCGGTAAGTCGTAAAGGCGGAAACGCCAATGCGCTCTGGTCTTTGACTCAGGAAACCCACGCTACAAGACCGCAAGGGCTTTAGCGGTGGGAGGCTTCATTCTATACAATAAAATTAAATGCATTTTAAATCCTCAAGAAATTAAAACATATCTTGAGCTAAATAATGCCTTAAATAAAATTACCCTTTTTGTACTATGTCTTTGACCATTAATATTGCAACCATTAAAACAAAAACACCAAGTAACGAAATTAAAATCGACATAATGATCTCCTTGTAATTTTATTTACTAAGATTGGCCGCAGAGAAAAAAGTTCTTTTTTGTCAATTACACTATTTTGTAGCGCGAATACCACATAGAAAATTGTGACTGTTGCCTTTAATTGCTTTATTGACAGCCAACATAAAAATTTTATATGATTCGTTATTCCCGTTTGGGTATATCGATATGAAAGGTATTATATGAAAAGTTTTTCAAAAATAGTGATGTTTGTATCTTTGGTGGTTTCACTTAATGTCAGAGCGGATTGGGCTTTTTTTGACAACTGGCTTAACAACGTAAGTCAGACTCAAGAAATTCAGCCGCATTGGATGACACCCTTAGTTACAGTAACACCAAGATTAGAGCAAGAATATAGAATGGATTTTTCCAGAAACTATATTCCTCAGAGTCTTGGTACAAAAGTTCAAACTCAATATACGGGTATTGGCAAAGGAGTTGAATTAATCCCTAGTGAAAACACCGAAATAATTGTGGGTGTTCCCTCTTATGTAAATCAATCCTCATCACTTGCTCCAGCGACCAGTGGTTCAGGTTTTGCTGACGAAAGCTTACTATTTAAATACAGAATTACGGCTGCCAATGAAGAAAACGGTAATTATATTGTGACTGCATTCTTGGGGGGGACGCTACCAACTGGTAATGCGATATTTTCAACCTATGATAAAGCAAATAATACTTTCTACCATAATGCTACTGTCACACCAACACTAGCTGCAGGTAAAGGTTGGGGTAGTAGAAACGAAGGATTTAATATTCAAAGTACCTTGGGTTATACAGTACCAACGGCTAATACTGGATTTATTGGACGAACTCTGACCTGGAGTACCTCATTTCAAGCACATGAAGGACTATTCTGGCCTGAAATTGAAACCACGTATTATCACTTTTATGAAGGACAACCAGTATACGCAGGTAAAAATCAATTAGTCGTTACTTATGGAACGACCATCGGAAGATTTCAAATTCAGAATAGAGTAAAGGTGATTTTTGGCCTTGGTTATCAAACTGCCCAGGGGACAGGTAGTAGTTTTACTAACCCATTGTTTGGGCATGCTTGGCTAGGTACAACAAGAGTGACTTTCTAGGATTTACTTTAGTAGTTTATAGATACTACTCAATTCATTCTGTGCAGTTTGCCTTACTTTTTTTTCTAAGTTTCTATAGTGTTGCAACACTGTTTTTCCTAAATCTGTCAGTTGTGCTCCACCTCCATGGCTTCCCCCATGGGCGGTGGAGACCAGCGGTGATTTAAATGCTTCATTCATTACATTAACTAATTCCCATGCACGCCTATAAGACATATTCATGGTTTGCGCAGCCTTAGAGATAGAGCCCTGTTGAATAATAGCTTCCAGTAAATCAGCTTTACCTGGCCCTATCGCTGTATTAGGACCATGAGTTATTCGTATCTTTAATCTTTTATCCATAAATGAAGAGTTTATTATAACAAATAAGAATATAAAAATTATTTTTTTGTATTAAGTGGTTATATAAAATTGTTACACTGTCACTTATATACTTTTTACTATTTATAATCTGAACATTATAAGGTGTTTATCTTGAATAACAATTCAACTTTAAAAACAATAACATTACTCCTAGCAACGTTAACTTATTCTCAATTAGCTAATGCCACAAATGGTTATTTTATGTCTGGTTATAGTATTAAGTCACAGGGTATGGGCGGTGTCGCTATTGCGCTACCACAGGATGCATTAGTTACTGCCACGAATCCAGCTGGTATTGTGTTCGTTGGTAATAGAATAGATTTAGGACTGGATTATTTTAAACCTGATCGTACTGCTCAAGTGGTTGGTAATCAATATGGTGGTAGCTTTGATGCGAATGGTAGAGGATCTTTTCTGATACCAGATTTTGGAGTAACCAAGCAAGTTAACGACACCATTGGTGTGGGTTTAGCAATCTACGCAAATGGTGGGATGAACACAACTTATACCTCGCAAATCCCACTATTTTCTGGTGGTCAGGGTAGTAACGCTGGAGTTAATCTGCAGCAATTGTTCATAGCACCAAGCATTGCCTGGAAATTTACGCCACAGCAGTCACTAGGTGTTTCAATGATTTACGCACAACAAAAATTTTCTGCTACAGGTTTACAGGCCTTCGATCAGTCTAGTCCAAGTTATACCAACTCTCTTGGTAATGTGACTGACAAAGGATCATCCATATCAAACGGGTTTGGTGCGAATATCGGCTGGTTAGCAAAGCTAAACGACCAATGGCGTATAGGGTTACATTATCAAACACGTATTCATGGTAGTTTTAATGAATACAGTGGGTTGTTTGCCGATAACGGCACCTTTGATATACCAGCCAATTATGGGCTAGGTCTTTCATTTGAACCAACAAAAAAGACCGTCATAGCTTTAGATATACAAAGAATTGAATACGGTAACTCAAGTTCAATTGCTAACCCCTTGTCTAACCTTACTCAATTGGGTAATAAACTTGGCAGTAACGGTGGGCCAGGCTTTGGTTGGCAAAGTATTAATACCTATAAACTAGGAGTTGCATATCAATTTTTGCCATCATTAACCGTGAGAACCGGTTTTAACTACAATAATCAACCTATCCCCAATTCACAAACATTTTTCAATATATTAGCTCCAGGCACGGTTCAAAAAGAATTAAGTCTAGGATTTACCTATAATATAAATAAAACTATTGATTTTTCAGGGTTTTACTCACATGCTTTGAATCAAACTGTGTACGGTAGTAACTCAATACCTTCAGGTTTCGGGGGTGGGGAAGCCAATATTCGATTAAGTGAGGATTATTATGGTTTGGGTATTGGTATGAAGTATTAATAGATAACAGTACCAATTGGTGCACGTAAAAAGCCGAGAGATTTTTTATCAACCAAGTAGTTTGCGAGCAAACTACTCAAAAAATAAATGATAACAATCAACAATATTGTATAAATTAATAGCTTTTTCTTCGACATGATTACTTGCGTTTTGAAATATAACTTGTTTTATTGAGGAGTATAATAACTTTTTTTAATACTGTAGGTACGCCAAGATGGATTATGAAGACAATCCCATCTCACCTAGTGAGTTTGATAATGATTTACATGCAGTAAACCGTGAAATTATTCGACTGGCTTATATTCTAAATATTGACTTAGAGAATCAGCATCAAATTGATGAACTCATGTCTGATAAGACACTCAGTCAATCTAAAGACAAGCTCTCTCAAGAAAAGCTAACCTTAAAGGGATTGTTGGTTTTACGGGGAGAGCTTAGTAAGGAGAGAATTGAGAGCGGGTTATCAGAAGGGATGAGTCCACTAGACGAAGAAGCATTTAGACGCTTAAAGCCTAAAAATAAATAATAGTTGTATTTTTTATGAAGTTAAAAGGACTGATTTTTGTCTCGGTACAAATGTTAGTGTTGGTATTGATGACATCTCGTTTAATTCACTTGTGTTATTACTTAAATTTTTTTAATCAGATACAATTTATTAACTATTTAGGATGGATATTCATATTCTCTGGCGCTATTTTTGCTATTTATAGTGCTGCATTTATGGGGAATCTCTTAACCCCTTTCCCAGTACCTAAAAAAGAACATCAACTAATTATTAACGGCCCTTTTAGTATAGTTAGACATCCTATTTATTTTGGCTTATTGATGTTTGCGATAGGCGCACTTTTTGTTTCAACTGATAGCTTGGTTGCATTACTTGGTTTAATTTTATTTATAACTCTGTATTTTAAAACAAAGTATGAAGAAGAATTATTAATGAATTTATACGGAGAGTATGTGGAGTATCAAAAAACCGTAAAAAGACTCATACCATTTATATTGTAATTTTTAAAAAATGAAAGACTTATTTTATCTAGGCGAATTTACAGCGCTACTGTTTTTAGTGGGTGCCTCACAAGCGGCATTAATAACAGGTATTTCCGTTATCCTATTTCCGGAATTAGGAGCAATTGCTTATGGTGTACTAAGTAAACCTCAAGGGGGGTGGGCTAAACAACCTTTTCTTCTTGTATTAACCCCAACTCTCGCAGCGCTAGTTGGGATCATAATTGAAAAGTATTGGGGTTATAGCCCCTTATCTGTAAGTCTGTCAATTGCTTTGGCACTGGTGATTATTTTTGTATTGCGCTCACCCATTGTGCCAGCTTTAGCCGCAGGATATTTACCAGTTATTTTGGGTGAAGACAGTTTAAGTTACCCTATTGCAGTATTAGTGACCATTTCATTATTGGTAATTATTTTATTAATACTTCGCCCTTTTTATGTAGATACTAAGCAGCAACAGTCTCAACATGTCTTAGATGATGTATTGAAAATTGATCATAGTGGATTAATTTCATTTATTGTTTTTGTATTTTTAATGCAAATCATGGTTTACTTCTCTGGGTTAAAGTTTATTTTGTTTCCTCCCCTTGTGGTCGTGAGCTATGAAATACTCACCAAACCAGAACATTGCCCTTGGGGAAAGCAGCTTATACGCTTATTAATTCTGACTTTAGTTATGGTTAGTGTTGGGTTAATAACCCTTCATTTTTTAGGAAATCATTCTTTAGCCATATTAATTACAATTGTTATGGGAATGATTATGTGTCGTATGCTTAACATTTATTTGCCACCAGCTATGGCAATGGGCTTACTTCCCTTCGTAGCTCCTCATCCAGATATTAAGTTATTGATTTCAACTGCGATTGGAACAGGTGTATTTATTATTTACTATTTTTTATATAATAGCCTCTTTAAAAAAAGTATGGGAACTAATTAATTAGTTTGAAGACAAAATTAATTCATTTTTGGGAGTTATTATGAACACATTTGATGCTATTAGACAAAGAAGAGCGATAAAACATTTTGATCCAAATCATAAGATCACTGATTCTGAATTTAATCAATTGATGGATTTAGGTGCCCAGGCTCCTTCTTCTTTTAACTTACAGCACTGGCGCATTGTAAATGTACAAGATACAGCTTTACGTCAACAGCTGAGAGAAGCTGCAAACAATCAAGCTCAGGTTACAGAAGCCTCACTCTTGTTAGTGATAACAACAGATATAGATGCTTGGAAAAAGGATCCAGCACGTTATTGGATTAATGCTCCTAAGGAAGTACAAGATATTTTAGTACCTTGTGACCTGCACCCAATTTTTAGTTTCATGTTAAATCTAGTAAAGTTCATTTATGTAAAGGAGAATGGACTTGAAGAAGCGATTTACAGAGGAACAGATTATTGGGTTTTTGAAGGAAGCAGAAGCTGG
>JAJZPN010000002.1 GCA_021811145.1 Pseudomonadota bacterium
AAAGCAATTATTACTTTCACGCGCTGAATTTGATGATTGGCGTAAAGCATTACACGATCTCACTATACAACTAACAAAAGTTGAAAACCAACTGCGTAACAAAACATGATGCGACTACTTAGAGTTTTTAAAATATTATCTGTTTTTATCCGCTATGGATTAGATGAATTTCTCTTTTCTAAAAATAATTATTCTTATACAAAACGTATTAGTAAAGGCTTTCTTTTTTGGCGCTCTATTAATACACTACGTGGTAATCGTTTACGTTTAGCACTTGAAACTCTTGGTCCTATTTTTGTTAAATTCGGTCAGGCACTTTCCACACGTCGCGACTTACTCCCACCCGACATTGCTGATGAGTTAGCTCTACTACAAGACAGAGTAGCGCCATTCCCAGGTCTACTTGCAAAAAAAATGCTTGAGGATATTTATCAACGTCCATTAGATAAGGTATTTAAAACCTTTGATATTGAACCAGTAGCAAGCGCTTCTGTGGCCCAGGTCCATTTTGCCACTTTACATACGGGAGAAGAGGTTGCTGTCAAGTTACTCAGGCCTAATGTTCATCAAATGATTGCACGTGATGTGGCACTTCTTTACAGCATAGCGCATATGATTGAGCGGTTTATTCCTGCCTCACGCCGCTTGCATCCCGTGGAAGTCATACAGGAATTTGAAAAGCATTTAAAAGATGAACTGGATTTAATGGTGGAAGCCTCTAATGCCAGTCAGTTACGACGCAATTTTGCTGATCGAAGATTACTTATTATTCCAGAGGTGTACTGGGACTATTGCGATAACTCCGTCATGGTTATGGAACGCATGAATGGTACACCGATCAGCCAAGTAGATAAATTAAGAGCAATGGGTGTTGATATTCCTAAACTTGCTCGTGATGGGGTTGAAATCTTTTTCACGCAAGTGTTTAGAGATGGTTTTTTTCACGCTGACATGCATCCTGGAAATATCCAAGTAGCTGACGATGGACGCTATGTTGGATTGGATTTTGGTATCGTTGGCACATTAAATAAAACCGATAAGAATTATTTAGCACAAAATTTTATTGCTTTTTTCCGACGGGATTATGCCCGTGTTGCTCAAGCACACATTGAAGCGGGATGGGTACCCAAAGATACCCGTCCAGATGAGTTTGAATCTGCCATCCGCTCAGTGTGTGAGCCCATTTTTGATAAGCCTTTAAAAGATATCTCCTTTGGTAAAGTATTGTTGAGATTATTCCAAGTCTCAAGACGCTTTAACATGGAAGTTCAACCACAGTTAGTGTTATTACAAAAAACACTTCTTAATGTGGAAGGTTTAGGTCGTGATTTAGACCCTGAATTAGACCTATGGAAGACAGCTAAACCCTTTTTAGAAAAATGGATGAGTGAACAAATTGGGATTCGAGGTCTCATCAAAGCGATTAAAAACGAAGGCGGCCAATGGGTAAGTCTGGTTCCGGAATTACCTCGTTTAATTCATCAAAAATTAAATCAAGACAATGAAACGCTTAAACTCAATCAAGATATTGAGATGATTAAATCGCAAAACCACAGTTTACAAAGGTGGTTAATGTTAACTTTATTTTTATTAGGTCTAGTCATAGGTAGCGAAATCGCTCAGTGGCTTGCATAAAAAAGCCCCGCTCAAAGCGGGGCTTTTATCTTAACAAAAGACAATTAATTAATGTCCACCGCCTAGATAAGCTGCAACCACCTTAGGATCATTTTGTAGATCTTTAGCAGGTCCATGAACGGCAATCTTACCGTTTTCCATAACGTATCCATAGTCAGCCACTGCTAACGCTGCTGCAGCAAACTGCTCCACTAACAGCATAGTAATGCCCTGCTCTTTTAGTCTATTGATAATATGAAAAACTTCATCAACTAAAATGGGTGCCAAACCAAGTGACGGTTCATCTAACAACAATACCTCAGGGTTAAGCATTAATGCACGAGCCATAGCTAACATCTGCTGCTCCCCACCTGATAAAGTACCAGCTAACTGGTGTTGTCTTTCACGCAGACGTGGGAACAAATCCAATGCCCGATCAAGATCACTTGAAACATCTCCCTTGGGTCTTCCTCCACCCATTGATAAACGGGTAAAAGCACCTAATAAAAGGTTATCCATAATGGACTGAGTCGGAAACACTTTTCTGCCCTCAGGAGAGTGCGCAAGGCCTAACTTGGCGATTCTATGTGAAGGCAGTCCAGCTATATTTTTTCCACTCAATACCACTTGCCCTGAAGCAGGTTTAATCATGCCACTAATTGCACGCATTGTTGTGGTTTTACCTGCACCATTGGAGCCAATAAGCGTGACAACTTTACCTTTGGGAACAGTTAAAGAAATATCATGTAAAACTTGTACCTGTCCGTATGATGCTTTTAGATTACGTACTTCTAACATAATTACATTCTCTCTATTTAACTGGCCTGACTGCCCAAATATGCCTCAATCACTTTCGGATTGCTTTGAACTTCCTGTGGCTTACCTTCAGCAATTTTCTGGCCAAAATCAAGCACCGACACGTTATCGCAGATACCCATAACCACATCCATATGATGCTCAATAAGAATCACTGTAATACCGTGCTCTTTAATTTTACGAATAATATCGATCAAATCTGTAATTTCGGGTGGAGTCAGTCCTGCAGCAGGTTCATCTAATAATAATAAGGCAGGATTCAACCCTAATGCGCGACCAATCTCAAGTAATCTTTGGCGACCATAAGGAAGATTGCGAGCTTCTTCATTAATGAATGACTCCAATCCTACAAACTTTAGAATACTCGCTGCACGCTCTCTAGCTTGTTGTTCCTCTCTTCTATAACGGGGAGTTTGGAGTAAAACATCAAGTAAGTTTGAGCGATAAGTATGGTGTAGTCCCACCATGACGTTTTCGAGCGCAGTCATTTCGCCAAACAATTGCAAGTTTTGGAATGTACGAGCAATACCTTTTAGCGCAATATCTGCGGGTTTATTACCGGAAATTACTTTTTCGTCAAAAGAAACCGTCCCTGAAGTAGGTGTATAAATCCCTGTTAACACGTTCATCATTGTGGATTTACCTGAACCGTTAGGTCCGATAAGCCCATGAATCGTCCCTTTGAAAACGGTCAAATCAACTTCGTTCAATGCTTTCAAACCACCAAATTGCATCAGAATTTTCTTGGCTGATAATAAATCAGCTGAAGCCAAAGTCTTACCTTCAACCGCATGAGCTAACTCTTTATTTGGATCAATTTTAATGAGTGAGCGCGCAACCCATTCTGGTTTAAAGTGGCCAATCACACTTCTAATCCAACCCACAATACCATTTTGTAAGTAGTACACCACAAACAAGATTAAGCAGCCAAATATAGTAATTCGCCAATTGGTCATGTCTTGTAGACGATAAGCACTGGTAACCAATACACTTACTGCTACCACAGGGATAATCAGTGGTTTAATGGTTCTCTGACCTGAAATAAAGTGCTTCAGAACAAAAATAATGACGCCAGCCACAGCCGCTAGAGACAAATCTCTAAATAAGCCGATATCATCGAGTAAGTTAGGTAATAAAACGACAATCGTTGCTCCAACGATAGGTCCAAGACGTGTTTTTCTGCCACCCATAATAATGGCTAGCAAGAATAAAATAGTTAAATCAAAGTTAAATGTATTGGGAGCAATATATAGTTCATTGAAGGTAAATAAACTTCCTGCAAAACCAGCAATACCGGCACTAATAACAAAGGCAAATACTTTGTATTTGTAAACGCTAACGCCCATACAGTCAGAAGCCACAGGACTACCTCTTAAGGCCTCAAAAGCACGGCCATAATGAGATTTAAGAATTCGCCCTACTAATAACATTGATAACAAGAGAACAGTAATGACAACGTAGTAATAACCTTGCTCATTCAAGCTTTTACCAAATAAAACGGGTTGTTGAATAGTGATACCAAGAGGACCGTTAGTTAAAAAGTCCATTTCGTTAATTAAAATTTGCGCAATGGTGCCAAAAGCCAAAGTCACCATAGCCAAATACGGGCCTGTTACACGGAGTGCTGGTAGGGCTAACAAAAGACCGAATAGGGCAGTTACAAAAATACTGGCTATATCGCCAATGTAAAAAGGCACGCCAAAACGCCAGCTTAAGATACCCGTAGTGTAAGCACCAATACCAAAAAGACCAGCGTGAGCTAGAGATACTTCACCAGTATAGCCAACCACAATATCTAATCCAAACAGCAACACAGCATAGATAGCAATCAGAGCCATTTGGTGAACGTAATATTCGTTATCACCTAAAAGTGTTGGAATAAGGAATAAAACCCCAATAGCTATGATCGAAATAAGAACTTTAAATAACTTCATATTTATACCTTCTTAATAGCTGTCTTACCAAATAGACCACTGGGTTTAATTGCAAGAACAAGTAAAAGTAAAACCAAACCTGGAACATCTTTGTAACCAGTTGAAAGATAAAAGCCTGTTGTGGTTTCTGCTATACCAAGCAAAATACCACCAACGATAATACCCATACCAGAATTCAAACCGCCGATGATGGCCACAGCAAACGCTTTTAACCCGAGAACAGCCCCCATTGAAGCACCTGTTAATGTAATAGGAGCGATTAGTACACCTGCAAATGCGGCTGACATAGAGGATAGAGCGTAAGAGAAGGTTATCACCATACGGGTATTGATTCCCATTAAACCGGCAGCATCGCGATCACTCGCTGTTGCAACAACAGCCTTGCCATAAATTGTTTTTCTATTAAATAACTCAACTAATACCATCATTAACAAAGCACCCACATCCACCATTAACTCCATGGGGAGTACGCTTGCGCCAAAGATATGTAAAGGAGTAGAAGAAATAGGTGAGGGAAAAGGCATATCATCCTTACCCCAAATATTCTCAGCAACGTTTCTAAAAATAATACCCAAAGCGATGGTGGACATAATCCAACCAAACTCTGATTTGGTCTTGATAGCAGGGCGAACGCCCACAGCCTCAACAACCATCCCTTGGAATGCGCCAAAAATCAATACAGCAGGAATCATCAACCAGTAGTTAAGGTAAGGGCCACCCATTACATCACCAGCGAGTGATAAGCCAAACATGGCACCTAACATTAACGCCTCTCCCTGACCAAAGTTCAATGTTCCAGAGGTAGCAAATGTTGATTGATAACCGAAAGCAACTACAGCGTAAATCATGCCTAGTGCCACACCACTTAGTATTAATTGCAGCAATATTTCCATGAGAAATCCTAATTGATAGTCATTCTGAAAACTTAAATGGTGTTTCACTGAGTAGTGAAACACCATTAAGCTCTAGATCAAATTAATGACCTTTTTTGTCACTTTCGTACGCGTATACAACAAAACCATCTTTCACTTCACCCATCACTGTATCTTTCACGTCAATGGCTTCGTGATTGGTACTGGTGAAAGGATGATCATAGGTTGTTACTACACCATTCACTTTAGTGTTTAAGTTTTCTAAAGCTTGTTGGATTTTAGCACTATCGGCAGATCCAGCCTGTTTAATTGCCGCAGCCAATACATACATTGAATCGTACCCTTGAGCTGCAGAAACAGGTGATGGGATACGATCGTGAGCTGGATGATAGGCTTTAATGTATGCGTTAATAAACTCTTTACGCTTTGGAGTGTTTGGCTCCTGAATAAAGGTTTGTGGCATACGAGCACCTTCGCCATTCTTACCAGCATTATCAATGTAGTTGGCCATGGATAATGTCCAGCTACCGATCATGGGTACTTTCCAGCCTAGTTTTGCCATACCGTTTGCAATTTGAGCTAACTCAGGGCCAATACCGTAAGTTAAGATCGCCTGCGCACCCGCTTCTTTTGCTCTTAATAATTGCGCGGTCATGTCAGTATCTTTAATATTGAATTTCTCTTCAGCAACTGGCTTCATGCCACGTGCTGCCAATGCCTTTTCCAAATCTTGGCGTCCCAACTGACCGTAATTGGTGGAATCTGCAAGAATTGCAACTTTAGTGAATTTACGTTTTACAACAGCCTCTTCAACAATCATATGTGATTGAATTTTGTCACTTGCCGCAATTCTAAAAATGTAATTCTTTGGGTATTTAGGAGGCAAAAACTGTTGCGTAATAATGCTACCTGTTGCCACATTATCAATCACAGGAATTTTCGCCTGTTGATAGAAACGCTGAGAAGCTAAAGCAACACCTGTGTTAATAAAACCAAGAGTGGCCACCACATGCTCACGATTAATTAAGTCTTGCGTAACTTGAACGCCACGCTCATTTTTAGCTTCATCATCACGCTCAACGAGTTCGATTTTACGGCCTAATATACCGCCAGCTTTATTGATCTCATCTGCAGCTAACTTAACACCATCGCGCATTGAAATACCCATCGGCGATGATCCACCGCTTAATGGGCCAGAAACACCTATTTTAATGGTATCAGCAGCCTGGGCTGATAAGGTTAATGCAACTAATGAAGCACCAATAACTGGTTTAATCCAGCGTGGTTTAATCATATGCATGTTAAACTCCTCTTATATGTTTTAAGCAATAATTAACATATCATGAATAAACAATTGTTCATGATCGCCCAACATTCTAACACGGGCTCAACAACCCGCAAACTAATCTTTAACATCATTAACTGGCAAAGGAAAGGTCTTATGATTTTTAAATTAGGCAATAAAACCCCCAACCTTCACCCCAAGTCATATATTCACGAAAGTGCCGTCCTTATTGGTTCCGTCACTTTAGCTGAACAATCAAGCGTATGGTGCAATGCAACATTAAGGGCTGATAATGAGCCAATAACCATAGGTAATAGGACCAATATACAAGATGGTGCTGTACTCCATACCGACCCTGGTATGCCAATTGTTATTGAAGAGGGAGTAAGTGTTGGGCATTTAGCCATGCTACATGGCTGTCATATTGGAAAAAACTCATTAATCGGCATTAAAGCAGTGATACTAAATGGGGCAAAAATTGGCCAAAACTGCTTAATTGGCGCCAATGCACTCATCACAGAAGGCAAAATTATCCCTGATGGATCCCTTGTTATCGGTAGCCCTGGAAAAGTAATACGAACACTCACGTCAGAAGAAATTGATGCATTGAACAAGAATGCGGAGAGTTATGTTAATAGATCTCTACTTTACCAAACCGAATTAACTCAGATAAAGTAATTGTATGCCATACAAAGAATTATTTTTATTTCAAGCAGCGCATGGCGCGCTTGAAACTCTGATCGAATTACCTGATAGAGAACCCCCTGTTGCTCTTGCATTCATAGCTCACCCCCATCCCCTGCATGGCGGAACAATGCAAAATAAAGTAACACAAACTCTTACCACCACTTTTTTAAGACATGGCTGTGTTTGTATCAGAATGAATTTTCGAGGAGTAGGAAAGAGCGCAGGAACATTTGACCATGGGCAAGGAGAGACCGACGATTGGCTGTTACTCATCCATCATTTTAAACAGCGCTACCCTAATCTTCCTATATACTACGCAGGGTTTTCATTTGGCGCTTTTGTTATGAGCCAGGTTAACTTAATTGAAGCTTGCGATAAAATGGTATTAGTTGGAACACCATGCGGAAATTTTCCTGTGGCCAAAGTACCGGATAATACGTTAATAATACACGGCGAACTGGATGAGACCATTCCTTTGCCCCCTGTTATGGATTGGGCTAGAGAGCACCAATTAGCAATTGTGGTGGTAGCTGGGGCGGATCATTTTTTTCATCACCGATTAACGATGATTCGTGATTGGGTTACACAATGTTTTTTTTCTTAGAGGATTGATATGTCTTTTTTAACACTTAAATCAATACATGTCATTTTAATGGTTACTTGGTTTGCTGGTTTGTTTTATTTACCAAGATTATATGTTTATCACGCCATGCTTGATAATGACCCGAAAGGTGACGAACGCTTCAAAATCATGGAAAGAAAATTATTCTGGGGCATCATGACTCCTGGAGGGATCCTAACAGTCGCTACTGGGTTAACCATGGTTTTTGTCTATCATGATATTGGCGTATGGCTACATATCAAACTTACACTCGTTGCACTACTTATTTTCTATCACATCTGGTGCGGAAAATTATTAAACGATTTTAAATACAACCGTAATCAACGTAGCCATGTATGGTACAGATGGTTTAACGAATTTCCCGTTGTCATCTTAATTCCTATCGTTTTCCTGGTAATTTATAAACCCTTCTAAAAATCATACATGACACTTTTTTCTTTTTACGCCACCTGCCCTAAAGGTCTTGAAGCTCCTTTAGAGGACGAATTAACTTCGCTAGGATTTAAAGATACTTTAAAAGGCGATGCTGGCGTTTGGTTTGCTGGTAGCTTTACCGATGGCATGAAAGCTAACCTGTATTCACGTATCGCAAGCCGTATACTGTTGTTGGTTAAAAAAGATACTTACGCGAACGAGCGAGAGTTATATGAAAGCGCTTATTCTTTTGCGTGGTCAAATTGGTTTGAAGTTAACCAAACATTCATGGTAACTACCAATGCAAAAAACTGTCCTTTGCGTAGTATTGATTTTGTCACTTTACGTATAAAAGACGCTATTTGTGATCATTTTCGTGATATCCATGAACAACGGCCATCAATAGATACCAGAGATCCCCATGTACGTATTTATGTTTACCTGACTGATCAAGAGTATTTCTACTATATTGATTTGAGCGGTGAAGCGTTATTTAAACGTGGTCCAAGGATTGAAAGTGGGGACACTCCTCTTAAGAAAAATTTAGTGGCAGGACTATTAGCATTAAGCCACTGGCAGCCTGGCATCCCGTTGGTTGATATGTTCTGTGGATCTGGCACTATTCTCATTGAAGCAGCAGAAATCACTCTAAAACGAGCCCCCGGTCTTCATCGCTCTTTTGGTTTTGAAAATTTGAAATTATTTGATTCCTCGGTTTGGCAAAAAATAGTTAAAGAAGCTGAATCTCTAGCTGAAAAGCAAAGACCTTTACCTATCTGGGGCTACGATTTAAAAGGTGATGCTATTCAATCAAGTCTGGCTAATTTTAAAGCAGCCGATCTAGATGAGACCATCTCTTTAAAACAAGTTAATGCCATTGAGTCAACTCCTCCCACTGATAAAGGAATGATTATTTCTAATCCTCCCTATGGCGTGAGATTGAGCGATCTGTCTTTTCTAAAAGAACTGTATCCGCAACTTGGTGAAACATTAAAAAAACGCTACGCCAATTGGGACGGCTGGTTTTTAACCGCGGATCTGACTTTTACCAAGGGATTACGTCTTAAACCTAGCCGTAAAATCCCCTTGTTCAATGGTGCCCTTGAATGTCGTTTCTTTCATATCCCCTTAGTCCCTGGATCAAACAGAAAAAAAGACGCATAATTGAGCTAATGTAACAATACCGTCACATTAAATAGGTATAAAGTTGCCATGGAAATGGCAAATTTATCATCTCAAAACATTCATCAAACGGAGACAGGTTTGGCCGCACATATTTTGCTTGTTGAAGACGAACCCGCTATTCAAGATTTAATAGTCATGAATTTAAGACAAGCAGGGCATGTTCCCTTAATGTCATCTGACGCTGGCGAAGCGCTTGAGAAAGTTCGTGAAACCTTACCTGATTTAATTCTTGTAGACTGGATGCTACCAGGTATGAGCGGTATTGAATTAATTAAGCGTTTAAGAAACAATGAAAGGACACGCAATATTCCGATAATTATGCTCACCGCCAGAGCAGAGGAAAATGATAAATTATCCGGACTAGATTCAGGCGCTGATGATTACATCACTAAGCCCTTTTCTATTCGCGAGTTAAATGCTCGAATCAAAGCGGTGTTGCGTCGCCGCGCGCCTCAAATAACAGAAGATAAAGTAATATTTAAAACTCTAGCCTTAGACCCGAGTACTTACAGAGTTAAAGCAAACGGATACGACCTTGATTTAGGGCCAACTGAGTTCAAATTGCTTCATTTCTTCATGACACATCCTGAACGCGTATATACAAGAACACAAATTCTTGACCAAGTTTGGGGAGATCATGTGTTTATTGAAGAAAGAACTGTTGATGTTCATATCCGCCGCCTTAGATCAGCCTTAGAGCCAACAGGTACTGCAGATTTACTTCAAACAGTCCGTGGAGCTGGATATCGTTTAACAGCTATCGCTTGAATGAGAATAGTCTGATAATCTCACTATAAAAGTTTAAGTGAGATTATGATTTCCTTTTTTACCTATACACTCAGTAGCATACTTCTTGGCGCCGTTATCGGACTTATTACGGGGATATTTTTGGATATAACCTGGGGGTTATTCACCTTCTCGTGTATATTGCTTTTGTTTGTTTTTTACGATACGTGGAAATTATACTTATTAAACAAATGGTTAAAATCCTACGGAAACCACGCCTACTTTCCTTTTTCAGGTAAAGCATGGGATCAAATATTTTCGCAATTGGCTGTATTAGAAAAAAATGCCAACACAATCCAAAACAATCTAAAAGACGCACTGATTCGTTTTCAAAACGCGGGGGAGGCATTGCCAAACGGGATTATCGTAATTGATAATGATGATCGTATTCAATGGTGTAATCCTAGTGCAGAAAAGCATTTTGATATTAATCTAGTTCATGATCGTAATCAGTCTATCTCTTATTTAATTAGACATTCCGCATTTTTACAGTGGATAAAACAAAAAAATCCAAATGATCCTCTACTCATAAGAGGTATAAGAGGTAGCGATATAACCTTATCAATACTTATGGTACCTTATAGTGGTGATGAGCGTTTATTGGTTAGTCATGATGTGTCACAAGTTGAAAGAGATGAAAAAATAAGACGCGATTTTGTGGCAAACGTATCCCATGAATTAAGAACTCCACTCACTGTTGCTGGTGGTTTTATTGAAACTTTAATAGACAACCCAAGTATTGAAAAATCAACAGTTGAACATATCTATAAGACTATCTTTCAACAAACAACAAGAATGCGTCATTTGGTAGAAGAATTATTATCTTTATCAAATCTTGAATCCCAACAATTTCCTGCAGCAAAAAAACCAATATCAATCCAAGCTATTGTCGATCAAATCAAGCAAATGGCTGAACAAATAAGCGAGGGAAAACATACTATTGAAACTCAGGTGGAAATACAATGCGATATCTTAGGCTCTCATAATGAATTAGTCAGCGCGTTTGGTAATCTTGTTTCAAATGCGGTTCGCTACACTCCTGACCAAGGTAAAATTACTATCTCTTGGAATATTATCGATAATAAAGGATACTTCTCTGTTAAGGACTCAGGGATTGGTATCGCCAAAGAGCATATCAGTCGATTAACGGAACGATTTTATCGTGTAGATAAAGTGCGCTCCCGAAACACCGGGGGAACAGGATTGGGGCTTGCTATTGTGAAACAAATCGCTCTACATCACGAAGCAGTTCTTGAAATAGACAGTGAGCTTGATGTAGGCAGTACGTTTACGCTAGTTTTCCCACCAGAGAGAATTCAAATACATAACTAAAGCAACTGGGATCACGAATATGATTAGCCGTGAAATAGAAATCATCAATAAATTAGGGCTCCATGCAAGAGCTTCAGCCAAATTGACTCAAATTGCCTCACAATATACTGCAGACATTGGTATTACTCGTAATAATAAACGGGTTAATGCAAAAAGTATCATGGGGGTCATGATGTTGGCTGCAAGTCGTGGAAGCACTGTTATACTTGACTGTAATGGCACTGACGAAGAGCAAGCCATGAACGCACTGATACAACTAATAAATAATAAATTTGATGAGGAAGAATAAATGAGTTACACCGTCCACGGGATTGCCGTTGCCAATGGAATCGCTATCGGACGGGCTCATTTGTTTTCTCATACTTCTATAGAGGTAACTCATTACACTATTAAAGAAGAGCAAATTGAACAAGAAGTTACGCGCTTTAAAGATGCGATTGCTGAAGCAAGAAGTGAATTAGAAACCTTACAGTCAAATATTCCAGACAACGCGCCAACTGAGTTCTCAGCTTTTCTACAACTGCACCTAATGATTCTCAATGATGGAACATTAAGTAACGAACCTATTGGTTTAATCCGTAATCAACAATGTAACGCCGAGTGGGCATTACGGTTGCAGATGGATCAATTAATTGAACAGTTTCAACTTATTGAAGATGCTTATTTGCGCGAAAGGCAAGCTGATGTTGTTCAAGTTGTAGAACGCATCCTCAAAGTACTATTAGGTAAAAAATCTCCTGCCATGCCAAGTTGGGATAATGACGATGAAGTCATATTAGTCGCCCATGATCTTGGCCCTGCAGACATGATGATTTTTAAAAATCAAGCTTTTCAGGCATTTATTACCGATATGGGGGGCGCTACCTCCCACACGGCCATTCTTGCTAGAAGTCTTAGTATCCCCTCAGTGGTTGCCCTTCACCATGTATGGCAAATCATAAAAGAAGGAGAATTATTAATTATTGATGGTACCTGTGGGGTAGTGATCGTTAATCCTGATGAGACTATTTTAAATGAATACCGTATTAAACAAGAACTGTGGATTGAACAAAAGAAAAAGTTAAAAAAACTTCGCTCTACTCCAGCAAAAACAATTGATGGTAAAGACATTCTACTGCTAGCTAATATTGAATCACCCCAAGACATGGATACAGTTCGTAAAAGTGGCGCCTTGGGTGTTGGTTTATATCGTACAGAATTTTTGTTTATGAATCGCGCCCATCCTCCTGGTGAAGAGGAGCAATTTAGAGCTTACAGAAAAGTAGTTGAATCCGTCAAAGGACAGCCTGTTATTATCCGAACTCTTGATATTGGCGCTGACAAACCCATTGAAAGCCTTACAACAGGGCATACACTCAACCCAGCACTGGGATTACGTGCGGTTCGTTATTGTTTATCAGAACCCCATCTTTTTAAAATTCAATTACGCGCAATTTTAAGAGCCTCACAGTTTGGTGATGTGCATTGTTTAATACCCATGATCTCAAGTAATCATGAGATTAATCAAACAGTATCAATTATTAACCAAGCAAAAAAAGAATTATCAGATGAAGGTATTGCGTTCAACAATTTAATGCCTGTGGGTGCCATGATTGAAGTTCCGGCTGCAGCTTTAGCATTACCACTTATTTTAGATCAATTAGACTTTATTTCAATTGGCACCAATGACTTGATCCAATACACACTGGCAATTGATCGTTCAGATGACACGGTTGCACATCTCTATAATCCATTACATCCTGCTATTTTGTCTCTCATTGCAAATACCATTTCTTATGCGCAACGCTCTAACAAACCAGTTTCGGTATGTGGGGAAATGGCCGGTGACACACAACTGACTCGTCTTTTGTTGGGAATGGGATTGACGGAGTTTTCTATGCACCCCGCCCATATCCCTGAAGTAAAACAAATTATATTGAATACTGATATTGAAAAAACAAGAAAAATTACTAAAAAAATCTTAAAGACATTTGATACACAAAAAATCAATCAACTAATTAGCGAACTCAATAAAGCGCTCTAGCCTTTAACCCCATACTGCTGCCTATAAGCAAGCGTCTTTTCCGCAAAAGTGGTTAATTGCGTATCCTCTTTTAAATAAGCCAATAAATCGTCTAAATTAGCAATACTCATAACAGGAATACCCAATGTCTCCTTAACTTCCTGTGCCGCAGACAGAGTCCCTAAACCTCGCTCCATTCTATCAAGTGCCGTTATCACCCCAACAGGGGTTGCCCCTGCTTGTTTAATCATGTCATAGGACTCACGAACTGATGTACCAGCAGAAATGACATCATCAACGATCAGTACCCGTCCACTGACCGGAGCACCAACTAAGTTCCCTCCCTCACCATGATCTTTGGCTTCTTTACGGTTATAACTAAAGGGTACTTCTCGGCCCTCTTTAGCAAATGCAATAGCAATCGCTGCGGCCAAAGAAATACCTTTATAGGCTGGGCCAAATAATAGATCGAACTCGATACCAGAATCAGTAATGGCTTTGACGTAGAAATCGGCTAAACGCGCTAAAGCTGTTCCAGTATAAAACAATCCAGCATTAAAAAAATAAGGCGACTGACGACCCGCCTTCGTTGTAAACTCACCAAAACGTAATACCTTTTGCTCAACTGCAAAGGCAATAAAATCTGTATGGAAATTATTCATTACATTACTCTCTTAACAATTGTGACAGGATATCACACAGCATGAACTTGTTAGGAACAAAGCCATTATCCTTACAACGACAATTACTTATTTTGTTGATGGGTTTTGCTTCAGGATTACCCTTGGCTTTAACAGGGACAACACTGCAAGCTTGGCTTGTCAGTAGTGGTATCAACATTAAAACAGTTGGACTTTTTGCTGCAATCGGCATCCCTTACACATGGAAATTTATGTGGTCACCATTTATGGATAAATATTATATTCCAAAAATTGGTAGACGTAAGACATGGTTACTGCTCACACAAGTCTCTCTATTTTTTAGTATTAACTGGCTAAGCACCTTATCACCCACAACAGATATCAGCCAATTTAGTCTGGTTGCTTTATTCATTGCTTTTTTTTCAGCATCACAGGATATTGTTATTGATGCTTATAGAACAGATATTTTGACACCCGTAGAAAGAGGTATGGGCTCTGCTATGTCCGTATTAGGTTACCGTTTAGCTATGCTGCTTTCAGGAGCTGGTGGTTTAATGTTGGCCTCCTTTTATGGCTTTCATACTACCTACCAGGTTATGTCTATTATTATGATACTAATGATCGGCGTTTCATTACTTTCTCCTGAACCCATTGTAAGCAACGTTACACGTAACAATTATTCTTTTATTACACCTATCACAGAGTTTCTTAAGCGTCCCTATGCCATTTATTTTGTTTTATTAGTTATTATTTATAAACTGAGTGATGCTCTAGCAGGCTCACTCACAACTGCTTTTTTAATTCAAGGCGTTCATTTCTCATTAATTGAAGTGGGTGCAGTCAATAAAGGAGTGGGGCTCGCGGCCACCTTATTAGGAGCCTTTATTGGCGGTGCTTTGATGACGCGTATTAATCTTTATCGCTCCTTACTGTATTTTGGGATATTACAAGCATTGGCTACGCTCTCTTTTGCGCTACTGGCACATCAGGGCCATCAATCTGTACTTATGATTGTTAGTGTCTTTTTAGAAAATTTTACTTCGGGGATGGGAACCGCCGCGTTGAGTGCTCTATTAATGTCGTTATGCCATCATGAATTCAGTGCCACTCAATTTGCCTTATTAAGCGCTCTCACGGCTATTGGCAGAGTTTACCTCGCTCCTGTTGCAGGTATCATTGTTGCCAATACGGGATGGGTAAACTTTTTCTTGATCTCAGCTGCTGTGGCATTACCAGGATTAATCATTATCTGGTTTGTTAAGCAGCCACTCGTAGGTTTGTCTTCAAGTGATTTTAGTGACTCGATACATAGCAAGACCACCTAACAAGTTTGGGGCAAGGTGAACGCTTTTTCCTTCAGTAATGACATGACGCTCAATAACTTTAATCTGTAAACGTTCACATAAGCGTTCAAAGTCATTGAGTGTGCATAAATGAATATTAGGCGTGTTATGCCACTCATAGGGCATATCCTCTGACTTTGGCATATAACCTGTTAATACTTGCCAACGGTTTTTCCAGTATCCAAAATTAGGGAACGTTACAATCCCCTCACGCCCAACACGTAACATATCATTCAACAAAAACTCTGTTTTACGCATAGCTTGTAGCGTTTGCGACAGAATCACGGTATCAAAAGATTGTTCTGTAAAACCCAATAACCCACTCTCTAAATCTCGTTGAATCACGTTAACGCCGTTAGCTATAGCGCTGACCACTCGCTCCACTTCAATTTCCACACCGTACCCTGAAACATGGTATTTATCTTGTAGATATTTCATCAATTGGCCATCACCACAGCCTAGATCAAGAACCCGAGATCCTTGCTTAATCCATTGACCAATAACTTGATGATCAAAACGTATCACAATGTATCCTTCACAACATTATTCATATAGGCTTTTACAACAGAAAAATAATCATCATTTTCCATTAAAAAAGAATCATGACCTTGCGATGATTCTATTTCAGCATAACTGACTGACAACTGATTTTTCATTAACGCTTCTACTATCTCCTCTGAACGAGATGGAGAAAAACGCCAATCACTGGTGAACGATACAATCAAGAATCGACAACGTGCTACAGATAAAGCAAAATCAAGACGATTATCTGTTTTTTGCGCAGGATCAAAATAATCCAGCGCTTTAGTCATGATTAAATAAGTATTGGCGTCAAAGCGATCGGCAAATTTATCACCCTGGTAGCGTAAATAAGACTCTATCTCAAATTCAACATCCAATGAAAACTTAGGGGTACTGGTAATTAAGTCACGACCAAATTTTTCCATCATGGCATCATCACTTAAATAAGTGATATGACCCAACATTCTTGCTAAACGAAGACCACGATGAGGAACCACTTGGTGTTGATAAAAATCACCACCAAAGAAATGGGGGTCCGTTGTAATCGCTTGTCTTGCAACCTCATTAAAGCCAATATTTTGTGCGGATAGTTTTGGTGCCGAAGCAATAACCAAAGCATGCTTTACACGTTCAGGAAAAGAAATAGACCACTGTAACGCTTGCATACCGCCCAAGCTTCCTCCCATCACTGCAGCAAAACACTCAATGCCTAAATAATCAGCTAACCGTGCTTGGGAGAGTACCCAGTCTTCCACTGTAACAAAAGGGAAGTCCGCTCCGTAGGGCTGTTGAGTAGCAGGATTAATACTAGAGGGACCTGTTGAACCATGACACCCACCTAGGTTATTCACTCCAATCACAAAAAAACGATTGGTATCAATAGGTTTTCCTGGCCCCACCATGTTATCCCACCATCCTATTGTTTTAGGATCGTCATTATAAAGTCCTGCTACATGATGGTTACCAGACAGCGCATGACAAATTAATACAGCATTTGATTTATTTTGATTCAACTCACCATAGGTTTCATACACCAACTCATACTCAGGCAGTATGATGCCTGATGATAAAGCCAAAGGCTCTACAAATCGTTTTGTTTGAGGCTGTACATTACCCAAAGATAAATTCATTTAACCTGCCAATTTTTTCTTAAGTACATCATTTAACTGTGCAGGATTAAGTTTACCACCTGACGCCTTCATGGCTTTACCTACAAAAAAGCCAAGTACTTTATCTTTACCAGCACGGTACTCAGCCACTTGATCAGGATGCTGACTCATTAATTCTTCAACAATCTTTTCAATGGCGCCACTATCTGAAACCTGTTTTAAACCGCGTGAATCGATTAACTGATCTACCTCACCACCTTCTGTCCACAATATATCAAATAATGTTTTAGCGATTTTGCCAGAAATTGTGCCGTCTTCGATTCTGACAATGAGCTGAGTAAGTTTATTGGGTGAGATAGGACATTTATCAATGGCGAGCTGCTGACGATTTAGTGAAGCCAATAATTCTCCAGCAACCCAGTTTGCACATTGTTTGGGTGAAGCGCTGGCATTACTTGTCATGGCCATAAAATAATCTGCCAATCCTCTATCACTGGTAATGAGATTAGCGTCGTAATCAGTTAGGCCGTAATCACTTATAAAACGCTCTTTTAGCACCTGAGGGAGTGGCGGCATAGTATCTTTTACACTATTTACCCATGACTCTTCAATTACCACAGGCAACAAATCAGGATCTGGAAAATAACGATAATCCATGGCGTCTTCTTTACTACGCATTGACCGTGTTTCATCTCGATCAGGATCATAAAGACGTGTTTCTTGAATGATGACACCACCACTTTCTAACACTTCAATTTGTCTTTCAACCTCAAATTGAATCGCACTCTCTAGGAAGCGAAATGAATTTAAGTTTTTAATTTCACACCGAGTACCAAAGGTATCACTACCTAATGGTCTAACAGAGACATTCGCATCACATCGAAACGATCCTTCTTGCATATTGCCGTCGCAAATACCAATCCATGTCACGATCTGGTGCAATGCTTTAGCATAAGCCACTGCTTCCGTAGCACTACGCATATCAGGTTCAGATACAATTTCTAACAACGGTGTCCCTGCACGATTTAAATCTATTCCTGTGGCACCGGGGATATCCTCGTGTAAAGATTTACCAGCATCTTCTTCCAGATGAGCTCTGGTAAGACGCACTTGATACGCTTTGCCCTCAACCAAGAAGTGGATCATCCCTCCTTTTACTACTGGCTCTTCATACTGACTAATCTGATAGCCCTTTGGTAAATCAGGATAAAAATAGTTTTTGCGCGCAAAAATAGAACGTGGATTAATTTCCGCACCCACTGCTAGACCGAAGCGTATTGCGTATTCAACTGCTTGTTTATTTAATACGGGTAAGACCCCAGGTAAGGCAATATCAATCGCTGATGCCTGGGTATTGGGTTCAGCCCCAAATGCTGTGGACGCACCAGAAAATATTTTTGAGTGAGTGGCGAGTTGTGCGTGTGTTTCAAGTCCGATGACTACTTCCCATTGCATGAATTTACTCCTAGTTTCCAGCTATGCCAGCAGGAAGATGTTGATGCCAATCAGTATGTAATTGATACTGATGTGCAGCATTTAATAATTTAGCTTCAGAGAAATGAGGGCCAATAAGTTGCAACCCAACAGGTAAATGCTCTTTACCAAAACCTACAGGAATAGACAGACCAGGCAGTCCTGCTAGGTTGACGCTGATAGTAAAGATATCTGACAAATACATACTAACAGGATCACTGGTTTTTTCATTAAAACCAAAAGCCACAGTTGGCGTAGAGGGCCCTAAAATAACGTCACATTGCTCAAAAGCACGTAAATAATCCTGCAATATTAATCTTCTTACTCGCTGAGCCTGTAAATAATAAGCATCGTAATAGCCACGTGACAAAACATAAGTCCCTGTTAGAATGCGGCGTTTTACCTCGGCACCAAATCCCTCTGCACGAGTTTTTTCATAGAGTTCAATTAAATCACGATAATCTTGCGTTCTATGTCCGTAACGTACGCCATCAAAGCGCGACAAATTACTGGATGCCTCTGCTGGAGCCAATACGTAATAAACGGGCACAGACAAGGATGTATTAGGTAGGCTCAAAGGCACACGTACAGCACCTAATTTTTCTAATTCCTGAATAGCCTGCTCTACTGCTTGCGCAACATCACTGTCTAACCCTTCACTGAAAAACTCCTCAGGAATCCCAATTCTTAACCCTTGAATAGGGTGATGAAGTTGTGCGGTAAAATCCTCTTTTTCGCGCTTAACCGATGTGGAGTCGCGTTCATCATGCCCTGCCATGATGTTTAAGCCATAGGCAATATCCTCTGCGCTAGGCGCCATGAGCCCACCTTGATCAAGACTTGAAGCGTAAGCAATCATGCCGTAACGTGACACATAACCGTAGGTAGGTTTAAGCCCACTTATTCCACATAGTGCTGCAGGCTGACGAATGGATCCACCCGTATCAGTGGCCGTGGCTAAGGGAGCCAATCTTGCCGCAACAGCTGCAGCAGACCCGCCAGAGCTCCCTCCTGGTACCTTAGTTAAATCCCAAGGATTTTTTACTAAACCAAAATAAGACGTCTCATTACTGGAACCCATAGCAAACTCATCCATATTGGTTTTACCGAGGATGATTGCTCCACTTTTATTAAACTCTTCAATGATATGGGCATCATAAGGGGCAACAAAGTTGGCTAACATTTTTGAACCACAAGTTGTTAACCAGCCTTTAGCACAAAAAATATCTTTATGCGCTATGGGTACGCCCAGCAATGCATTGCTGTGTCCTTGGGCGATTAACTGATCCACTTGTTTGGCCTGAGACAAGGTCTTGTCCTTATCCACAGTCACAAAAGCATTTAATTGAGGGTTTAATTGCTCAATACGATCAAGGTATAACCCTGCCAACTCAACAGTAGAAATGTTTTTTGAATCAATAAGTTGCTTAATTTTTTTGACGCTGAGTGAGGAAATATCCATGACTTATTCAATAACCTTTGGAACAATATATAAACCCTTTTCTACTTCAGGGGCTACGGCTTGATACACATCGCGCAAATTGGGCTCAGTGACCCGATCCTCTCGTAGAGGCTGGTTTAAGGCCAAAGAATGGGATAGTGGCTCAATACCAGTGGTATCAACTGCCTGCAGCGTGTCAATTAATTGAAATACTTTACCCAACTGATCTCTTAATAGAGATAACTCAGTGTCTTCAATATGAATTCTTGCTAATTTAGCAAGATGCTTTATTTCTTGGTCTGTTAAACTCACAATTTTCTCTTTCCTTTACTTTAAAGCAGTGCCTGATTCAGGTATCATGTAAGGCTAAAAAGTATATCTTTAAGGGCAGTGTTTATGTTCGAATTTTTACGTGGATATTTTTCCAACGATTTAGCTATTGATTTGGGTACAGCTAATACCCTTATCTATTCCAGAGGGAAAGGGATCGTTCTTAACGAACCTTCCGTTGTTGCCATCCGCCAAGACGGCGAAACCCAAGGCAAAAAAGTGATTCAAGCTGTGGGTTTGGCTGCAAAAGCCATGTTAGGACGCACCCCTGGTAATATCACCGCCATCCGCCCCATGAAGGATGGTGTGATTGCTGATTTTACCATTACCGAGCAGATGCTCAAATATTTCATTAAACAAGTACACGAATCAAGACTGTTGTCACCTAGTCCACGTATTATTATTTGTGTACCTTGTGGCTCCACCCAAGTTGAAAGACGAGCTATTAGAGAATCAGCTCTTGGTGCTGGTGCAAGACAGGTGTACTTGATTGAAGAACCAGTGGCAGCGGCTATTGGCGCTAATTTACCTGTTGCCGAAGCCACGGGATCAATGGTGGTTGATATTGGTGGCGGAACAACTGAGGTAGGGGTGCTCTCCTTAGGAGGACTGGTATTCTCCTCATCAGTAAGAACGGGTGGTGATAAATTTGATGAAGCCATTATCAACTACATTCGTCGTAACTACGGCATGTTAATTGGCGAAACAACCGCCGAGCAAATCAAGAAAAATATTGGTTCTGCATTCCCAGGCTCTGAAGTAAAAGAAATGGAAGTGAAAGGGCGTAACCTTGCTGAAGGGGTACCAAGAACCTTTACTATTTCCAGTAACGAAGTATTGGAAGCGCTAACTGACCCATTGAACTCAATTATCAGCACCATTCATTTTGTTCTGGAACAAACTCCACCTGAGCTTGGTGCAGATATTGCTGACCGAGGTATGGTTTTAACTGGTGGTGGCGCGTTGCTGCGTGATCTTGACCGTTTACTCAGTGAAGAAACAGGGTTACCTGTTTGGGTTGCCGAAGACCCATTAACTTGCGTAGTTCGTGGATGTGGTCGTGCTTTAGAAGAAATTGATCGTTTGGGTATGGTTTTTACCACTGACTAATTCATAGCATGGGAGTACGTGTGGTGTTGGGTTTTTTTCTATGAGTACACGTACCCCTCAGCTTTTTACGCGCGGCGCTCCTTTATGGTTTAGGCAATCCTTATATTTGCTGTTAGCACTCTTTGCTATTATTGTTGATAACCACTTTCATCAACTCAACGCTCTAAGAAATCTGGTTTACCTCACACTACAACCCTTCCAAACAGTGGCCAACTTACCATCTAGCTTAATGTCACACACAGCGGGTTTATTTAGTAACCAACTTGAGCTTGCCGCTGAAAATAAAAGACTTAAACTAGAACTATTGAAAGCCAATATTAGTATTCAAGATAAGGAATTATTAAGTAAAAAAAATGCTGAACTTGAAGCCTTAATTGGTATTAAAGGGCACTACAACACTGCCATGCAAATTAGCCAGACGCTATACGCTGTTCATAATCCTTTTCATGAAAAGTTAATGATTGACGGCGGCTCGTCACAGCATTACCAAGTGGGCTCACCTGTTGTAACGAGTGCCGGACTAATCGGACAAATAACCCAATTGTTTCCTCACAGCAGTGAGGTCACTCTTGTCAGCGACAAAAATCTCTCGGTACCAGTGGAAAATCTACGTACAGGTTATCGCTCCTTTACAGAAGGAGAAGGTGTCAATGACTTGTTTGATGTGATGTATGTACCCATCACCAGTGATTTCAAAGTAGGCGATGAAATGGTCAGCTCAGGATTAGGTGGATTATACCCAGCAGGAATTCCAGTGGGGCAAGTGATATCGGTTACCCGTGAAAACAACTCCGCTTATTTTAAAATCCAGTGTAAAACAAACCATGTAATGCGTACGGGACATTATTTAGCAATTCTCTCTCCCATAAACGATGGAGAGTTAGCTGAAAAAATTAAACCTCTACAAGAGGAACCCTCCTCTCTAGATAAGAAGAAAGTTACTAAAAAGAAAAAATAACCTATCTTATGATTATTTCCAGTACGCATACCTCCATTAAAAAACCTGCTCCAATGAGTAGGATTATTTTGACTTTAGTGGTAGCCGTTATTCTTACTTTATTACCTTGGTCAGGCTATGCTTTATTGATAGAGCCTAACTGGATATTAATCGTTTTATTATATTGGGGAATTCACGAACCGCGTGTTGTTAACGGTTCTGCTTTTTTTATTTTTGGGTTGTTTTCAGATGTGGCGCAAAGCTCCGTTTTGGGTGTTCACGCTTTTAGCTTTAGCGTTATCTTTTGGCTACTGTCCACCTATCGTCAACGTATCCTTACTTTTTATGCGGCAAATCAAGCATTACATCTATTACCCGCTTTTTTATTAAATCAGACAATTATTGCCCTGATCATTTATATCACTTCTGCTACTCTGCCCCATTGGTTGTGGTTTGTACAAAGTTTTCTTTCTGCAATATGTTGGCTTATCACTCCTTACTTAGTTGAAATCAAGTTAACATCAAAATCCTCATGAAAAAACGAGTCTCGCTTCGGAATCCACAACTAGAACGGTGGGACTTTCAATTTCGAATCAAAATATTGGTTGGGGTGATTGCTGTCTTATGTTTGATATTATTAATTCGTTTATTTTGGCTTCAAGTAATCTCTTACAGTTATTACCATACCCTAGCAGAGGCTAACCGTATTAGTATTGTGCCTGTGGTACCTAATCGCGGAAATATTTTTGATCGCAACGGCGTCATTCTTGCGAATAACACACCAACTTATACTTTGGAAATCAATCCCAAAGAAAGCGCTCCTGTTGATCAAGTTATTGAACAACTATCTCATATTATTTCTATTACCCCCTCTGATAGAAAGTTATTTCATAAGCTCAACGAAGAGTCACATGGCTTAGCTCCGGTGGCGATTCGCAGTCGACTCACAGAAGAGGAAATTGCCCGTTTCTCAGTTCATCGCTATGCTTTTCCTGGGGTTAATGTGGAGTCTCGATTAATTCGAAATTACCCTCTTGCTGAGGCCACTTCGCATGTGGTGGGTTATATCAGTCGTATCAATCAAAATGATTTAGATCGACTAGACGATGAAGACAAACTTGATCAATACCGAGGTACCAATCACATTGGTAAGTTAGGTATTGAGGCTCACTATGAGTCGCTACTCCACGGCACAACAGGCTCTGAGCAAGTTGAAACAGATTCCTCAGGACATGGAGTGAGAACGCTGTCCTATTCCGCTCCTGTTGCTGGAACAGATCTTTATTTAACAATTGATGCTAAATTACAATTGGCTGCTGAAAAAGCCTTTGGTGACCACCGTGGTGCATTAGTTGCTATTGATCCTAAAACTGGTGAAATCTTAGCCTTTGTGAGTCAACCAGGTTTTGATACCAATTTATTTGTTGATGGTATTGATCAAGAGCATTGGACTGAATTGAATGACTCAGCCAATAAACCACTTAATGACCGCGCTCTTCGTGGTCAATATCCCCCAGGCTCCACCATCAAGCCACTCATGGCTTTACTTGCTCTTAATTCTGGAGTGAGAAGTGCTGACACTAAAATCAGTGATCCTGGTTATTATGCTCTACCCGGATCAACCCATCACTATAGAGATTGGCGTCCACAGGGACATGGTTTAGTGGATATGTTTCTCTCCATTGTTCAATCTTGCGATACCTACTATTACAGTCTTGCTAATCAGTTAGGTATTGATCGGATGCATGATTTTTTTAGTACTTTTGGTTTTGGGAAAAAATCAGGTATCGATTTAGATGGTGAAGTGAGTGGTTTATACCCTTCAACAGCATGGAAAAGAAAACGTTATCATCAAGATTGGTACACCGGTGAAACTGTTATCAGCGGTATCGGTCAAGGTTATATATTAGTGACTCCTCTGCAGCTTGCTAATGCCATTGCAACCTTTGCTAATCATGGCGTCATGATGCGTCCACATTTATTAAAATCCACGAGAAACCCACAAAACAATACACTCACCCCCATACAACCGGAAGTAGTTGCGACTATCCCTGAAAGTGATGAGCATTTTAATATTATTCGCGATGCTATGGTGGCGGTAATGAAACCGGGCGGGACAGCTGCCATAGCGGGAGCCAAAGCCAGCTATCTCATTGCCGGAAAAACAGGAACAGCTCAAGTGATCGGAGTCAAACAAGGACAAAAGTATAACGCTGGTCAAACTTCAGAGTTTCATCGAGATCATGCTTTATTTGTAGCCTTTGCTCCAGCTGACGCACCTAAAATTGCTGTCGCAGTGCTCGTGGAAAATGGTGGGCATGGTGGATCCACTGCCGCCCCTATTGCGCGTCAGGTAATGGATAATTATTTACTAGGGCTACCCACTACAGCTGTTAAAGAAGACACTCAAACAAAAAATAGTACAGATGAAGAGGCCTCTCATGATTAAAAAGCTTCTCGATCGTTTTATAAAACCACTTGATCCGACATTATTTAATACAAGTCTTATTTTAATGTTAATGGGTTTAGTGGTTCTCTATAGCGCCTCAGGCATGGATATGGTTAAAACTATCGGTCAAGTTAAAAATCTGCTGATTGCTCTACTGTTCATGTGGATATTGGCCTCTATTTCTCCGAATACCATTCAGAAATTAGCTCTACCTATTTATATATTTTCTCTTGTGTTACTGGTAGCTGTTGCTTTGTTTGGTGAAGTCAGTCATGGTGCTCGGCGTTGGTTACATATTGGCCCTCTTCATTTACAACCCTCAGAGTTCATGAAAATCGCTTTACCATTAATGCTTGCCAATTATTTTGATAAACGTGGCAAGGATCGTTATTGGGTTGATTTTTTAGTGGCAGCAGTCTTACTCATCGTGCCCGTTTTACTGGTGGTTAAACAGCCTGATTTGGGCACTGCTCTACTTATCGCAAGTTCAGGCTTTTATGTCATCGTATTAGCCGGCTTATCATGGCGCGTATTAATTACCTTAATGATTGGTGCTATGGCATCCCTGCCATTGGTCTGGCATGTGTTACATGATTATCAAAAACAAAGAATATTAACCCTTATTGATCCCACAAAAGATCCCTTGGGGGCAGGCTACCATACTCTACAATCGATGATTGCAGTGGGTTCAGGTGGGCTTCTAGGAAAAGGATGGCTTCATGGTACACAATCTCATTTGGACTTTTTACCTGAACACAGTACAGATTTTATCTTTGCCGTGTTTGGTGAAGAGTTTGGATTAGTCGGCGAACTCCTCTTTTTAAGTTTAATGTTAGTGGTCATTATTAGGGGCTTTTTTATTGCCATAGAGGGCTCCAGTCCTTTTTCACGTTTGATTGCAGGAACGCTGTCAATGACCCTATTTACTTATACTTTTGTTAATATGGGGATGGTGAGTGGCATACTACCCGTGGTAGGTGTACCCTTACCTTTTCTCAGTTACGGTGGCACATCGTTAGTGACACTTTTTATAAGTATTGGCATACTGATGAGTGTTCATCATCATCGTCAATTAGTTAAACAATGAAAGTTATCAGTTTACTTATTGCTTGTTTAATTCTAAGCTTATTAAGTGGTTGTGCGTCCACTGGTAGTTACCGTCATTCAAGTGGTGGCTACTATCTGAATGATGGCCCAGAGAGTAATCCCCCTAAGAATCTTGATGAGGTCCCTAATGCTGTGCCTCATTGGGAACCTTATAATCGTTATGCTAATAAACCCTATGAAGCGTTAGGTAAATGGTATTATCCGCAAGTTTCAAACGCTCCTTATCGCGCTGTGGGTTATGCCTCTTGGTATGGGAAACGTTATAACCATCACCGAACATCAACCGGTGAGACCTATGACATGTACGCTATGACTGGCGCACATACCACACTTCCTCTGCCTTGCTATGTCAAAGTAACGAACTTAAAGAATCATAAATGGGTCATCGTACGAGTCAATGATCGCGGGCCTTTTAGAGATGATCGACTAATTGATTTAAGTTATACCGCTGCCTACAAATTAGGTATGTTAGGTCATGGTACAACCAAAGTATTAGTTGAACGAGTTTTTCCGAAATAATCTTTTTGAGTAAATTATTATGAACAAATTATTTAACCTAAGCGCACTAACAGCGCTTCTATTAACAAGTATTAGTGTATACGCGGACACCTCCGTGACCCCAGCTACCAATACTAACTCTACCAACACCAATTTAGTGGCACCTTATGTGGCTGCAAAAGCCTATTATCTAGAAGAAGTGGAATCACATCAGTTACTGGCCACCCTCAATCCAGATGATCGTGTTGAGCCCGCATCGCTCACCAAGCTAATGAGTGCTTACTTGGTATTTGAAGCACTAAAAAACCATAAAATCACTTTAAACCAAAGTGTGACAGTGTCAGAACATGCTTGGCGAGCACCTGGCTCAAGAATGTTTATTGAACCGCAGAAGCCTGTGAGTGTGGATGAATTAATTCATGGCATGATTATCCAGTCAGGTAATGATGCAACGACTGCCTTAGCAGAAACGGTTGCAGGCTCTGAAGACGCTTTTGTAAGTCGTATGAATGCCACAGCCAATCGTCTCGGAATGACAAACACACATTTCGTTAACGCCACAGGACTCCCCGATCCACAGCACTACACTACAGCGCGCGATCTCGCTAAACTTGCTAGCGCACTGATGAATGACTTTCCTGATGACATGCCTGTTTTTGCTACAAAAGAATATCGCTATAACAACATCTCACAACCCAACCGTAATCGTTTGTTATGGATCGACCAAAGTGTAGATGGACTAAAGACGGGACATACAGAATCAGCTGGATATTGTTTAATCAGTACAGCTAAACGTGGGCAAAGAAGAATCATCTCTGTGGTATTAGGGACGAACAGTGACAAAGCGCGAACCAGTGAAAGCCAAAAATTATTAAATTGGGGTTTTCAGACCTTTGAAAGTACGCTTCTATTTAAGAAAGACACTGCAGTTAAGACCCTGGCTTCCTACAAAGGCAGTCTGCATGAAATTCGTGCAGGATTCACTCATGATGTATGGATAACTCATCCTGCTGGTGACAGCAGTCGTTTTCATGAATTATTAACCACATTTCAACCCATCGTGGCGCCCATACTAATGGGCCAGCCAGTAGGCAAACTAGAAATCACCTATAACGGACATGCTATTGAAGACATTCCTTTGGTTTCATTAGATAATGTTCCCTTAGGTAACGCATTTACACGTGGTTGGGATTCAATAAGGTTAATGATTAAATGAGTAATGTTTATTTAAATGGTCAGTGGCTCCCCATTGAAAAAGCACAGATTTCAGTGTTAGATCGGGGGTTTATTTTTGGTGATGGCGTTTATGAGGTGATTCCTGTTTATGGCAGAAAAGTATTTGCTCTAGATGCTCATTTAAGACGTCTTGATAATAGTCTGAAAGGAATACGACTTGATGCGCCACTTAGTCATGATCAATGGCGTACTATTATTAACCAATTGGTTCGTGAGGCAGACCAAGAAGATTCTTCTATCTACTTACAACTCTCTCGGGGAGTGGCTCCACGAGATCATGCTTTTCCTAAAAACACTCCAGCTACGGTATTTGCTATGGCAAAACCTATGGCTCCAGTACCACAGGACTGGCTTAGTAACGGAATTAAAGCAGTGACTCATAGCGACGACCGCTGGTTGCATTGTGACTTAAAAACCACTGCCTTGTTAGCGAACGTATTACTGCGTCAATATGCCGTAGATCATGGCGCTGTTGAATGCGTCCTGATTCGTGACGGTTTTGTCACTGAGGGTGCTGCCAGTAATATTATTGTTGTTCACGACAATACACTGCTTTTCCCTCCAAGAAACAATTTGATTTTACCAGGCATCACCTACGATCTGATTATTGACCTTGCACAACAACATGCGCTGCCCTTTAAAGAAGCTCCTGTGAGTGAGAGGGCACTTTTAGAAGCGAGCGAAATCATGATGACATCAAGTACACGTGAAATCGTTCCTATTACACAGATTGATGCTAAACCAGTAGGCAACGGAGAGCCAGGGCCTATGTTTAAACAGTTATTAACTCTCTACCAAACCTTAAAATGATATGACAATAGATTTTTCTGATGAATCAACTAATCCGGATGATCCTTTTGATTTTCCTTGTGACTTTCCTATTAAAGCAATGGGTAAAACAGTTGATGGTTTTGCTCAAACCATTCTCGAAATTGTCCTCAAACATGCTCCTGATTTTAATGCAGCCACCATGGAGATGCGCAGTAGCAGAGAAGGCAAGTATCTAAGTGTCACATGTACTATTCGTGCTGTATCTCGTGAGCAATTAGATAACTTATATCGTGAGCTTTCTTCTCATCCTTTAGTTGTTATGGTTCTCTAATGTTACTGCTGTGTCTACTCTGCCCTCTTTAATTATTCGTCGCCTACCGGGGCTCACTGACTATCAGGAGTCACTGGAGAACATGAAGCGCTTTAATCGAGAGCGTCAAAGTGATACCTGCGATGAGTTATGGATACTTGAACATGCACCGGTGTTCACCTTAGGGCAAGCGGGGCTCATGAGCCACCTGTTAACCAACCCTACTGACATCCCTGTTATTCGTTCTGATCGTGGTGGACAAATTACTTACCATGGTCCAGGACAATTGGTTTTTTATATTTTACTGGACTTAAAACGTCATCAGTTAACCGTCAGACAATTAGTTAACACTATTGAGGAAGCAGTTATTCAAGCGCTGAGCACCTTGCAAATAGAGAGTCACCGTGTGGATGGTGCTCCAGGTATTTATGTTGAACATGCTAAAATAGCTGCCTTAGGATTACGTATTCAAAATGGCTTATGTCGGCATGGGTTTTCAGTAAATGTGGATATGGATTTAACACCATTCACTTATATTAATCCTTGCGGCTATGAACATCTGGCAACAACACAGGTCAAAGATTGGTGTCAGAACGTCACAAAAGAAGCGGTGATTGAAACGGTTATTACCGCGCTCTCTAGCTTGTTACATGTGGAGGCAATCGAACATGAGTGTTAAAGAAAAAGGGGCTCTTAAAACTGCTCGTATCCCAATCAAAATTGTTCCTCAGGAACCATTAAAAAAACCTCATTGGATTCGTGTTAAGACAGCTACCAGTCCACGTTTTAATGAAATCAAATCATTATTACGTGAACAACAACTGCACACTGTATGTGAAGAAGCCAGTTGCCCTAATATTGGTGAATGCTTTAGCAAAGGTACTGCCACATTTATGATTATGGGAGACCGCTGCACCAGACGTTGCCCCTTTTGTGATGTAGGCCATGGTTTGCCAGACCCTCTTGATGCCAATGAACCACTTCATTTGGCGCAAAGTATTGCTAACTTACGATTAAACTATGTTGTTATTACTAGTGTTGATCGTGATGATTTACGTGATGGTGGCGCTGAACACTTTGTACGCTGTATTGAAGCAGTACGAGAATTATCACCACGCACTCAAATAGAAGTATTGGTCCCTGATTTTAGAGGACGCTTAACTCTTGCCTTAGATATTTTAGGTAAAGCCCTACCTGATGTGATGAACCATAATCTAGAAACAGTTCCTCGTCTATATCGAGAAGCGCGCCCAGGAGCAGATTATCAGCACTCTTTAAATTTAATTAAAGAATTCAAACTGCGGCATCCCCATATCGTCACCAAATCTGGATTAATGGTCGGCCTTGGTGAAACCAATGAAGAAATTCTTGAAGTGATGCGTGATTTGAGAGAACACCATACAGACATGTTAACTATTGGTCAGTACTTACAACCTACTTTGCATCACTTACCTGTGAAACGTTATGTTACTCCCGAAGAGTTTGATTTCTTCTCTGAACAAGCAAAAATAATGGGCTTTCAACATGCAGCTTGCGGGGCGATGGTGCGTTCAAGTTATCATGCAGACCAACAGGCTCATGCGGCAGGAATTTAGTGATCAGTTCGTTATATTCCCCGACTTGGTGTGATGATACTTACGCTTAGGTTTTGACAAGTTGAAGATCAATATAAAAATAGAAGTGTTGCTTAACGATAGCGCTGGGCTATAAGTACGGCGTTATTACCACCAAAACCAAAAGAATTACTCATCACCACATCCAGTTTATCTAATACCCGTGTTCCCTCAGATACATAATCTAAATCACAGTCAGGATCGGGGTTAAATAAATGAGCAGTACCTGGTATTTGACGATTAAGTAGACTACCCAGTGCAATAGCCATTTCTACGGCACCCGTTGCTCCCATTAGATGACCATGTAAGGCTTTGGTGGCACTGACGGGGATTTGTTTTGCTTTTTCACCAAATACATAATGAATGGCTTTCGTTTCACTGATATCACCCACTTGCGTACCTGTACCATGGGCATTAATGTAGTCGACATCATCAATACTGAGTCCTGCTTGAGATAATGCCAAACTCATTGCTCTTGCCTGGCCATTGGCATCGGGTTGGGTAATATGTGAGGCGTCGGTGGTATTACCATACCCAACTATCTCACATAAGATATTAGCCCCTCTTTGTTTGGCGTGTTCCTCACTCTCCAATATTAATGAAGCAGCACCTTCGCCTAAAATAAAACCCGATCGATCTTTAGAAAAGGGACGACACGAGGTTTCAGGACGCTCATGATCAGGACGGGCTAAGGTTTGTAAGGACTCCCATGCTTTCATAACACCGAGTGTTAATAATGCCTCACTTCCCCCTGCAATGGCATAGTTGATTTTGCCATGACGAATCGCCTCAAAGGCTTCTCCTATCGCCACAGCTGATGAAGAGCAAGCCGATGAGTAAGTGGTACTAGGCCCTTTTATTTTGTGCTCTATCCCAATCTGCCCGGTTGTAGAGTTAGTCATAAACATCACAATCGTGGTCGGTCGGGGACGTGCATTGGGGTTGCTAAAAGAATCCATGTAGGCCTGTTCTAGGGTATGAGCGCCACCCATACCTGTACCCCAAAAAATCCCACCTGTTAATCCCTCATCAAGAGCGGTATTAAGTTGGGCTTGGTTGATGGCTTCTTTGACTGCCAATAAGCCTAACTGAGCGACACGGTCCAGCATTAAACGTCTAAGTTTAGTAAATTGATCTTCCACCGGAAATAAAACAGGGGCAGCAAGGGGAGAATGCAATTGATTAACCCAAGGGATATTGAGTGCCTTAACACCTGATTGCCCCTGGTAGACTGCATTCATTAATGAAGTGAAGTCAGGTCCAAGTGGGGTAATGGCCCCGATTCCAGTCACCACAACTTTTTTCATGGAATATTAGTTATCAGTAAGACTAATACCTTGTTTTTCCATTGCCGCATCAACCTCTTTGGCAATATCTCCCACTGTTTTGATGGGAACGGGTTCACCACTCATCTTGAGCTTAAACCGATCTTCCAACATAAACATAAATTCAACAGTGGCTAATGAATCAACGCCTAGCTCTTCTAGTTGAGAATCAGGTTGTACTTGCTCTTGTGTCAAACCGAACTCTTCAACGAGCATTTTTTGTATAACAGGTAATGAACTCATGAATACTCTTTTCTAGCTAACTAGCAACAAATTAGTTTTATTCTGCACATTTTCTGGCAGTGATTGACCTTGAATAAAGCTAAGCGTCTCCTGAGCTACTCGCTCCTTCTCAAAATCCATAGTTATAATATGATAACAGTTATTTAGCAGTACTTTCTTAATCACTGTTGAAGAAATACTTTTTTCAATCTGTTCTGCGTTCTTGGGACTGGCCAAGTCATCTTCAATAGCATGTATTATAAGGGTTGGGGCAGAAATTTTGTGTAATTTCCGTCGCACGCTACGCATTAATCTTTCAGACTCAACCACTCCTGTCAGCGGAGAAGCCGATGAGCCTATAGCTGACGATCCCTTTTTTTCCATTTGATGCGCTACCCATTGACGAATTCTCTCATCCTTAAGGCCGTAGGGCGGGCGCTCAGTCAGTGACCAGAAATAGCGTATTGGCGTGTAATATCCAATAAACTTGAACCATCTCAACCAGGTCACATTCCAACCATCATAACGCAGCGGTGCTGAATATAAAATCAATGAATGAATATCAGGACTTCTTTTAGCTGCAAGTTCAAGGCATAAATCAGCACCTATACATAACCCTGCCACACTCACTTCGTCATATTCACGCTTTAACGCATCAAAACGTGCTTCAACCTGTTCTAACCAATGTGGCCAATTGGTGGTATTGTTCGCTTCCGGATTATCAAACACTGAATAGCCTTGTATATTGGGAATACATACACTGTATCCTCCTTGAACATTCAGTTTACGTCCAATATATTGCAATTGCTGAGGGGTTCCATATAAGCCATGCAGTAGCAATACTGCTGATGACTTTTTCCCCTTCATATATATCGTATTAATAATCCACTCCTACCCGTACAACCATATCAAAACAAGCCCAATTGTAACATTATGTAAAGAAAACTTTACACATTAAATCTAAAATGCATGACGTCGCCATCACGGACTCGGTATTCTTTACCTTCTAAACGCATTTTTCCGGCTTCTTTGGCACCAGACTCTCCTTTGCAGGCAATAAAGTCTTCAAAACCAATCACTTCTGCACGTATAAAACCACGCTCAAAGTCATTATGTATCACTCCAGCAGCTTGAGGTGCGGTGGATCCTGCTCGTATTGTCCAGGCTCTCACTTCTTTGACACCTGCAGTAAAGTAAGTTTCCAATCCAAGCAGTTTATATACACCTCGAATTAAACGGTCTAAACCAGGCTCTTCTAACCCCATATCAGCAAGAAAGAGTAATTTATCTTCATCGCTTAAATCAGAAAGCTGCGCTTCAATAGCGGCACAAATAGGGACTACAGGGGCTTTTTCCTGCTCGGCAAAGGCCTTTACTTTATCCAATAAAGGGTTGTTTTCAAAGCCACCCTCAGCAACATTGGCTACATATAAGGTGGGTTTAGCTGTGATTAAGCACAATGATTTAATCAATGCTTTTTCTTCTTCATCAAAACCCATTGCTCTAACGGGAGTTCCTTGATTTAGTTTACCTTGAATTGTTTCAAGAATTGTCAGTAACTTTACCGCCTCTTTATCCCCTGCTCGGGCTGTTTTTTGAGCACGTTGTACGGCTTTTTCAACAGTCGATAGGTCAGCCAAAGCGAGTTCTGTATTAATGGTTTCAATATCACTAATGGGATCCACATTACCTGATACATGAATCACGTTGGGATCCTCAAAACAACGCACCACATGGGCAATGGCATCCGTTTCTCTTATATTTGCTAAAAACTGATTACCTAATCCCTCCCCCTTAGAGGCACCAGCCACTAACCCTGCGATATCAACAAACTCAGTTACAGCGGATAATATTCTTTCAGGAGAGACAATGGCTGCTAATTGATTAAGACGTGGATCAGGGACTTCCACAACACCTACATTTGGCTCAATAGTACAAAAAGGGTAATTTTCTGCTGCAATTTGCGCTTTGGTTAACGCATTAAATAATGTTGATTTCCCCACATTGGGTAATCCCACAATCCCGCACTGTAAACTCATAACTTATCCACCTAAACTAACGATAAATTTGAGTGATCTTAGATCCCTCAAGACTCAAGTCAAACATTAATCCCTTATTAGAAAAAACAAAACCAATTATGGGTTGATTTAATGTTTGCGTATCAATTTTGCCCCCTGCACCCAGGGTTGCTAGGGCTACACTGCCGTCAACACCAGCTTGCCAACCTGGGCTACTGCGAAAACGATCCAATGCTGCTTGTTTCATAAACAAGATCACTGCACTGTGTGTTTGCACACCCATTTGAAAACCAAATGAAGCTGAGGCAATACTGTAATAGGCCACTGTCCGGCCACCAACGATTAATGCGCCTTCGCCGTAGGAGCCGCCTAAGCCAAGGCCTGCTTTAATAATTTGTGGAAATACCAAATACCCTACTGATTGTCTCATCAATTCATGACCAGCTGATGAATACTGGTAAAAATGTTGCTGTGTTTCTTTTACTTCCGCATCAATTTCTTGCCTTGATTCAGCGTGCGCTGACAAAGTTAATACCATATAGGTACATAGAAACAATACTAACGAACCCATCTTTCCTAGAGACCGTGCCATCATTATTTGCCTCCCTTAGAATGAAGTAATTTCATTACCTGCTCTTTTGAGCCGCTTAAAAACTCAGGGATCACTTGCTGTGCTTTATCCATCGCTTCATCAATCTGTTCTGACTCAATTTTGGTTGCTCGATTAAGAACATAGTCAGCCACTTTATGACGCTCACCTGGGTGACCAATACCAATTCGTAACCGCCAGTACTCAGACTTTGATAAAGCACGTGTTATATCCTTTAAGCCGTTGTGTCCGGCGCTGCCCCCACCAAATTTAAACTTTATTTCACCTGCTGATAAATCAAGCTCATCATGAACCACCAGTATGTCAGAGGGATCAATACGATAAAACTGCGCAAAAAGAGATACCGCTCTACCGCTAGCGTTCATAAAAGTATATGGCTTTAATAACCAAATGTCTTGTTGATTGATCCGTATGGTTGAGACTTGTGACTGGAAGCGTGATTCATTTGACCACGTTCCTTGATATTCTTGATTGAGGCGATCAACAAACCAAAAGCCTGCGTTGTGGCGCGTGGCCTCATATTCCTTACCAGGATTTCCTAGACCCACAATCAAACGCACAGTCGACTCCATGAGACACGACTAAAGAAAATGGGCAAAGAAGTAAGTATCTTTGCCCATTGGTTCATACAGCGATTACTTTTCAGTATTTGGTGCTTTTTGGTTTGCTGCAGGGACGTCAGCAGCTGATACAACTGGTGCGCTATCATCTTCAGCTTTAGCAGCACGTGGGAGTACAGCCGATACAACAGCAGGGTTTTCCCCTTTGACTACCGCTACAAACTCAATACCGTTAGGTGCTTTCACATCAGCCAAATGGAGTGAATGACCAACAGTTAACTCTTTTAAATCAACTTCAATGAATTCAGGTAAGTCTTTTGGCAAGCATAAGACATCCACTTCGTTGAAAATATGACTAATAATCGCTCCTGACAATTTTACTGCAGGAGAAATATCACCATTAATGAAGTGTAAAGGCACTTTCATATGGATTTTTTCATTGGCACTTACGCGCTGAAAATCCACGTGTAACACAATAGGTTTGAACGGATGCATTTGTACATCGCGTAATAAAGCCTGTTCTGTTTTGTCATCCATTTTCATGGTGAGAATAGATGAATGAAATGCTTCCTGGCGTAATTTATGAAAGATCTCGTTGTGATCTAACTCAATAGCTAGAGCATCAGCCCCTCCACCATATACGATGCCAGGTACACGTCCCTGACGGCGCAGGCGGCGGCTCGCTCCAGTGCCCTGTACGCTTCTTTGGGTTACTTTAATTTCCATGATAATTTCCTTTAATTACAATTTATAAAACCTCACTATCCGCGACCAGATAATAAGGGTACAACTACTCCATAAATAACGAACTGACCGAATCCTCATCGCTGATACGACGGATTGTCTCTGCCATTATTTCCGCAATACCTAACTGACGAATCTTTGTACATTCTGCGGATAACTCAGATAAAGGAATGGTATCCGTTACTACTAATTCATCTAAGGCAGAATCCTTAATTCTATTAGGGGCATTCCCCGACAACACAGGATGCGTGATATAAGCTAATACTTTGTTAGCACCATGGGCTTTTAAAGCAGCGGCAGCCTCACAAAGGGTGTTTGCCGTATCCACCATATCATCCATAATTAAACAGGTTTTACCAGCCACATCACCAATCACATTCATCACTTGGGCGACATTAGGTTTAGGGCGACGTTTATCAATAATTACTAAGTCAGCTTCCAGTCTTTTAGCAACCGCCCGAGCTCTAACCACCCCTCCCACATCAGGAGAAACCACTGTCAAATTGGGGTATGCTGCACGCCAAATATCCCCCAAGAACACTGGAGTGGAATAGACGTTATCAACGGGAATATCAAAAAAGCCTTGGATTTGATCAGAGTGTAAATCCATAGTTAGCAATCTATCCACACCCACACCCTGCAACATATTAGCCACTACCTTGGCAGAAATAGCCACTCGTGCTGAACGGGGACGACGATCTTGTCTGGCGTAACCAAAATAAGGAATAGCTGCGGTAATTCTGGCCGCTGAGGCACGACGCAAGGCATCAGTCATCACCATAATTTCCATCAAGTGATCATTGGTGGGGGCGCAAGTTGACTGAAGAATAAAACAGTCCTTGCCGCGGACATTCTCAAGAATCTCCACCATCACTTCACCATCACTAAAACGGCCAACGGTAGCTCTACCAACTGAAATATTTAAGTGATTAGCAACTTCACTTGCGAGCTTTGGATTGGCTGTTCCAGTAAAAACCATTAAATTAGCGGATGACATGGAACCCTCAACAACCTCTAACTGTTAGCACGTTTAAATAAAAATGGCAGGGGAGGTAGGGATCGAACCTACGAATGCCGGAATCAAAATCCGGTGCCTTACCACTTGGCGACTCCCCTGCTGTTTATAACCAGTCTCGCAACGGATGATAATCCATACTGCGAGCAATAAAACCAGTGTACTGTTCGGGCTTGGTAGTCCAGGCTTGACGAGCTTCTTCTTCACTGTCAAAAGCCACAAAACAAGAGGTTCCTGAGCCAGACATTCGGGCATCCCCCCATTTTGATAACCACTCCAATAACTGCCCTACTTCAGGAATACGTCTTATTACGACAGGTTGCAAATCATTGCGCCCAACTATTCCTGAAAAGTCTGACATTTTGACGGGTTGTGCATCTCTTGTCAATTGTGGATCGCGAAAGACTTCCGCAGTACTGATCCCAATTCCAGGGTTTAATACCAAAAACCAACGGGGAGAAACATGAAAAGTATGAAGAATTTCTCCAATTCCTTCCATAAAAGCGCTTTCTCCTCTAACAAAAAAAGGCACATCTGCTCCTAAAGTGAGGCTAATTTCCTCTAACTCCTGCCTACTTGCGCTTAAATCCCAAATTTTATTTAAGCCCATCAAAACTGTTGCAGCATCTGAACTGCCCCCACCCAAGCCAGCTCCCATAGGAATTCTTTTTTTGTATGAAATCTCCACTCCTGCTGTCACAGAACAGCGTTGCTGTAATAACCGAGCCGCTTTGACGACAAGATCATTCTCTTCGTTGACAGAATACTCGCCTACCCGATTTATCTTACCGTCCTGCCTTAGAGTAAGAGTAATCTCATCATTAAAATCAAGAAAAGTCATAAGAGACTGCAAAAGATGATAGCCATCCTCTCGTCTACCGATAACGTGTAAAAACAAATTTACCTTAGCAGGGGCCGGTAACGTTAAAGTGTGGGTCAACATATTAGCGTCTTACAATATGCCAGCGGTCAACAAAGATACGAATTTTAATCGTACCTTGCGTAAGATTGATTCGCTTAGGTAGCCATTGGCCGTTAATGTTTTGCCATTGCCCATAAGCGATAAGCCAGTCATCCTGTTTTATAGACAAGAGCCTACCCTCTTTATCATGAGTGAGCTCTGCCGGGCTTTGCGGCCAAGTTAACCCCACTATCCACCAAGGCATTCCATCTAATGGAAGAGGATAACCCAGCATCTGGTTAGTGACTTCCTCCACATTGTTTGCACTCACTACCTTGTCACTAGATAAACTTACTTGGGTATGATCGGGACGGTGAATTAACTCAGCAACAGTAGTCCCCAAGGGAGACAACAATACTACCTGCTGCTGAACAAAGTTACCTCGCCACTCAATAGAGCCACTATCGCTGTGATCACTGTCCACCACCACCAAACGGCCCATAAAAGAGACATGGTTAATAGCACCAACTCCATCCACTTGATCTTGCGCGACTTCAAATGTGTTATGGGTAGCACAACCCGCAAGGATTATTACTACCCATATAATGAGATAACTCTGCTTAAACCACATACATCAAGTCTACTTCACAAAACGATGCATCGTGTCTTTTAAAGCAGCATTATCGGGATGTGCACTCAAACTGTTTTGCCAGATTTTTTTTGCTTCATCTTGATTATCAGATTTCCACAATACCTCACCCAAATGGGCCGCTATTTCAGGGTCTTCCTGTAACGCGTAAGCTTTTTTGAGAGCATGAAGGGCTTCTGCATTGTTACCCAAACGGTAATTTACCCATCCTAGGCTATCTAAAATAAATGGATCATCAGGGGTGATGGTCAACGCCTTTTCTATCAAGCGTTTTGCTTCATCGAGCTTTAATCCACGCTCAGTCATACTGTAACCTAACGCATTGTAAGCCTGCGCATAGTTAGGGCGGATAGCAATAACGCGTTTTAAATTATCTTCCACCACATCAAAACGATTTAAGCGATCAGCTAAGATCGCCTGTTCATAGAGCATGTTGACGTTCTCAGGTTGGTGTTTTAATGCATGACCTAAAAGATTATAAGCACCTTGAATATCGCCTGCGTCACGACGCATTTCTTCTTCACTGTAGGTTAACTGTTCAGCTTCTTGATCATCTTGGGGACGAAGACGATGCAGGATATCTAAACCAGATTGTAGGTCCTTTTGTTTAGCAGTAATAATGGCCATTCTGACTTGACTATTAAAGTACTGATCACCCTCTTTAACTTGAGCATATTGATCAAGGGCCAATTGCCAATGCTTTTGGTCTTCTTCTGCTCCACCTAGATAATAATGAATCATACTAGGGTCAGCTACTCCCTTACTCAATAAATCATTAAGTTGATTCATGGCTGAACCATAATCTTTTAGTTGCAAAGTTAGCAAAGCCACAGCAAGTCTGATGTCTGTATTACGAGGATTTTTTTCAACCAAATAAGAAAACTGATCCCGCGCCTGTTTGAATTGTTTTTGATTTACCAATTCGCGTGCGTAGCTTAATCTGACTGTTTGAGCATTAGGATACTGATTAAGATACTGTTGATAGAAATCGAGTGCATCTTGAGGACGCGTATGGCCTAGAATTTGCCCTTTCAACATAGCTGCTTTTTCAGAATCACCTTTAATATCGAGTAGATGATTGACCGCTGATAACGCATCATCAGTTTGCCCCGCTTGAAAAGCCGTAATGGCTAATAAGTATTGGGCTGCGGGACTTTGATCATACTCATCAGTAATATTTTGTACTAACTTGTAAGATTGATTGGCGTCATGCATTTGTACAATAGGCGGCGTGAGACCATCAAACATCTCATCAACCCCTTTAGGGTTGGTTGCTAACCAATCTTTAATGGTCTTAGCCAAATCTTCTTGAGCCACATTAGTAAACAGTAATGCCGACAAAATTTGATGCGCTTCAGGTGCGTTAGGCTCTTCTGTCAACCATAAATCCAAGGTGTTCAAAGCCGCAGGATATTGTTTCGCATAAAGGGCCATTTCGGTGGCACGTTGAGCAATACGCGGATCTTTCGTGTCTTTAGCAAGCTCAGTCATTTCACCGATGGCAATATCAAACTGCCCTCGCTGAGCAGCAATTTCACCTAAAAAGAACTCAAACATTCTTTTCGAAGTCAGTTCATTGTTAGGGGTATCAAGGGCAAATACAGGAGTAACAAAAGTGGTTAAAGCGAGTGTGGCTAATAAGCCTTTTTTCCAAAAGCGCATGTAATAAAACTCCCCGTTAGGCAGCTTGGTTCTTTTTTTTCATTAATAAATCGTATTTGCCTTTGAGCTGTTCTTTGCTTTCAACAAAGTCAGGATTAAGCGGAATACAGTCAACCGGACACACTTCTCGACATTGAGGAGTATCATAATGCCCCACACATTCTGTACAACTGTTGGGGTCTATCTCATAAATTTCAACACCTTGGCTAATTGCATCATTGGGACATTCGGGTTCACACACATCACAATTGATACATTCATCCGTAATCATTAATGCCATTTATTCACTTCCTTTCTGCAACAGTTCTATTTTTTCCTGAAGAGCAAGAATCACCGGAGGACTCACAAATTGACTCACATCCCCTTTCAATAAGGCGATTTCTCTTACTATCGTTGATGAAACAAACATAAATTGATCAGACGGAGTCAAGAATAATGTTTCGACATCAGGATGGAGTCGACGGTTCATTCCTGCCATTTGAAATTCAAAATCAAAATCTGATACTGCCCTTAAGCCACGTAAAATCACGTTGGCTTCATTGACTTTCAAAAAATCAGCAAGTAACCCAGAAAATCCCTCTACTCGCACATTATCAAGGTGGCTTAAGCAATTACGTGCTAATTTAACGCGCTCATCCAAGGTGAAAAGTGGTCGTTTATTGCGGCTATCAGCAATCGCCACAATCACCTCCCCAAACAAATTGGATCCACGGCGAATCAAATCTTCATGGCCTAGTGTCAACGGATCAAAAGTACCTGCATATACTGCCTTGGTTTTCATGTAGTAATCCTATTTTTCCTGCAATAATTGGTATTGTACTTGACCTGCTTGAGCTTGTTTTATTACTTGCCACCGATCATCAAAGCTGACCCCCTTGGGTGATTCACAATAAATTATCCCATGGGGAGCCAACTTTGTTTTAACTAAACGTAAAAGGCTGGCATAGTCAGTTTTGGTAAAAGGTGGATCTAAAAAGATAATATCGTACACCCCAACATGACTATTTATCCACTGCCAACTATCCTGAGCGAGTATTGTGGCGTTATCAGCGTTCAGTTTTGTTGTATTAGCTCTTAACGCTTGCACCGAATAACGATTTTCTTCAACAAAATCAACGTGTTGAGCTCCCCTTGATAACGCTTCAAAACCTAAAGCGCCACTGCCAGCAAAGAGATCTAAGCAGGTTTTATCTGTTAAGGTTTGCCCCAACCAATTAAAAACGGTTTCACGAACACGGTTAGGAGTCGGCCTCAAATCCTCAATACCAGAGAACTCGAGCCATCGACCGCGCCATTTACCCCCAATAATTTTAACTTTTCCCTTGTTTCCCTTGAGCATAGATCGGGTAAAATCTCTTTTTAGCCTAATAAAGCTTCTATTATCCAATGTTTAGTTTTTTTAAGAAATCACCTAAAGAAAATACTTCTCCAGCTCCTACGCAAGAGGGCTGGTTAACACGCCTTAAAAGCGGCTTAAAAAAAACCCGCGACAATCTACAAAACAAAGTTAGTGGGCTATTTACCGGCCGCTTAAATGACGAATGGTTTAACGAATTGGAAGAAGCTCTGATTCTAGCTGACGTAGGCGTTAAAACAGCTCAGCTACTAATAAAGAATCTCAAAATTAAGGCCAAAGAAGAACGGGTTGAAGAGGCGGCAGAGTTAAAGCCTTTACTGCGTTCCATGCTTATTGATTTACTCTCGCCTCTAGAAAGATCTTTTGATCCAGATCGAGCAAAGCCTTTTGTTTTGGTTTTTGCTGGCGTCAATGGTGCTGGAAAAACCACATCGATTGGAAAACTGGCTCAACACCTTAAAAATCATCATTACAGCGTTTTATTAGCGGCAGGGGACACCTTTAGAGCAGCAGCTGTTGCTCAATTGGTTGCTTGGGGTGAAAGAAATCAAGTGGATGTGATTACTCAAGAAAAAGGAGACTCTGCGGCAGTCATATTTGACGCCATCCAAGCTGCTAAAGCAAGGCAAATAGATGTGGTGCTGGCCGATACCGCAGGTCGTCTCCCCACGCAATTACATCTTATGGAAGAAATCAAAAAAGTAAAACGAGTCATAGCCAAGGCTGACCCTAGTGCACCCCATGAGGTGATTTTAGTCCTTGATGCCAATACTGGACAAAACGCCATTACTCAAGTTAAAGCTTTTGATGAAGCGTTACAGTTAACTGGTTTGATTATAACCAAACTAGATGGTACAGCCCGTGGTGGAGTGGTGGCGGCAATTGCAGGGGAATGTCCAAAACCGATATTATTTATTGGAGTAGGGGAACAACTAGATGATATGCAGCCCTTTTCAGCCAACTCATTTGTGGATGCATTAATAGAATGATTCGATTTGAACAAGTTAGTTACACCTATCCTTCAGGGTATGAAGCATTAAAAGAATTAAGTTGCGACATCGCCGCGGGCGAACGTGTCAACTTAATTGGTAAAACAGGATCTGGTAAAACCACCTTTATCATGCTTATCTTAGGCATGATGCCAGCCACAAAAGGACGTATTACTGTTCTTGATCAATTAGCAAACCGAATGAATCAATCACAATTAGCCCATCTTAGACGAAAAATAGGATTGGCGGCGCGCTGGGTACCCTTAATTAATCATCTGAGTGCATTAGAAAACATCATTCAACCACTATTAATAGCGGGAGCCTCACGGTCAGCCGCAGAAAAAAAAGGGCGGCAAATTTTATCTGATTTAGAATTAGGACATCGCTATCGTGATAGGGTAGCCACGTTTTCAGATACTGAGTACAGTAAATTACTGATTGCCCGGGCAATCATTCACCAACCTTCTTTATTACTTATTGATGATGCGCTTGATTATCTTGATAGCGATACCACCAAACAGATTGAAACACTCATTCACGATTGCCATCAACAGGGTTTAACCGTTATTGAGTGCAACAACAATAGCCTACACTCCCCATCCCCTCTTCACGTGAGAACAATAGAGCTGATGGACTCTCAGTTGACTGATGAGACTGAACATTTACTTTTTGACATTGCACCATGATACTACCTACTTCATCCTCATTAATTCAATTCAACCATATCATTAGAAAAACTCGTTTTAATGTGGTTTTTTTAATGCTATCCATGGCGCTATGTTTTGCTTTTATATTAAGTGCATTACATTTGTCTCGTTACTATGACAACTACACTAAAGACGTTTTAGCTAACATTCATACCGTTATTTTTGTGAATACCTCAGCCACAGCAAAAGACGTCACCGCGCTCCAAACTTCAATTAATCAGTCACCTGATGTACTAAAGACAGAATTAATTAGCAAAGAGACGGGGTTGGCTCAATTAAAACACGATAGCAATCTCACTGATATTCTCTCTCACGTTAATACCAATCCACTACCTGATGCATTGATCGTGACTATTAAAGCGTCATCAGTACAAGAGTTAAACCTATTACTAAAAAGTTGGCAGAACAATCCTCTTATCCATAAAGTTAATATTGACTTGCCTTGGATTGAGAGAACTATTCAATCTCGAGACTTTATTCATCATTTACTCATGCTCTTCATTACCATAATGGCAGTGTTATTTATCACACTATCGATCAGTTCAATTCGTCACTATTACTTACACTCTAACGAAGAACGTTATGTAGCAACCTGTCTTGGAACAACTCGTATAGAGTTAATCTTACCAATGATAGAGATCATTGTTTTAGAGTCTATAATCGTTACTGGTTTAGGTATGTTAGCAAGTTGGGCTATTTTAAAGGGATTAGATCAAGGACTTCGTAACGTGTTTTATAGTCACCTTGTTTCCAATCAAAGCCTTTTTAGTGGACGTCTTTTTTTAACTGCTGGCCTTGTGTTATTGATTACCAATATAGTTCTAACCGTTGTAATCGGTTTCGCCACTCGCATTAACACCCAGTCAATGAGCCATCGTTAAGTGTTTTTCGCCATTCAGGTTTAACCAGTTTCATGTGCACCACATCAATATCGCGTTCCATGAATCCTGCTTCGCAGTAGTTTAAATAGAATTGCCATTTGCGAATAAAGTGCTGATCAAAGCCCAGCTTTTGTATAGTTTCTTGCTGACTTAAAAACCTGTCAGCCCAACAATTTAACGTCTTTGCATAGTGACGACCGAAAGTACTTAAATCACTCAACAACAAATCAGTATGTGCTACGGTAACTCTTAACATTTCACTGATACTAGGGAGAAAGCCGCCTGGGAAAATATATTTCTGAATAAAATCAACTTCACCTAGTGCTTGTTGGTAACGTCTGTCATTAATTGTGATTGCTTGTAGCAACATAATACCGTTGGGTTTTAGAAGGCGTGAGCATTGCTCAAAGTAAACAGGTAAGAATTCAGCGCCTACTGCTTCAATCATTTCTATTGAAACAAGCTTGGTGAAAGACCCCTCAAGATCACGATAATCCTTTAATTGAACCTCTACTAAATGCGCCACTCCCCACTCTTCTATGCGCTTTAACACAAACTGATACTGCTCTTGTGAAATAGTTACTGTGGTGACACGACAACCATACTGTTTAGCTGCATAGCAGGCAAAACCACCCCAACCACTACCAATTTCCAGTAGGTGATCAAACTCATTGAGCTCTAACTGTTCGGCCAATATACGACACTTATTCCATGAAGCTTGTTCGAGCGTATTATCCGCGGAATCAAAATAGGCACTCGAGTAAAACATAGAAGGGTCAAGCCATAACTGATAAAACTCATTACCTAAATCATAGTGCTCTGCGATATTTTTGCGACTCCCCACCTTACTATTACGTCTTAAATAGTGCTGGATACTGCGTATTGGATAACTTAAGCGTGCCCATCCTTTTTCCATTTGATCTAAAACAGACCGATTTTTTAAAATAATCCTTAGCAGTTGGGTTAAATCGTAGCAATCCCAATACCCTTCCATAAAGGCTTCACCGGCACCAACACTCCCGCCAATAAACAAAGCTTGCCAAAATCGAACATCATGCACGTGCACAATACATTCATGCTCATTCTCTTCGCGACCAAAACTCCATTCCTGTTGTACCTCATCGATTAAGGTTATTCGCCCATAAACCAATGAAGACAATAAATTAATCACCGTTTTTTTTGCAAATCGATCAAGCCACGACATCTTTTTTCGATTTGACACATTTGGAAATAATGAGGGGATACGCTCGGTTGTAGACATAATAAATAAACTCGATCTATTTCACGGATGTGAGTAAAAGGGGGTTCTCTTAAGCCATAATTTAAGTGCCTGCCAGTAAATAGCAAACACCACTTTCCATGACATAAGAGGAAAATGTAGTAGAGTGCGAATAAGCTGTTTTTGGGTAAAAGGATGTCTCTTTAAAACGAGAGTGGCATCAAATACCTTATCTTCTTGCCAATTTTCCATATGCACAAAGAGCGTCTCTTCAGGGGCTGATACACGAAAGAGATAATTCATATTCATGGGTAAAAATGGCGACACATGAAACTCTTTGTTATGTTTGAGAGTATATTTATGTCGCGTCCTTTCTTCTTCATGAATAGGAAGTACATAAATATGTTTTTCTAACCAGGGGGTATTACTGACTTCAGCCACGATTGTACACAGTTGATTGTCTGTTTTGCTATAGGCATAGTACAGACTAACTGGATTGAATCCCATACCCAAATAGCGCGGATGAGTTAGCTGTCTTATTGCACCAATATTTGTCATTCCAGTTCGCTCTATAATGACTTTTTTTACTTCATCATAAAGAGAGTGACTAGGATCTCCCAAGTAGTCTTGCCGTCGCCACTGTAGCCAATTAAAACCGCGTATTGAGAAACAGCGATGTTGAGCGGCCAATTCATCCAGTTCTTGCAGGTCAAAATACATCATTGATACTTGATAATTAAAATGGTGCGCTACAGGAGAGTAACGCCTATGCCTTACCCAACCTGTATAAATGGCACTATTCATCGTCGCGTGTTACCAAGGATTTAACAGCTGCAATAGCACTCACCACGCCATCCTCGTGAAAGCCATTGGCCCACCAAGCACCACAGTAATAGGTATTATTCTGCGCATTAATCTTATGGTGTTGTTTCTTTGCCCATTCGCCTTGTACTGTAAATAAAGGATGTTCGTAATGGATCTTTTTGATAATTTTTTGTGGATCAATCAGATGAGTGGCATTAAGCGTGACACACAACTCACGATCAATGGCTAAATTTTGTAGCCTATTCATGTGATAAGTGAGTATTGTCTGATGTGGGTTAGCTTTATCAATTCGATAATTCCACGAAGCCCAAGTACGTTTGTGACGCGGTAATAGCGATGCATCATAATGAAGAACGGCTTCATTGGCTTGATAAGGGATTGCGGATAAGACCCTTTGCTCCCATTCAGTTGGGTGAGCAAGTAAAGAAAGCGCTTGCTGACTGTGACAAGCCAATACCACTTTATCAAATTGCTCTATGCCATCTTTTGTATAAATCGTTACCTTATCGTGTTGACGGTCAATTCTCGTTACTGGGGTTGTTAATCGTATTGCGTTGTTGAAGGGTGCAATAATTTTTTTAACATAAGCAAAAGATCCTCCCTGAATCACTTTCCATTGCGGTTGATCATTAACGGTAAGTAAACCGTGGTTGGCAAAAAAGCGAATAAAAAAACGAGCAGGAAAACTGTACATATCCTTAATTGATGTGGACCATATAGCTGAGCCCATTGGTAAAATATAGTACTGTCTAAACCAATCGCTATATTTAAACTGATCAAGATACTCGCCTAAAGTCAGCTCTTCACTGTTGTCGTTAAGCCATACTAGGGCGTGTTGATTAAAGCGCAGTATTTCTCTTAACATACCCAAGAATTGTATATTGACTATATTTCTTCTTTGGCTAAAGAGCGTATTGAGATTGGTTCCTGCATATTCAAAATTGTCTTGTGGACTCATCACAGAAAAACTCATGACACTGTTTTCTACAGGCACGTTAAGTTCTTCAAGTAATTTGACGAAATAGGGATAATTTCTGTCATTGTGAACAATAAAACCTGTATCTACAAAACAGTGTTGATCTGGTCTATCTCCCCAATGTAATTCATGCGTATGGACATGGCCACCAACATACTCTTCTTTTTCAAAAATAGTGAGCTCATGGTGTTTATGTAAAAGATGAGCGGCCATCAACCCTGATATGCCTGTTCCGACAACAGCAATTTTCATTGTTTAGTCCAAACCTGAGGTACCTTCTCCAGCTTATCTGTGTTGTATCCCCACTGTTGTATGAGTTTTTTCATTTCTTGATAAGTAGAATCTGATAGGTGAGGAGTTCTTGACATGACCCATACATAATCCCGCTTTTCTCGCCCCACAATAACTAAAGAATAATCTGGAGCCAAATACACGATTCGATAATCGGCTTTAATTGGCCAAATAAATTGCATATCCCATTTGGCATGACTGGCATCCTTGATAAATGCTTTTCCTGTCATGGTTTTTTGTGGTCCTTGGGGACCATCAATGTGATAAGTGAACACCGTACCAACGGTACCATCTTGATTGAGGTGATATGTTTCGATCGCGTTACTAATGTCTTTTTCTAAAAAAGTGGGAATACTTGCAATCACATACCAGCTCCCCATAAATTTATTGAGATCAACTTGATCTACAGTAGACATGGGTGGATGGATGGTTTGCTGACAGCCTGCAAGCATCAGTAACCCACTTAACCACAAGGTTAACTTTGACGACATGATTTTCCCTTTAACGGGCAAGATTAGACTTCAAGTAATTTTAATACTTGATGAACAACGCCTGATACCTTTGCTTGCCCTTGACTGGTTTCACTTAAAATACGAATTCCCCACATAGAGACCATTAAAGTAGTGGCCAGTTCCTTAGGAGATTGTGTGGGTGGGATTTCTCCAAGAGCAATGGCTTCCATAATGGTTCTTTCGAAGAGACGCTCAACCTCACCTATATACTTTTCAACGGCCTCTTTCACTTTAACATCAAGCCTTGAGAGCTCGATAAGCGAATTGACTAGTAAACACCCATGAGGCGGAATAACACTTTGCATCTCTTCAATAAGATGCTCAAAATAAGCCACTAAGGCTTTTTTAGGGGATTGTTGGGTCATAAATACTTCGGTATCTGCAATGAGTTGCTTACCATAGCTGTCAATACACTCATAAAACAACTCATCTTTAGAGTTGAATGTGGCATATAAACTACCTGGCTGCAGTTTTGTCGCTTCGATGAGATCAGTCATACGCGTGGCATAAAAACCCAGGTCCCAAAACGTCTTTGCAGCCTTATTGACTACATCTTGGCGCTCAAATTGTGCATGTCTACCCATTTTTTTATCCACCATTTAAAACACAATGCACAGTGTAATATTTTTTTATATTAATTAACATCCTCTCTACTTGGAGGGTTAATACTCTTTAATAGCAAAACACACTAGTAGCACCGCACTAAGACCTAAGATCCAGAGTGTATTTACCTTTCTGGTATGAAAAACAAGACTGCGGGGAGAGAGAACACCACGTAGAGACTATTGACCGAAATGACTTGACTAATAATTCACTCAGCCATAACCAATAAGTTGAACAAATTGGTAAATTCACTTATATTTGAATTTTCATTCAAATATAAAGGAGTGGCCATGAGCAATCTAAAAGACGCATTAAATGAGTATAAAAATGCTGTTAAAGACAAAGTTCCTGCAGATGTATGGCAAAAAATGACAGCGGCCACTGAAGCCCTTCATAAAGCAGATTTAGCAAAAAACGCATTAAAATCAGGCGCCTCTTTCCCTGATTTTACCCTCAACAACCAACATGGCGTGGCTAAACGTTTTTCTGATTACTTACAATCTGGTCCAGTTATTTTAAATATTTATCGCGGCGGCTGGTGCCCATACTGCAACCTTGAAATGAAAGCGTTTCATGATATTTTGCCGGAGATTAAAGCGCGTGGAGCACAGCTTATCGGTATGTCTCCAGAAACCCCCGATCATGCCAAGGATACCGCAGCAAAAGCGGGTATTGAGATTGATATTTTAAGCGATGTTGGTAATAGCGTGAGCCGCCAATTGGGACTCGTATTCACACTGGCCGAGAACTTGAAACCCATATATCAACAGTTTGGTATTGATATTCCGGCTTTCAATGGTGATAACTCATTTACCCTACCTTTACCAGCAACCTATCTCATTGATAAAACAGGGAAAATTTTATATCACTTCATTGATGTGGATTACACCTTAAGACAAGAACCGCAAGAGTTATTGCCACTCATCCCCAGTCACTAAGTGTCCTGATTAGCGGAACCCTTCACTTAATTAGCACTCTTATATTAAGAGTGCTAAAATAATCAATATGGTTTAAATTTGTGGAGGGTTTTATTGATGAGTGAAGCTATGGTATTGCCCATCCCTGCCCTAAACTTAGCAGGCAGTCTTGAGCAATATATTCAGACTGTTTCTCGTTTTCCACTCTTATCTGCTGAAGAGGAGACAGAGTTAGGTCGTCGTTTACGCGACAATAATGACCTGAATGCTGCTCAACAGCTGATCCTATCTCATTTACGTTTAGTGGTCTCCATTGCCCGTCAATACAGCGGCTATGGCTTACCTCAAGCTGATTTGATACAAGAAGGCAACGTAGGCCTAATGAAAGCCGTACGACGTTTCGATCCAGAACGCGGCGTTAGATTGGTGTCTTTTGCCATACACTGGATTAAAGCCGAAATTCATGAATACGTATTAAAAAACTGGCGTTTGGTTAAAATCGCCACCACCAAAGCACAGCGTAAATTATTCTTTGGTTTAAGAAGTTTAAAGCCTGGTTTTGGTTCATTATCAGCGCAAGAAACCGCTGAGGTTGCCAAACAACTTGGGGTCCGTCCAGAAGATGTTAGTGAAATGGAAATGCGTCTTAGCGGGCAAGACATTTCCCTTGAACCCCAAGAAGACAGTGACGAACAATTTGCACCTATCGCGTATCTTGCTGATGACGCTCTTGAACCTGTTGAACAAATTAGCCAACGCGAACAAGATAGATTATCTGGCGCAGGGTTGAATGACGCCCTTGCAGCACTTGATGAACGTAGCCGTCGCATCATTACAGCTCGCTGGTTACAAGCAGAGGATAAAGAGGCTGCAACACTACACGACCTAGCAGATGAGTTTGGTGTATCTGCAGAACGCATAAGACAAATTGAACAACGCGCTATGGCGAAACTAAAAAGTTCATTAACCGCTATTCACTAATATGAGTCATTATATTTGTAGTATTGTTGATGCGCATGCAACCGTACATCTTGGTGTGCATGCGTTTGAAAAAACGGGTCCTCAAGATATATTAGTTAACGTTACGCTAACCATTCCTTTTTCAGTTATGCGTAAAATCAAGCATCTGGGAGACACTGTAGATTACGAGCCAATACGTGATTTCATCCAAAGTTGGTCAAAAAGAGAGCACGTAGAATTAATTGAACATTTACTTCATGATTTAGTTGATTTTTGTTTTTCAGACGCTCGTGTTGCTCACGTTGAGGCTTCGATTAAAAAGACCGCTGTGTTTAGTGAGGTAGAGGCCGTGGGAATTGGTATTAGTACCACAAGAAATGACTGGCAACAGCTACAAGGCGCTCGCGAATAAGTTAGAAACTACAGGTGACTAGATTGAAAGGAATATCTTCACCATAGACATTACCTCTAGTAGTAACACCCAACTGTAGAAAACGAATATTCAACATATATTTGTTTGCACTAATCTCAGGGGTGCAGGCATAAGATGGATCCAGTTGTACTCGTAGCAGTTTTGCCTCAGCCCCCACTCGAGCTTGCTGAAATGAGCCCTTTACTGCAACAAGAGCCTGTGTTTTACCACTGTCTTTTAACAAGGACAGTTGCACCTGCATGGCGCGCCATGTGCTCTCCATCGGCTCAAGCCAAGCCAATAACTCCTGACGTCTTGATTGAGCATCTTGCATTAACCAATAATGATAAGGTGGCGCATCAAAATCACATAATCCACCAGGAATACTAGCGCGCTGTTTGACTGACATTAGCCACTCATGATTACGCAAATGCTCGCCAAACTTACCCTTGGTTTGTTGGCAGTTTAATACGGCCAGCTCCAGCTCAGAAATAGTTTTCTCAAGGGGTTCTTGCTCAACTTTAGGATTATGACGAAGTGCTAATAGAACTTGTCTTTGCCTCTCAAGAGCCATGAGTAAATCGGACTTAATATCATCTCGAATAGTAATATCCAATATTTCAAACATGGTCATTAAAGCAGCATGGTGACTATGAGGACTATCCTGACCCACATAAAAGTGTAGACGATCAAATAGACTCGTCAGCTTAAGAAGCGTACGAATTTGAGCGTTTAGGGGATAATCGTAAGTAATCACAACTGTCTCATTATTAGTATTTGCTCAAGTTTCTCTTAAACTCAATCAATTAGCAAGGTCTACTTGAACTATTCTTGTGAATTAATAGCCATGTCCCGATAACGTTGATCCAATTGTTTAACTACTGGTTCAAGTAATGCAATAGAGCCTGAGTTATCAATAACATCATCGGCAACACGTAAGCGTGTTTTTCTGTCTGTTTGTGCTGCCATTATAGCCTGTACTGCCTCTCGCGTCATACCAGGTCGCTCACTTGCCCGTTTTACCTGTGCCGATTCATCACAATCCACAACCAATACACGCGAGATAATGGGACGATAGGTTCCCACCTCAATTAAAAGTGGCACCACTAAAATAATATAAGGCTCTGTTGCTTGCTCAATTGCTTGACTCACCGACTCACGAATCCGGCCGTGCAAAATAGACTCTAATTTCTTTCTTGCAGGAGGATGATTGAACACATAGTCCCTCATCGCTTGGCGATTAAGGCTACCGTCATCATTAATAAACTGCTCACCAAATTTTGCTTCTATTTCAGGCATGGCACCGCCATGTGGTCCAGTTAGTTGATGTGATATGGCATCAGTATCCACAACGCAGGCACCCAAGTTAGCAAACAATTGCGCTACGGTTGATTTACCTGAACCTATTCCCCCAGTCATCCCTATAATAAAACGTTTCATGGCCTCTCTCTCCCTTAGTGACCTTGTTTGAATAAAATAAGTAATCCTGCTAACACTAAAAACGGACCAAATGGTACTGCCATTTTAAGTGTTTTTTGGCGCCACCACATCAACACCAGCCCGACAACGAGACCAGCACATGATGCAACCAATAAAACCAGAGGTAGCGCCTGCCAACCCAACCATGCTCCTAATGCTGCCAGTAATTTAAAGTCCCCATGCCCCATACCTTGGCGGCGTGTCAGTAAAAAATAAACATGTTTGATCGACCATGGGAATAAGTATCCTAATAACGCTCCCCACAGAGCATCATGTAAAGAGACGCTACCTAAACCTAAGTCATGGACAATCAACCCTGCCCACATTAAGGGTAAGGTTATCAGATCTGGTAGTAACCACGTCTTGAGATCCATCAAGAACAATAAACATAAACTGCCAATCAACACCAATGTAAGCCATGCCCACAACGTGTACCCTATAAAATAGAAATTGAGTAAACTCAGCATAGCGCAAGCCAACCCTACTAGCATGTCACTCATCAACGTTATAGTTAGCGGATTTTTTTGTGGCTCTAAGTTATGCGCGTAATAGTTAGCCAAACGATGAACACAAAGCCCCATAATGAAACCTATCATACCTATTACTATGGGCGAGTAGAGCGTCGTCATCATCTCAAGACTTGGTATCCTCTACCTGCTTTGTCACAAACTGAAGGGTTTGTAGGCGGACCATTTTCACCATACGATCTTGTGTTTGAATAATTTCCACTGGATATCCGTCCACTTTTAATGCGGTACCCGGCTCAGGAATATCCTCAAGGGTTTCTAAGATTAGGCCATTTAATGTTCTTGGTCCGTCCAAATGAAAATGAGTATTTAACTTGCGGTTGAGATCACGCAATGAACAGGCTCCATCAACAAGGTATACGCCCTTCTCTTCTTCTGTAAAAAAGCTCCCTTGATAAGGTAGCTGGCTACTAAATTCACCCACAATCTCTTCTAGAATATCTTCAACTGATACCAAGCCTTGTAGCTCACCGTATTCATCAACAACCAACCCCATTTTACGACGGTTTTCTTGAAAGTTATTTAACTGCGTAAACAAAGGTGTGTTTTCAGGGACAAAGTAAGGAGACTCTATAATCTCTTTTATCGCTTCCACCGTAATAGGCTCATTATGAATTTGATTAAACAACTTACGAACATGGAGCACACCCAATACCTGATCAGGATCCCCATCATAAATCAATTGTAAGGTATGGTTGGATGTAGATAACTGCTGCTCGATTAGTTCAAGCGGGGAGGACAAATCAATGCCTTCAATTTGACTACGAGGAATCATGACATCTTTGACCATCACGTCAGTTAAATTAAATAAATTCATTAAAATATGATGATGTTCTTGCGGAATAAAGCGACTACCTTCTAATACCATAACTCTTAACTCCTCTAGAGTTAAACTGGTATGTAAGCTGCTTTTTTTAGGTTTAAGACCGGTGATATTTAATAACCCCTGAACAAATAAATTCACAAACCACACAATGGGATAGCACACACGAAGTAGTGGTACCAAGACATAGCTCACATGAAAAGCAATTTTTTCTGCGTAGGCTGCGCCAAGAATTTTAGGCGTAATTTCAGAAAAAATCAGAATGGCTAGGGTGACTAAAATTGTACCAATAGTGAGCGCCACTTCCCCCTTACCTAATAGACGCACAGTTAACACTGTGACAATGGCGGCTGAGGCGGCATTAATAAAATTATTACCCAGCAACAATACGCCTAGTAAACGATCGGTATGCTCAAGAAGCTCTTGGGTTAATTTAGCACCTCTGTGTCCCTGTGCCACCCAATGCTTAAGACGAAAACGATTAAGTGCCATCATACTGGTCTCAGCCATCGAGAAAAAACCAGACAACACCAGTAATACTGCTAAGACGCTAAGTAGCACCCCTATAGGGATATCATCCAAGATTTAAAATTCACTAATAAAAACAATAGGTTAGTATCTAATAGAAGAAGGGTTCTGTCAAGAACGATGTAATAGAACCTCAAGGACGAATTTACTGCCCACATAGGCTAGTACCAACATAATAAAGCCCGACTCAACAAACAAAGCGGCTTTTCTGCCGCGCCAGCCATATTGAATACGACCAATAAGTAAGGTGGCATAAATAATCCAAGATAGGATTGAGAAAACAATTTTGTGACTCATTACGAGCGGTTTACCAAAAATATCTTCTGAAAAAAACACGCCACTAATTAAGGTAACCGTTAAAAAGACAAAGCCTATCCAAAGCATTTGAAACAAAATAGCATCCATAGCAACCAGTGATGGCCAATGGGAAATACGCGCTAGTACCTTACTGTGTATGCGCTTTTCTAACACACGAATGAATAAGGCGTGAATAGTAGCAATGCCAAACAAACTGTAAGCCATTAAGGAAACCATCACATGGACCTTAAAAGCGATCCCGGTATAGTTCACTGCTTTTTCTTGAGTAAAGATCAATGGCGCGAACACACCTGGTATAGCCAAGAAAAGAATAACGGGGCGCAGTAAACCCATTTGATGACGAAAGCCAATTAACCAATACATAGCAACGGTTGTGGCTGCAAGAAGCGAGAGGCTTGGGCCAATCGAGAAATCAAGCTGATTGTTCATCACAATCGTTTGATGAATCAAGCGAATATGCGTGAACCAAGCTACTAACAGAAATAGCCGTGTAGACCATTCACGACGCTGAGCTTGTTCAGGTTTTGCCTCTATCACATTAAAACTTAACCAATCTCTAATACCAATCATTAGATAGAGGAAAGCAGTGATAAAATAGAAACTGTATTCAGATGTAATCATACTATTAGTTTACCATTATCAGCCTCAAGGATTGTTGAGATTATGTTAGATCAGTTAACAGAACGCCTATCAGGTGTGATTAAAACGCTACGCGGCCAGGCACGCCTGACTGAGAGCAATATTCAAGATGCGCTGCGCGAAGTACGTATTGCTTTATTAGAAGCAGATGTAGCACTACCTGTAGTTAAGCGCTTTGTTGAAGAAGTAAAAACCAAAGCCCTAGGACAGTCAGTTATTACAAGCCTCACCCCAGGGCAAGCCTTCATTGGTGTGGTCCATGAAGAGCTGACTAAACTGATGGGTGAGAAAAGTGAAGGGTTATCACTATTAGCTCAACCTCCCGCTGTGGTATTGATGGCAGGTCTTCAGGGTTCTGGTAAAACCACCTCTAGCGGTAAACTGGCTAAATGGCTAAAAGAACAAGAAAAAAAGAAAGTCTTATTAGTCAGTTGTGACGTTTATCGTCCCGCTGCGATTGAGCAATTAAAGATTTTGGCTGGCTCTTTACAAGTTGATTTTTTAGACTCCTCTGCCAATGAATCACCTGTCGCCATTGCCGAAAAAGCGTTAGATTACGCGCGTCGTCATTTCTTTGATGTTTTGATTGTGGATACCGCAGGTCGCCTTGCTATTGATGAAGCCATGATGACTGAAATCAAAGCTCTCCATCAGGCCTTAAACCCGATAGAAACACTCTTCGTCGTGGATGCCATGCAAGGGCAAGATGCGGTCAATACCGCTAAAGCCTTTGGAGACACCTTACCTTTAACTGGGGTCATTGTAACTAAACTCGATGGCGATGCCAGGGGCGGGGTTGCTTTATCAGTCAAAGAAGTAACACAAAAACCGATTAAATTCGTGGGTACAGGCGAAAAGTTAACCGGCCTTGAGGTATTCCATCCAGATCGGATTGCTTCTCGAATTCTTGGTATGGGAGATGTGCTGTCATTAATTGAAGATGCACAACGACACGTAGACCAAGCAGAAGCCGAAAAACTGGCCAATAAAATTAAAAAAGGATTGGATTTTGATTTGGAAGATTTCAAATCACAACTCATTCAAATGAAAAAAGCCGGCGGCTTAAGCGCCATGATGGACAAGCTCCCTGCCCAACTAACTAAAAACATCCCTCAGCAAGGCGGTGTTGACGATAAGGCCATGAATCGCGTGGAAGGCATTATTAATAGCATGACTCAACAGGAGCGACGTTTTCCTGGAATTATCAAAGCCTCAAGAAAAAAACGTATTGCAGCTGGCGCTGGCGTGAGTGTGCAAGAAGTCAATCGTTTACTTAATCAGTTTGAGCAAATGCAAAAAATGATGAAGATGATGTCACGCAGTGGTCTCACTAAGATGATGCGTGGCATGAAAGGAATGATTCCTGGTTTAAGAGGTTAAGGTTTTTTAAATACAGTTTCTTGGCCACTCAAGAGTTTACGGATATTGCTGTGATGATGAGCTAGCAGTATTAAAGCTAATAATAGAATAGTCCCTCTCTCTTCAATAGAGTGTGATAACCACACACTCAACAGCGGTCCTACTACCAATGCGGTGAGTGCTGAGAGAGACGATATTCTTGAGACAAGCATGACGAGTAGCCATGCAGCAAACGTGATGAGCGCTAAGAGAGGATTTAATGCCAATAAAATCCCCAATGCAGTCGCCACCCCCTTGCCTCCTTTAAATTGGAAAAACACTGGATAACCATGGCCTATAAATACTGCTATAGCAGCTACATCCTCAAGCCAATAGGCGCCGTGAGGAACAATAAAAGTATGTGTTAACCATACAGCCAGCCATCCTTTCAATGCATCACCAATTAAAACCAATAAGGCCGCTTTTTTATTTCCACCCCTTAACATATTGGTGGCACCAGGATTTTTAGAGCCAAAAGAGCGTGGATCAGGCAAGCCCATCAAACGGCTGACCACCACAGCAAAAGCAATGGATCCTAATAGATAAGCAAACAAAATGGTAATAATAATTAGCGCCATAATTGATACCTTTACCTTATCCTCGCGGATGATGTTCTTCGTGTAGTTGCCTTAATCTCTCGCGCGCTACGTGTGTGTAAATCTGTGTCGTTGAAATGTCTGCATGACCTAACAGTAGCTGCACCACCCGTAAATCTGCCCCATGATTGACTAAATGTGTTGCGAAAGCATGGCGTAGCGTATGCGGTGAGAGTGGCGACATGATACCTGCTTTTCTTGCGTACTGCTTAATCAAGTACCAAATACCTTGACGTGTCATCGGCTCTTGGCGATGGTTAATAAATAAGGTTTCATGAGGAAGATGTTTTAAGAGTTGAGGACGTGCTTCATTCACATAGCGTTGACACCAATGATTGGCCTCCATCCCCATAGGAACCAAGCGCTCTTTACTGCCCTTGCCAAACACCCGTACCACTCCCGTATCAAAACTAACACGCGCAAGAGTTAAGCCCACCAGCTCGGAAACTCGCAAGCCACTGGCATAAAGTAACTCAAGCATGGCGCGATCCCTCAACCCCAAATCGGTTGTCACATCCGGTGCATTTAATAGCTCTTCCACTTGCCCTTCACTAAGTGAATTGGGCAGACTACGTGGTAATTTTGGCGAATCAATATTAAGTGTTGGATCAGAACTCATCACCCCATCACGAACAGCCCGCCTATAATAACGGCGCAGACTTGAAAGCGCTCTGGCTGATGAACGTGCTGAACTGTGTTTAGATAAAAACAGAAAAGACAACCAAGCTTCGATGTGCTCTGCTTGTACTTGGTTGAGTGATAATGAGGGGTATTGGATAGCTAGCCAGTTTTGAAACTGCACTAAATCACGACGATAACTATCTAGTGTGTTTTGCGACAGCCCCTCTTCAAGCCAGAGGCTATCGCAAAATTGATCAATTAGTTGACGATTTACTGTACTAATTGCTTATTCAGCTGAGTTGTTTTTGGTTGCAGCTGGCGTATTGTTGCGCGTTGGGAGTTTTTCGCGAATACGTGCTGACTTGCCTGAACGACTACGTAAATAATAAAGTTTTGCGCGACGTACATCACCGCGACGTTTAACTTCAATACTAGCGATCATAGGAGAATAGGTTTGGAAAGTTCTTTCAACCCCTTCACCTGAAGATACTTTACGAACAATAAAGGAGGAATTTAATCCACGGTTACGTATAGCAATTACCACACCTTCAAATGCCTGCACACGTTTTCTTTCACCTTCAACCACGTTAACGTTAACGACCACGGTATCACCAGGTGCGAAGTCAGGAATATTTTTACCTAAACGCTGCATTTCTTCCTGTTCTAATTGCTGAATCAAATTCATGTTACTGCTCCTTGTTTAAATGTCGAGCGATAAAGCGCTCTACTATTTTTTTATCATCCCCAGAAAGAGGTTGGCGTTCCAACATATCCGGGCGCTTTTGCCAGGTTTTAATAACTGCCTGCTCATGACGCCATTGCTCAATGTGAGCATGATGTCCTGATAACAACACAGGCGGCACTGCTATCCCCTCAAACACTTCTGGCCGTGTGTAATGAGGTGTATCTAATAAATTACCAACAAAAGACTCTTGTTCAACGGACCTTGCGTCTCCTAATACTCCAGGAATCTGACGCAACAGAGCATCCATTAATACCAAAGCAGGTAACTCACCACCAGAGAGCACATACTCTCCAATAGAAATTTCTTCGTCCACATAGTGGTCAATCAAGCGTTGATCAACCCCCTCGTAACGGGCACTGAGTAAAATAACTCCTTGACGCTGACTCAGCTCAACGGCCTTACGGTGCGTTAACAGGGCACCTTGAGGGCTTAAAAAAACAACCTTTGGTTCTACAATCTTTTGCTCAATTTGGCGTTGTTTAGCAGCGTTAATGGCTTCTTTCAACGGTTCTGCTAACATCACCATTCCAGGCCCACCACCATAAGGACGGTCATCTACAGTCCGGTAAGGGTCATGGGTAAAATCTCTTGGGTTCCAGGTTGTCAACTGCCACAGATTGTTATCTCTAGCTCGTCCTGTCACACCATACTTTGCAACGCCCTCAACCAGGTCAGGAAACAATGTGATGACATCAATTTGATAGGGCATTAGTAATCTAACCCCCAATCCACCACAACCTGCTTTTGAGTCACGTTAACTTCAACTACGATAGGTTCAACAAAAGGAATTAACCGCTCATTGTTACCTTGTTTTACTACTAATAAATCTTGCGCTCCGGTTTCTAGTAACCGATCCACATAACCCAGCTCTTGGTCTTGTAAATTAAGCACCTTAAGGCCAATTACATCAGTCCAATACACTTCATTGGGATCAGGATCAGGCAACAGATCCCGCGGCATTAAAATCAGCTTACTTCTTTCAAGAGCAATGATATCTCGATCATTAATACTACTAAAACGCGCTACCAAGCCGTTGCCATGCACACGACATTCAGCGATGGCTAGTTCGGTACAATCATCTTCCGTACCTATCCACCAAGTTTTGTAGTGGGTTAATGCGTCCACATCATCGGTAAAAGGGATAACATGAAAGCCTCCCTTTACGCCGTAAGGGGCACCAATGCGCCCCATGACAACCCACTTAGGCAGCGGCCACTCCTGACTTTGGAGCTAATTTAATTAATTTCTCAACAGCATCTGACGCTTGCGCACCATGGCTCTTCCAATAAGCAACGCGAGCCAAATCAAGTCTTAAGCCGTCTGGAGATTCTGCACGTGATGGGTTATAAAAACCAACACGCTCAATGAACCTACCATCACGACGATTGCGTGAATCAGCCACTACTACATTGTAGAAAGGACGGTTCTTGGCGCCCCCTCTGGATAAACGAATTACAACCATATCATCACCTATTTGGTTGGTTAACTGTAACGATGAAAACCAATTAAAATTACCGAAAAGCCTTACATTATAGATAAAATCCTAAGAAAATTCAAATAGATGTCACTGAACCTTTATCAACCAGCTAATTCCCTCTATTTCAATTTAAAGTTAATTCTAAAAGTTTACCTGGTAAAGACCTTTTTCGGGATAGATCGTCACCCAAAAACTCCTCACTAATCAAACATAAGCTAAGCTGTACTCACCAAAGAGAAATACAAAATCGTTTCACATTTTATACAAAAATATCATTATTAGTTTACAATGATTAACATGCCAGCAAAATCAAAACTCATTTTTCCTTCTGAGCAAAAAATTCTTGCGCAACTTGGTGAGAGAATTAAGCTTGCGCGTCTTCGTAGAGGTCTTTCAGCAGAAATCGTATCTCAACGATCCAACATATCAAGGGTAACTTTACATCGGGCTGAAAAAGGAAATAGTGCTATTACTTTAGGCACTTATTTGAGAATATTCGCCGCACTACAACTACAAAGTGATTTTGAGTTGTTAGCAAAAGATGATGAACTAGGGCGACGTCTACAAGATTTGAAACTGTCTCATCGCGGGAAAAACAATGAATAACACTCGTCAATGCGACCGGCCTTTTTCTCCTAACTGTAATGCAGTTGTTTAACTGTTAACCGTTTTTATACACTACGGCACAATAGGTCTCGTGGGATCAGACACCCACTCACTCCATGAGCCCGGATAAAGCCGCAGCGTGCGATCTAAACCAGCGTAACTCATGGCTAACCAATTATGACAAGCACTGACTCCTGAACCACATTGATGAATAATAGGTTGTTGTGGATGATTAGAGAGTAAAGTAGTTAATTCATTGTTGATTTCAGTTGCGGTTTTAAATAGACCGTCTTTATCTAAGTTGTTTACAAAAGGCCGGTTAATGGCTCCGGGAATATGTCCTGCAACAGGATCAATAGTTTCATTTTCCCCTCGATAACGATCATTAGCTCTGGCATCAATAATGAGATATTCTTTACTCGCTAAATTTGTTTCAATGTCATCAACCTTTACTACCCACTGTTCTTGAGGTTGGCCGATAAAATTTCCTGGTGTGACTTGAGGAAGAATACTGGTCAATGTACCGCCAATCTTTAACCAAGATTGAAGGCCGCCATTTAATACTGCCACGTTGTCAAAGCCAAGCCACTTAAGGCTCCACCACAACCGACTAGCAAAGCATCCACCCATGTCATCGTAGGCTACAACACGAGAATCTTGATTAATACCAAGGTGTTGAAACACTTTTATTAATTGCTCGGGGCTAGCCAGTGGGTGACGTCCATTAGAGCCAGTTTTAGGTGCGGACAAATCGTTGTCTAGATGAACAAAGCGAGCGCTAGAAAGGTGGTTCTCCACATACTGCTGATAACCCCAATCAGGTTGTAATAAATGATAACGACAATCTACTATCACCCACTCTTCTCTATGGTTGATTAACTCCTCAGCATTTAATACAGGATTCATCATTATTACTCCGTTGATCGTTGATTGGTGACCCAGCTTGCCATAATGCCTGAGGTAATGACAATCACAACACCCAACCATGCGCTGGCACTTAGCCACTCTCTAAAAAACACAATACCCATCACCGCTGAAAATACAATGGTTGCATATGCCAAATTAGCAACTAACAGTGTTTTACCTAAACGATACGCACGCGTCATAGTTAGTTGCCCAATGGTAGCTGCTAAGCCCACACCAATTAAAATACCAATATGTTGTTTTGCGATATAAAAGGGTTGGGGTTCCACCACCCCCACAGGGAAAAACATAATCACTGCCATCACAACGGTTGATAGAGCAGAAAAATAAAAGACCACACGCCATTCAGGCTCTCCCTTTTGCCCCATCATACGCACAACCAAATAAGAGATTCCAGCCCCAAGACCTGATAACAACCCCATTAATGCAGCAAACCATTGACTGTCATTAACATGTGGTTTCAAGATCAACATGACTCCTACAAACCCTACCAGCAACGCAATAAATAAAAATGGATTTAATTTTTCTCGTGCGATAAATGTTAATAACACCGCTAAAAACAAAGGAGAGGTGTAATTTAAGGTAATAGCTGTGGCTAATGGTAAATGGGAAATTGCATAGAAAAAGAGCCATAAAGAGACTAAACCAGAGAGACTTCTTATTACATGTAGATACCAAAATGAAGTGACAAGGGAGCGTTTTTCGGCAACAACGGAAGCACCAATAATAATGAATCCAAAAATTGACCGATAGAACACCAATTCAGCAGAACTAAAGTAATGAGCGCCGAACTTAACGAGTAACCCCATACAAGAAAAACTCACCCCCGCCACTAACATCCAACCGGCACCAAGACGGGGGAATAGTTTCATAGAATCACTTTAGGTGAGGAGAAACATGACGTCGAATAAACTCATGGAAATGTTGCATCCCATCTTCCATTGGCGATTGATAGGGGCCGGCATCATCTAAGCCGCGGGCAACCAGAGCTTTACGTCCCTCAGACATGCGTATACAAATTTCATCATCTTCAAGAGCCGTTTCTAAATAAGCTTGTTGCTGAGCTTCAACAAACTCTCGCTCAAACATCACAATCTCTTCTGGATAATAAAACTCAATAATATTGCTACACTTATCAGGACCATCAGGCCAGACAGTACTGACTACTAATACATTGGGATACCATTCCACCATGACATTGGGATAAATCACCATCCAAATTGCACCATACGCTGGATCTTGATTGTCGTTATAACGACGCACGACATCATGCCACGATTTATAGATATCACTACCTGGTTTTAATAAGTGATCTTTAACGCCTACTGTTTGGACGCTGTACCAATCTCCATATTGCCATTTCAATTGATCGCAGTTAACAAAACCTGATAAGCCTGGATGAAACGGGACCACATGGTAATCTTCTAGATACACTTCAATAAACGTTTTCCAGTTGAAATTGTGGTGCGCCGTTTTAATGGAGTCTAGGACATAGCCATTAAAATTGAGATCCTTAGTGACCAAACACTCGTTTAATTCATGCGCCACATTAAAACCATCAAACAAGAGGCCATTCCAAGAGTTTAACGGTGCACGATCAAGATTTAAGCAGGGTTTTCCTGGAAAATGGGGAGCTCCTGCTAATTGCCCTTTTAAGTCGTAAGTCCAACGATGCAGGGGACATACAATATTCTGAGAATTTCCTCGTCCTTTGAGCATAATCGCTTGACGATGACGACAAACGTTAGACAATAGCTCAATACCTTGCCCATGATTAACCAATAACTGGCCATCATGACGCCAAGGTAAGACATAGTAATCACCTTGATTAGGAACTAATAGTTCATGACCCACATAGCGCGGTCCATGGGCAAAAATCGTATTTGCTTCAATCTGAGCCACTAATGAGTCAGAATACCAACGTACAGGCAATTGAGACGTGGCCGAAGCAAGTTCAATAACTGATCCCAATTTAGACATAGCCACACCCTCCCGGGAAACAAAGAATGCAGAGTTAATAAAAACACCTATTACTCTTTAAAAATCAAAGAGTAGCCGGCTATTCTAACCCCCCCCACCAAATCAGGCAAGCAGCATTTACCACTAAAGACACAGGCACCCTCAAAAAACCAAATAAAGCGAATTCGCAATGACATCACCGACCTGGCATTAAAAACACTGTCCAATTTGGGATGCTCTTTAGAACATGTAATAGCTTAAATAGCTTAAGTAGTAATAAATTTTGGGTCTTAGGAAGCTAAAGCGGTTTCTTTCTTAATAATTTGAGTATCTCAAGGTACATATTAACAGTCCTATGATTAAAGCGAAACTCAGTCTCTTTCAAGTGCAAATAAAACGTATGCTTCGGTATACCGTTAAATTTTGCCAAGCGTCGTTTCGCATAACTCCAAAAAGACTCAATTCCATTGATATGCCGATCGCCATTTGCAAATTCATTCTCACCGTGATGCACCCTAAAGTGCTTATCAAAGCCAATGTCCACCAAACCATCATAACCACGCCATCCGTCAGAATGAATCACGGTATCAGGTTCGACGCGCCCTCTGATAATGCCTTGCAACGTGGCTCTAGAGCAATCTGGCACTATCTCCGTATATACTTTGCCATGGCGTTTGAGCAAACCAAACACAATCGTTTTACCGTAAGCGCCACGTCCTCGTTTACCTCTAACCCGGTGTGCGCCAAAATAGGATTCATCCACTTCTACCGCACCTTGAAGCGGAGAGTCTTGCTCACAGGATTCTGCCAATCGCTGACGAATCTTAAGATAAATCGTATTTACAGATCGGACCGAAATACCGGTCAGTTCAGCGGTACTGCTGGCGGTAAAATCCAGAGTAAAACAGCGAACAAGCTGTCTGAATTTAGCCTCTGTGATTTTAGAACGACTATAGTATCTATTTTTATTAACCATTTCAGGAAGTTATCACACTTTAATAAGTGCTTTGCTTCCTAAGACCCTAAATTTTTTTAGGAACTCAGTGAGTATGCGGGGCTGTGGGCACTCAATATCAACACATTTTTTACGCACTCTTTTTAGAAACGTAACCTATTTTTTTTATTTTATTTTTTATTTATAACCTATTGTTTCACATGTATACAAATGGTTAAATTTTTTACAAAAAAAAGACATTAATGTCATATTTTTGTATATAATAATAGCGTAAATTCAAACAAAAGAGGTCAAAATGGCCCAAGCAACAACTAAAGACCGCATTTTGGCTAGCTTACGCAACTCCAAGGCAAAGGTCTTTTTACGAGATGATTTCAATCGGTTTGGCAACTATCGCCAAATTTGTCGTGTGGTCAAGGAATTATCAGAGGAAGGTAAGCTAATACGTCTTGGCTATGGCACCTATGTCAAAGCAAGACCCTCTTCTATTTCTGGCAAGCCCGTGCCAGAGGAGACTCTGGTTAATATTGGTCTTGAAGTAATGAAAAAATTAGGCATAAAAGCCGATGTTGGCAAAGATATGCGGGCCCTCTTTAAAGGCGATAGCACGCAAGTCCCTATGCTACCAATTGTGAACATTGGTAAAGCTAGGGTAAGTAGAAAAATCAGTCTAGGCAAGAGAGCGCTAGTCTATGAAAAAAATTAGCGGACGTCAAAAACTACTCGTAACAGATCTTATTGCAGAAAGGGGGCTCAATATACCCGAGTATGCGCTAGAAAAAGACTATATTGTTACAGATTCTCTACAAGCCCTATTCAAAATAGAGGATCCACAATTTGATTTGGTTTTTTGTGGTGGTACCTGCTTTTCTAAAGCCTATAAGCTGCTAGATCGAATCTCGGAAGATATAGATATTAAAGTCATTCTCAAACCGGGCTTGAATCTTTCAAGATCAAAACTACGAGAATCTCTAAGCCAACTCAAACCAAAAATTATTTCGGCTCTAGTCAGTGCCGGTTTTGATGAGCAAGACATCATTGAGCAAGCCAAAGATGAAAACAAATACTTAGTGTTTGATGCTAATTACCACACGCACTTCATTAAGGTCGATGATATGCGCTTAAATATGAAGCTAGAGCTTAATTTCACCACCTTGGCTCTAGCACCCCAAACTCTAAAGATTGGCCCTTTATTCGATGAGCTTGTTGATGGCAAGCCTTATGTATTTGATACCTACTGCGTAGATCTTCGCGAAGGTTTAATAGAAAAACTTATATCATTTCCGCGAAGGCTGGCTATGCATCTTCATGATCCAGTTCGTAATTTAGATAAAACGCTAGTGCGTCACCTATATGATGTTTACCAAACCACTAAAACCCATCCCGATTTGTTAACGGACATCAAACTTCTTCAAAAAATCCTAATCAGCAAATTAGCCCAAGATGCCCAGGAATTCTCAACGCAACACCCTAACTTTGTAAGTAACCCGTTGGGTGAGATGCGCAAAGCCATGGAGTTTGCCAAAACCGATTCGATAATTTTTACCATGTATAATAACTTCATTCGGAATATGGTGTATGGGGAATCCCCACCGTCATTTATAGAATCTATAAACTCTTTCAATACAAACTTGGAAAGTCTATTACCAAGGGACGAGATTACTTTTTCTAAAGTTAATTAGTTTTACTGCATGATAAAGAGTGAATATGACTGGTGACGAATACCCTCTAAAGCTATCTCTTCTAATCATTACAATATTAGTGGCCTCTACTGACAACTAGACCAATAATTAGAAGTTACAGCTTTTAAAATAAATCTTCAAACATACTAATAGGGTAGTGAAACATCAACTTTGATTCAACTTAGCTGTGCATTAATGCCTTCAGCAACAGAAACCCGTCAAAGCGATTTGGACAAAAGTGTTTCTATCTAAACGCCGAGGCCCCCCTTAAGGAGGGAGGATATCAACTAGCGACCGTCTTTCTGATAACTCTTATTTTTTAGCGTAATTATTTTCTAACAGGAAAAATTTAACCGGGGTGACGTTAAAGTTAATTGGTGTTTAAGTGGCCAATGTCAGGTAACTAGACTATCATTTTAATTATTACTTAAACCTTTCTCATTCTAAGAAGTAATCAGTTATGGCTCAAAAACAAGTTGATTTAACTTATGAAGCGGCTATTAAAGAGCTTGAATCGCTACTCACTCAACTAGAAGGCGGACAACTCCCTCTTGAAGAAGCTATTGAAACCTATCGCCGCGGCTCTGAACTTATTCGCTTTTGCCAAGATCAATTAAAAGAAGCGGAACAAAAAATTCAGATCTTAACTAACTGTGAACTCAAAGACTTTGCAAATGGACCAACCAGTTCTTGATTTTAATAATTGGTCAACGCTTTGTATTGAGCGCGTGAATCAATTTCTTGACAGCCATCTTCCTGCAGCAGAGCTTGAGCCTTCACTACTTCATCAGGCCATGCGTTACGCTGCGTTGAGCCCCGGTAAGCGAATTCGCCCTTTATTGTGTTTTGCGAGCGGACATATCACGGGCGCCAACCTTGATAACCTGAGTCTTGCCTCAGCTGCTATTGAATTAATTCACGCTTACTCTTTAGTACATGATGACCTACCTGCTATGGATAATGACGTTTTAAGACGCGGGCAACCCACCTGTCATGTTAAATTTGGTGAAGCAATTGCTCTTCTCGCAGGCGACACACTACAAACTTTGGCGTTTGAATGGCTCAGTCAAGAAACCATACTTACTCCCTCCCAGCAATTACAACTCATTCGTCAATTGGCACAGGCCTCTGGATCATTGGGAATGGGGGGTGGGCAAGCCATTGACCTAACCCATGTTAATCAAAGTATAGATTTGAGTTTATTAGAAAAAATGCACCAAATGAAAACAGGCGCCTTGATAGAAGCCTCTATTTTAATGGGAGCTCACTGCGGGCAAGCACTCACTCCCAATACAGAAAATACATTAAAAACCATCGGTCGACAGTTAGGATTAATCTTCCAAATAAAAGATGATCTCCTTGATGCACAAAGTGATTCAGTGACTCTAGGCAAAACAGCAGGCAAGGACGCGGCTCGCAACAAACCGACATATGTGAGTATAATGGGTATGAATGAAGCAGAGCGTCTATTAAAACGCTTAGCTGATGAAACCTTTTTATTAATTGAGCAATTGGGTGATTCTGCTTATTATCTAATGCAATTGAGTCAATTATTTGTTCATCGCCAACACTAACTCATGACTACATTTTCTCCTACACCGCTTCTTGACACTATTAGTTGGCCTAACCAATTACGTGAGCTTGAACGCGAACAACTAGGGCAATTAGCTACCGAGTTAAGACAATTTATTTTAGAGTCAGTGGCGTCAACCGGTGGTCACCTATCAAGTAACCTTGGCACCATAGAACTTACCGTAGCGCTTCACTGGGTGTTTAATACTCCTGATGATAGACTGATTTGGGATGTGGGTCATCAAACTTACGCCCATAAGATCCTCACTGGTCGCCGTGAGGGGATGAAGCAGCTACGCATGAAAGATGGCCTTTCAGGTTTTCCGAAACGCAGCGAAAGTGAATACGATCCCTTTGGCACGGCTCACTCAAGTACCTCAATTAGTGCTGCTCTCGGTATGGCCACAGCCTTCAAACAATTAGGCTTAGCCAGAAAAGTTGTTGCCGTCATCGGCGATGGAGCCATGACGGGGGGTATGGCGTTTGAGGCCATGAACAATGCCCGAAACACAGGCTCTGATTTGATTGTGATATTAAATGACAATGAAATGTCTATTTCACGTCCTGTTGGTGCCTTAAGTAATTATTTGGCTCGTATTATGTCAGGGCGCGTCTACAACAGCGTCAGAAAACAAGGTGAAAAAGTACTAGGCGTTGCCCCTCCCATACTAGAGATGGCTAAACGTTGGGAAGAACACTTTAAAGGATTTGTTAATCCTCCCGCTACGCTCTTTGAAGAATTTGGCTTTAATTATATCGGCCCCATCGATGGCCATGATCTTGATACCTTGGTGTCCACACTAAACAATGTAAAACGTCTATCAGGGCCACAGTTTTTACATATCATCACCAAAAAAGGGAAAGGATATGAAAAAGCGGAATTGGACCCTATTCTCTACCATGGCGTCACCCCATTTGATCCTGCAATAGGTATTATTCCTAAAACCAGTAGCAAACCCACTTATACTCATATTTTTAGTGACTGGCTGTGCGATATGGCAGAACAGGATACTAAATTGATTGGTATTACCCCAGCCATGTGCGAGGGGTCGGGGTTGGTTGAGTTTTCTAAAGGCTATCCCGATCGTTACTTTGATGTGGGCATTGCAGAACAGCATGCACTCACTTTCGCTGCTGGCCTTGCTGCTGAAGGATTAAAGCCAGTGGTGGCGATTTACTCCACCTTTTTACAACGTGCTTACGATCAACTTATTCATGATATTGCCTTGCAAAATCTCCCCGTCATGTTTGCCATTGATAGAGCAGGCCTGGTAGGCGCTGATGGGGCTACTCACTGCGGTAGTTTTGATCTTAGTTTCTTACGCTGTCTACCCAATATGCTGATTATGGCTCCAGCCGATGAAAATGAATGTCGTATGATGCTAACCACCGCTTATCATTGGCAGGGTCCTGCTGCTGTTCGTTACCCAAGAGGGAACGGACCGGGCACTGAGGTTGTCAAAGAGTTACGAGTGTTAGAAGTGGGTAAGGGAGAAATTCGTCGGCAAGGCAAAAATGTGGCGATTTTAGCCTTTGGGTCACTGGTAAGTGCGGCACTCGAAGCTGGTCAAGAACTCAATGCAACCGTCGTAAACATGCGCTTCATCAAGCCGTTAGACGAACAATTAATCGTTGATATGGCATTAAATCATCAACTTCTAGTCACCGTGGAAGAGAATGTAGTTCAAGGTGGGGCTGGAAGTGCGGTGGCTGAAGTATTGGCGAAACATGGTTTAACCATGCCGTTACTTCAACTTGGCTTACCTGATCGTTGGATCGACCAAGGAGACCCTAAGCTTCTTATTCAAGAAATAGGGCTTGATAGTGCAGGACTATGTCGCGCCATTGAGGCTAGGCTATCTTCACTACAACTACGACGTAGTGGAACTTAAGATGGGTAACACCCCTCTTAATTCTTCACGTCCACATGGAGACATTATGAACGCCCCTGAAAATTTGACCATTCCTGATATTCAATCAACGGAAGACACACGCCAAATTGCAATTGATCGCGTTGGGATTAAAGGTATTCGTCACCCTATCAGAGTATCTGATCGTGAATTAGGTGATGCGCAAAACACTATTGCCTCTTTTAATATGTATGTACATTTACCGCAGCATTTTAAAGGAACGCACATGTCTCGTTTCGTGGAGATTTTAAATCGCGAAGGTAGAGAAATTTCTGTGACCTCCTTTAGCGCCATGTTACAAGAAATGGTAGATCGTCTTGACGCCAAAGCAGGGCATATTGAAATGCAGTTCCCCTACTTTGTAAACAAATCCGCACCCGTATCAGGTGTTCGTTCACTGATTGACTATGATGTGACATTTATTGGTGAAATCAAAGAAGGTAACGTCACCTTTACCATGAAGGTATTGGTTCCTGTGACCTCCCTTTGCCCTTGCTCTAAGGAGATTTCAGAATATGGGGCGCACAACCAACGCTCACACGTTACTATCACCGCTCGTTTAAATCGCTTTATGTGGATTGAAGAAGTAATTCGTATTGCTGAAGAATCTGCTTCATGCGAGCTGTTTGGTTTACTCAAACGCCCTGATGAAAAATGGGTTACCGAAAGAGCTTACGATAACCCTAAGTTTGTTGAAGACATGGTGCGTGACATTGCTCATCGTCTCAACCAAGAAGACAGAATTGATTACTATGTGGTTGAATCAGAAAACTTTGAATCCATTCATAATCACTCTGCCTACGCACTGATAGAAAGAGACAAGATTAAGCATCCCGTCACTTCCCTTTAGTGATGTTCCACGAATCACGTAACGTCACAGCCCGGTTAAATACCGGGCTTGTTGTTTGACTGTCCTGCTCATCAACACAAAAATAGCCATTACGCTCAAACTGAAAGGATTCTCTAGCTTGCGCTGTGAGTAGCTCAGGTTCAATCAATGAGTCTGTTAATACAACCAGTGAATCAGGATTGAGTGCTGACTGGTAATCATCCAACGCGCCTGGATTAGGTTCTTTAAACAATCGATCAAAAAGTCGTATCTCTGCTTTCACCGCATCGTGACTCGATAACCAATGAATATTACCTTTCACTTTAACTGTATCCGCTCCTGGAGTACCACTCTTGGTATCAGGGAGATAGTCAGCATGAATGACCGTGATATTCCCTGTTGCGGGATCAGTTTCAAAAGAAGTGCAACGAATAACATAGGCATAGCGCAAACGGACTTCAGCACCAGGAAAGAGTCTAAAAAACCCTTTCACAGGCTCTGCCATAAAATCATCACGCTCAATAAATAATTCGCGTGTGAAATTAAGCTCTCTTTGACCCCATTCAGGATGATGCGGGTGATTGGGGGCTGTACAGACTTCGCTTTGACCCTCAGGATAATTATCGATAATCAGTTTAACGGGTTTCAATACAGCCACTCGACGCGCTGCGTTGTCGTTTAAATCCTCGCGTAGACAATCTTCCAAGACAGTCACATCAATTAGACTTTCTGCTTTAGAGACACCGATACGTTCACAAAAGTGACGTATTGACTGAGGAGTATATCCACGACGTCTTAATCCCACTAAGGTGGGCATACGAGGGTCATTCCAGCCAGAAACGTGACCTTCATTTACCAGATCAAGTAACTTACGTTTACTCATCATGGTGTAGGTCATATTAAGACGAGAGAATTCATACTGATGTGGCTGTGAAGGAACGTCTGTATGTTCAACCACCCAATTATAAAGTGGGCGATGATCTTCGAATTCTAGAGTGCAAATAGAATGGGTAATCGATTCTAATGCATCTGAAATGGCATGAGCGTAGTCGTACATGGGATAAATGCACCATTTGTTACCTGTACGCCAATGAGCCACATGGCGGATTCGATAAATAATCGGATCACGTAAATTCATATTGGCTGAGGCCATATCAATTTTTAGGCGTAGCACATGCTCCCCATCTTGATATTGTCCCTCACGCATAGCACGAAATAAGGTGAGGTTGTCAGTGACTGATCTGTCACGATAAGGACTATTGGTTCCAGGTGTAGTTAAGGTTCCTCTGTACTCTCTGATTTTTTCAAAGGGAAGACTATCCACATACGCTAACCCTCTTTCAATCAATGATTCCGCATAACGATAACAGTGCTCAAAATAATCAGAGGCATAATATAAATGGGTTCCCCAATCAAAGCCTAACCAACGAACTGTATCAATAATTGAATCCACGTACTCTGTATCTTCTTTGGCGGGATTGGTATCGTCAAAGCGTAAATGGCACTGCCCTTCAAAGTCTCTAGCAAGGCCAAAATTCAAGCAAATAGATTTAGCATGTCCAATATGTAAGTAACCATTGGGCTCAGGAGGGAATCGAGTGGCAATACGACCTGAGGTTTGATTGCGCTCTAAGTCTTGCTCGATAATTTGACGAATAAAATTGGTAGACATGGCTCATCAACAAAAAAAGTAAGAATACTGTTAGTTTAAGGGGAAGCGTTGATTCTCTCAAGGTAGAAACACTCAAAATATGTATCAATTCATGTTTTGAGTGTCGCAAAGGGACTAAAAGCAATACCTCGTAAAAGGCAAAAAATCAGTTAAGTTTAATTTATACTTTCACCCGGATGAATCAGGTTCCATTAAAATAGATTCATCAACGATTAAGGAATAGCTATGTCTACCATTCCCACGTTTACCCATAATACTATTGCCATGGTCTATGACTTTGATGGCACACTATGCCCGCAACCCATGCAGGAATATACCGTACTACCTAAACTAGGTATTAAACCGGAAGAGTTTTGGCGTTTAGTAGAACATGATGCCAAAGAAACTGGCGGTGAAAAAATGCTGGTATATATGCGTATCCTGTTAGAGGAAGCACATAATCGACGGGTATTTATCAGTCGTGATGATTTCAAAAAAATGGGAAAAGATATTGAGTATTTTCCTGGGGTAAAAGACTGGTTTCCTAAAATCAACAATTATGTAAAACGTAAAAGTCAGGGCATGGTAACTATTCAGCATTATATTATTTCTGCTGGCATGAAAGAAATTCTAGAAGGCATTTCTATACGTAAATTTTTTAAGCAAATTTACGCCTCTGAATACCATTTTAATTTTCAGGGTATCGCAACCTTCCCCAAACAACTCATTACTGACACCACTAAAACACAGTATCTATTTCGCGTGAATAAAGGTAAAGAGGAATTAGACGAATCGATTAACGAACATATGCCAGAATGGCAGCGTCCCATCCCTTTTCAAAATATTATTTACATTGGTGATGGAATGACAGATGTTCCTAGCATGGCACTCACTAAAAAAAATGGTGGGCACACCATAGCAGTCTATCCCGAAGAGGATAGGCATGATCAGGCCACTTGTATTAAGTTACTCAAAGCCAATCGAGTTGATTTTATTGCTCCTGCTGATTATCAAAAAGGCAGCCATTTATCGCGTCAAGTGGAATTATTACTTGATAAAATTTTAAGTAATATGGCCTACCAGCAAGAAGTATTTAATAGTCAGCTGCATTATGGTATTGCCGAACATGATTAATCCGCACTTATCATGGGCTCATGATAAATTTCATAATGCGCTAACAACCAATACTTTTACTCTACAAGTAGTTGATGAGCTGTCATCTAGTAATGATTATTTATTAACACAAATTAAAAATAATGCACTCACCCAACCCACTTGCGTGGTAGCGTTACACCAAACACGAGGACGCGGTAGACAAGGTAAAACCTGGCTCTCTGATCCACAGCATTCACTGACTTTTTCTGTTAATTATTGTTTTAATCTCACTATCAATAACACCACAGCCCTGCCTCTCGTGGTCGCTTTGGCGGTCACTGAAGCCTTGGAATTGTTATCGATTTCTCATATCCGCATTAAATGGCCTAATGATATTTTAAGACGGCAAGATAAACTCGCTGGCATTCTCGTTGAAACAGGACAGTTTAATCACTCCTCATGTCACCTTGTCATCGGGATAGGAATCAATATTAGTCAGCAGTCGGGTTTATATGCTTCGCTTGATGCCTCCTTTGCCGATTGTAGTGATGAATCAGGATATACTCCCTCACGAGAACAGTTATTGGCATTGATATTAAATCGTCTTGATGATTATTTTGTTCAATTTGAGCAAGAGGGATTTACTCCCTTTATCAATAAGTGGCTTCATCATTGTGATCATTTTAATCAATCCATTAACTTACTTAAGCCAGATGGGAGAGTTGCTAGCGGCACACATACCGGTGTCTTACATGATGGATCCATCGTGATCACTAACGAGACGGGTGAAGAGTATTTTCACACTGGTGAAATCAGTTTAAGGAGAGCCTAGTGAAACTTGCGCTAGATATCGGAAACACTCGCATCAAATGGGGATTAAGAGAAGGGAAAACTTGGCAGCAGCAAGGTCATTTATTAACGAAGAACAGTCACGACTCACTGCACTCTCTCATTCACACATACACTCCTCAAGCAGTCCATGTGGCTAACGTCTCTCACCATGAACTCACTCAGTGTCTCACTAATATCACACAACAGCTGTCTATTCCTCTTCAGGTGTTAACCGGAGAAAGTCCTCTTCCACCACTGATTAATCTCTATCATCAACCCAAACAATTGGGGGTGGACCGTTGGTTATCTTTATTTGCTGCGCGTCAGTTAATTTCAGGATCAGTATTGGTAGTTAACTCAGGCACAGCCACAACCATTGACGCGCTAAATAGTGATAATCAATTTTTAGGTGGAGTCATTATTCCAGGCATCACTATGATGGAGCAAATACTTAATCTTGGTACAGCCAATATTAACGCCTGCCAAGGACAACACGTCGCTTGGCCGAGAAACAGTGCTGATGCGCTAACACGTGGCGCTATTGAGGCTACGATTGGAGCGATTAAAGAGCGTTATAACCTGTTTAAAGAAGTGCTGGATACGCCTTCAGTAACTCTCATTATCAGTGGCGGTAACCGCTCTTTACTGTCCTCTCATCTGACACTGCCTCATCAAGTGGTAGATAACTTGACGCTTGAGGGATTAGGCTTTCACATAGACATGGATGTAGGAACTTAATCCTACAGGCGACGAATTTTTGTAATCAGTTGAGTAGTGGAGCGATCATGCTCGAAGGGAATAGAATACACCGAACCACCGTGAGATTTAACAATATCTGCTCCAACAATGTTTTCCACACTCCAGTCGCCACCTTTGACTAAAATATCCGGCACAATCTCTTCAATACGCTTAATAGGTGTGTCTTCCTCAAACCAAGTCACAAGACTCACTGCCTCTAAGGAGGCCATTACAGCCAAGCGATCAGGTAGCGTGTTAATAGGACGATCCTCTCCTTTTCCTAATCGTTTTACAGACTGATCACTGTTAAGAGCCACCACCAGCGCACTTCCTAGAGAGCGTGCTTGAGCTAAATAAGTAATATGTCCTCGGTGCAATATATCAAATACGCCATTGGTAAATACCAAAGGCCTGGGGAGAGATTTAATACGCTCAATACAATCCCCAGGTGAGACAATTTTTTTCTCGAAACTTAACATTCACTCAACTCTATTGCGGTACAGGGCTGGTGGCATTAGGCAATACATCCTGTGAGGGAGCTGGTGCCTGAACATCCTCTGGTTTACTTGATGTATTGGCTTTAGTACCTGACTGGTCTTGCATTTTTTCGCTGTCAGGAACGTGGGCGATATATTCAAATACTCGTACGACCTTGGCCACACCTGATGTGGTACTAGCAATTTGCGTTGCCGAATCGGCCTCATTACGGGTGAGCATACCCATCAAATAAACCACATGATTTTCTGTGGTTGTCTCTACATGAACGGGAGAAAATGTACCATTTGCGTCACCATAAAAGCGCGCTTTGACTTTACTCGTAATATACGTATCTTCAGCACGACTTGATAATGACAAATTAGGACCAATGGTCAGTTGGTTAATAACACTTTCAACATTAGTAGTTTGCTTGGCTATTGCCAATACATCACTTAATGTTTGACTATCAGGTACTTCACCCACTAATAATAAATGTCGATTAAAACTCACTGGTACAACATGTACCTTATCCATATATTTTTGATCTATCGCATTATTGGCTCTTAACTCAATCTCTTGATCTTCTAATTGTGTAGCCGAGGTTCTACGATCAGCCACTACAAATCCCGTACCCACAATACCTGTTGCTACAATCGGAAAACAAGCCTGCAATAATGGAACTGTGACTAGCATTAACAGAGTAGTAGTTAGTTTTTTTGAAATCTTCATTCCTCGACTCCTAATAAAATGCAATCAATAGCATCACATAAACAATGTAAAACCAACAAATGAACCTCTTGAATACGTGCCGTCACTTTTGAGTTAACGCAAATATGTACATCATTGCCATCAAGGAGTTCAGCCATCTGCCCCCCGCCCTTGCCGGTTAGTGCGACCACTGACATTTCACGCTCATGAGCTGCCTTAATTGCTTCAATGACGTTTGCAGAGTTACCTGATGTAGAAATAGCAAGTAACACGTCTCTGCTGTGTCCAAGCCCTCTTACTTGTTTTGAAAACACTTCATTGTAGTGGTAATCGTTAGCAATGGATGTGAGAGTCGATGAATCCGTGGTGAGCGCCATCGCAGCCAATGGGGGGCGCTCCATCTCAAAGCGGTTTAATAATTCTGCTGCAAAATGTTGGGCATCGGCTGCCGAGCCACCATTACCACAAGCTAAAATTTTCCCTTCATTGAGTAAACACTGAAACATCTTTTCAGCGGCCATAGCAATGGGAGCAGCTAACTCGTTCGCTAAAGTGAGCTTGAGGTTAGCACTGTCGTTAAAATGTTGTGTTACGCGTTTAATTAAGTCCATAACAGTTTTATATTGATAACAAATATGAAAAGATTATACTTGTCTTAAGTCTCTGTCATCATATTCCTAGGATTTTTTTATGAGTCACACTCCGGGCACCTTATTTGTGGTGGCCACTCCAATTGGTAACCTCAGCGATGCCAGTGCCAGAATGGTATCCACTTTAAAAGAAGTGGCTCTGATTGCAGCTGAGGACACCCGTCACTCACAGCCTTTATTAAACTATTTTGGCATTACCACACCACTCTGCTCACTGCATGAGCATAATGAGCAATCACAAAGTGTACAACTCATTGAAAAACTACTTAACGGGGAATCCATTGCCGTCATTTCTGATGCGGGGACACCGGGTATTAGCGATCCTGGACAGGTATTAGTGAACCTTGCTCACCAAAAGGGTATTCCTGTCTGCCCTATACCCGGGGCTAATGCAGCTATTTCACTAATGAGTGTAAGCGGCTTTAAAGACAGTTATTTTTTATTTGTTGGCTTTTTACCCACTAAAAACCAAGAAAAAGTAGCGTTATTAGAAAAACTCAAACATGCAGCTTACGCAACGGTTTTTTATGAAGCGCCTCATCGTATCAAAGCAACCATAAAAACATTATGCGAGTATTTTGGTGAGACCCGACAAGTGGTATTAGGGCGCGAATTAACTAAACTCTTTGAGGAAGTCCATCGTACAACTTTAAAGGAGGCCGAAGAGTGGATTAGTAGTAATGCCAATCGCCTTAAGGGGGAATATGTACTCGTCATAGAGGGCTTAGAGATAGACACAGACACCCTTGATATGACACGTCACGACAAATTATTGACAGAGTTAATAGAAAAACTGTCATTAAGTGATGCCGTGAAACTGGCGGTCACGATTACTGGCGAGAAAAAAAACTTTCTTTATGAACGTGCTCTACTACTGACTAGTCCCTAAAGTTATTAAATTGCAAGGGTAAGCCTAACTCAGCTGATTTAATTAACTGAATGGCTTCTTGCAAGGTGTCTCTTTTAGCACCCGATACACGCACCACATCACCTTGAATTGAACCTTGAGCTTTCATCTTACTGTCTTTCAGTAATTTAATGATTTTTTTTGCGAGCTCCGTTTCAATACCTACTTTTACAGTGATCTGCTGTTTAACTTTACTACCACTGATGGTTTCCACGTTTTTAGTATCGAGACTACGTATATCAATGCCACGCTTCACTAAGCGCATGTTGAGTATTTCTTTAACTTGCTCTAATTTAAATTCGTCATCGGCAAACACGGTTAATTGATAATCAGTTTGCTCAACTCTGGCGTCAGAGCCTTTAAAATCAAAACGGTTGCCCACTTCTTTGTTGGTTTGTTCAACAGCGTTTTTAATTTCCTGTTTATCCACTTCAGAGACAATATCAAAAGAAGGCATACTCAACTCTCCTATTATTTTCTCAACCGAGCAGCAATTCTCATTCTTAATGCATTCAAGCGAATAAATCCTGCTGCATCAGACTGCTGATAGGCACCGCCATCATCCTCAAAGGTAGAAATCGTTGGGTCAAAGAGTGAATCTGTTTTAGAGTCACGCCCTACCACCATCACATTACCTTTATATAATTTGAGACGCACCCAACCGTTAACATGGACTTGGGTGTCATCAATCAATTTTTGTAAGGCCACTCTCTCAGGACTCCACCAGTAACCCGTATAAATAAGAGAGGCGTAGCGAGGCATTAAGTCATCTTTCAAATGAGCCACTTCACGGTCTAAGGTAATAGACTCAATAGCACGATGCGCTCTTAACAAAATAGTCCCACCCGGGGTCTCATAACAACCGCGAGATTTCATCCCGACATAACGGTTTTCAACTAAATCAAGACGACCGATACCATGCATTCCACCCAAACGGTTTAGTTCAGCAAGTATTTGCGCTGGAGTCATGGCTTTTCCGTCAATAGCGACCACGTCCCCACGCTCAAAAGTCAAATCAATATACTGCGCTTGATCGGGAGCTTTTTCAGGGGAAACAGTCCAACGCCACATGTCCTCTTCAGGTTCTTGGGCTGGGTTTTCTAGAATTTTTCCTTCATAGGAAATATGCAACAAATTGGCGTCCATACTGTAAGGGCTGCCACCTGTTTTATGTTTCATTTCCACTGGAATACCGTTTTTCTCTGCATAGGCCAACAACTTCTCACGCGACGTCAGATCCCACTCGCGCCAGGGTGCAATAACTTTAATCCCGGGTTGCAGGGCATAGTAACCCAGTTCAAAACGAACCTGATCATTACCCTTACCTGTAGCCCCGTGAGAGACAGCCTCTGCCCCTGTTTCACGAGCAATTTCAATTTGTCGTTTAGCAATCAAAGGACGGGCAATACTGGTACCAAGTAAATACTCGCCTTCATAGATAGCATTGGCACGAAACATGGGGAAAACAAAGTCACGCGCGAACTCTTCGCGTAAATCATCAATGTAAATGTGACGAATACCAAACTGTTCTGCTTTAGCACGTGCAGGCTCTAATTCTTCCCCCTGACCAATATCAGCAGTAAAGGTAATCACCTCACATTGATAGGTATCCTGTAACCATTTCAAAATTACAGAGGTATCTAAACCACCTGAATACGCCAACACTACTTTTTTAATGTCACTCATACGGGTTAAACCTTTAATTGGGTAAACGACCTAATAATAAATATTCCATTAATGCTTTCTGAACATGTAAACGGTTTTCCGCCTCATCCCAGACCACACTCTGATTTCCTTCTAATACTTCTTCAGAGACCTCTTCGCCTCGATGTGCTGGCAGACAATGCATAAATAAGGCCTCTTCTTTAGCCTGTTTCATCATCTCTGCATCAACCTGGAAGGGAGCGAACGCACTTTTACGCTCTTCTGTCTCCTTTTCAAAACCCATGCTCGTCCACACATCAGTTGTCACCAGATCAGCGTTATGGGCTGCCTCCATAGGGTCATCAAACACCTGTAAATGAGCTAACTCTTCCTCCGGAAAAGCCACAACATCAATCCCATAACCTTGAGGAGTTGAAACATGTAACTGGAAATCAAACAAATGGGCTGCCTGTAGCCAGGTATTGGCCATGTTATTACCATCACCAATCCAGGCCACTGTTTTACCGCGTAGTGATCCGCGATGCTCAATAAAAGTAAAAATATCAGCCATGATTTGACAGGGATGATATTGATTGGTTAAGCCATTAATGACAGGCACACGAGAGTAGGCAGCAAAGCGCTCAATAATAGATTGATCGAAAGTACGAATCATCACCAAATCAACCATGCGAGAGATGACTCGTGCCACATCTTCAATCGGTTCTCCGCGACCTAACTGAGTCTCACCTGTGGTTAGATTAATAGAGGATCCACCGAGTTGATGAATGCCCGCCTCAAAGGAGACACGCGTACGTGTACTTTGTTTCTCAAATACCATAGCAAGCATTCGATCTTTAAGTGGGTGATAAATAGCATAGGCTTTAAACATCGCCTTAATGACTTTAGCGCGCTGGAAAAGATAATCAAACTCTTCCGTAGTGAAATCCTTAAGCTGTAAAAAGTGCTTCACACGATTACCCGTTTAAAAATGCTTTAATCAAAGAAACCACCCCATCAACGATCTGTGTTGCTTCTTCTTTATTGATAATTAAAGGTGGTAATAGACGTACCACCTTATCTGAAGTCACGTTGATTAACAATCCTTGAGTAATGGCTTGAGCGACCAATTCACCACAGGGGCGGTCCAACTCAATACCCAACATTAACCCTTTACCTCTAACTTCAACCACACCTTTGGTGTGCATCAACTCATGGGTGAGACGCTCTTTCATATAGTGCCCTAGAGTGGCAGCATTCTCTGCTAAACGCTCTTCTGCCATTATCTCTAGAGTGGCGATGGCTGCTGCACACACTAAGGGACCACCACCAAAGGTGGTACCATGATTACCTGGTTTAAATACATCCGCAGCCTTACCAGAGGCAAGACAAGCACCAATTGGTACTCCTGATCCTAAGCCTTTAGCTAAAGCAAGTACATCAGGTTTAACACCCATCTCTTCAAAGGCAAACCAATGGCCTGTTCTACCAATTCCTGTTTGCACTTCATCAATCATAAATAACCAATCATTTTGTTTACATAATTGACTTAAAGCTTGCATGTAACTGGTTTCTGCAACTCTAATACCACCTTCCCCTTGGATAGGTTCAAGAAGGACAGCCACGATATTACGATTATTCTGCGCCACTACTTGAATGGCTTCTAAATCATTAAATGGCACTCGTACAAAACCTGACACCAACGGTTCAAATCCAGCTTGCGCTTTACGACTCCCTGTTGCTGATAGAGTGGCGATGGTACGACCATGCCACGCTTTCTCCATGACAATAATAGTGGGTTGCTCTATCCCTTTTTGATGGCCATAGAGTCTAGCAAGCTTAATAGCAGCCTCATTAGCTTCAGCACCTGAGCTGCAGAAAAAGGCCTTATCCATTTGTGCCACAGCACATAACTTATCTGCCAGCTCTTCTTGTTTGAGTACGTGATAAATATTTGATGTATGAATCAATTGCTGGGCCTGCTCGCTAATTGCCTTAACAAGTTTAGGATGGGCATGGCCCACACCATTCACTGCAATGCCTGAGAGCGCATCCAAATAGGGACGATCGTTTTCATCCCACAACCATGCACCTTTGCCTTTAGTAAAAGCAATGGGTTGCCTTGCATAGGTATTCATCAAATGACTCATTACAATTGACCTCAAATTGATTTGATACAAATGAAATCGGCGACGATATTTCTATCGCCGCCGTCACGTATAGTATTACTTATTCTACTTTGCTTACGTCAGTTAAGCAGCCATTGCTTTCACTGCAGCAGAAAGACGGCTCTTGGTACGTGCAGCGGTATTTTTGTGAATAATTTTTTTATCAGCGATACGGTCAATAGTACCAACAGTATCTTTAAACACTGCCTGAGCAGCTGATTTGTCACCTGCTTCAACTGCTTTACGTACTTTTTTAACTGCAGTACGCAAAGTGGAACGCAAAGACATGTTATGAGCACGTGTTGCTTCAGCTTGGCGGGCACGTTTTTCCGCTTGAGCGGTATTAGCCATGTGTAACTCCTTAAAAATCATTAAGCCCTAGAACAATTTAACATTCTAAGACACATAAATAGTGAACTTTGCATAATAATGCATTTTCTATTAAAAATCAATTCCACCCCTCGTTGAGCCAAATAAGTGACCGTCAAGTTAACCTGATCAGCGCAAGGCTTCCAGCGCCGCCTCGGGTGCCTTGTCCAAAACTTTCAAAAGCGCCTTTGCCGCCCCAGTTGGGCAGCGCTTGCCTTGCTCCCAGTTACGAATCGTGTCTAGCGAAACATCAATGCGCTCAGCGAATTCGATCTGGCTAAATCCAAGCCGACGGCGAACCCGGCGCGCAAATTTAGCTGCATCCAGCATAGCGTTTGCATCATCCTCAGCTTGTTGCTGAGCAATCGCAACCTCTGTCGTGGCATCAACGCGCTCGGAATCGATACGACCGACTGACTTCGCGTTCGGGTTATTCAACTCAATCTTCATGCGAACGGTTTTCATAGCGCTTCACCTCTCTTGAATTGGCCTTCCGGGCTGAAATGATTCGTGTCCCATCATGCCGTGGCGTGTAAATCAGCACGTACAGACGTTCCTCGATACGACCGATCAGTTCGTAGCGGTCTTCGCCATAGCTGAACCGGTGGTCTTGGCGAACGATTCGATCCGGGTCCGCAAAAGCAAACGCGGCGTACGCAAAGTCAAACCCCCGCGTCCGGAAACACGCATTGCTCTTAACTTCATCCCATTCGAAGTTTATGCGTCAAGTGTAGTTCAATGAACGACTTCTTGCAATACTGGCTTTGCCTTCCCCCGTCCAAAGCCCATGAATGTATCACTCCACCGCACAGAATTGACCGCGTGCTAAAAAAGATCAAGTAGTGGTGGAATGTGCGCCTCAACATCACCAAGCTGCTGCCGTGGTTCGCTATAGATAGATATATACCTAACTGACACTAGGGGCTACAACCCCGGACAGATTACTTGTACTCTACACGAGAGATACTGACGCTTGACATGGTAAGGAAATATCCTTACCATTGAAGCCTAATGAGGAAAACAGCTATGCCTACCATTCATGAAGTAGCCACCATCACATCCAAAGGCCAGATCACCCTGCCCAAGCCCATCCGTCAGGCGCTCGGCATTGACTACGGCGGCAAGGTCGCTTTTGATCTGCGGGGCTCGCAGGTCATTGTCACACGTGCGGATGAGACGGCACACGAGGACCCGGCTATTGGCTCGTTTTTGGCCTTGCTGGAAAAAGACATCCGCACGGGCCAGCACCTGTGCGCCTTACCTGACGACTTGGTGCAGGCCATGCTGGCCACACTTACCCAGCCCGTAGATTTGGACGACAAAATTGAAGGCGACGTGGCGCTGTGATCCAGCGTCACGGATGGAATCTGCTCTTTCACGAATGTTTATCCGAGCAGCTGCAAAAACTGCATGCCGCTGCCCAGCGAGCGCAGCAGCAAGACCCGCAAGGCTTTGAGTCCAACGCCAACGTGCGGCTGTTTGCAGCCTTGTCAAAATTGATCTTTGATGCGGTACCCAGCGATCCAAACCGGCAAGAATACCGTCAAGGCAACACGATGGGGACAGCGTTTCGGCATTGGCGGCGCGCCAAAATCGGGCGGCGCTTCAGATTGTTTTTTCGGTTCGACTCCAAGACCCGGATCATCATCTTTGTGTGGGTCAATGATGAAAACACCTTACGCTCGTCGGGCAGCAAGAGCGACCCTTACCTAGTGTTTCAGCGCATGCTCGAGCGGGGTCACCCGCCAGATGACTGGTCCGCGTTGATGGCGGCGAGTCAGGCCGATTAGCGATAGCGGCCTGCGATTTCTCCCCCGTTGCCACCCTGTTTTGCGCAGATTCAGGAGAGTTTGCTACGCGCTTGTTCACATTCCGCTTTTTAAACTAAATATTCTGCTTTGCAAGGATAGGTTTGTATAAAAATTTATTTGAGAACTTACTTTAAGCGCATCCAACCTGTTACTTAAGCGATATTTTGTATAATCATTTTTCTCCGTAGTATAAAGCGATAATTATTTTGGTTAATCTCACTAGAAAGAACATGCTTAGTGAGATGTTAAATACGGTAAGATTAGATAACTTTTTAGACCTATCAGAATAATTCGCTTTAATTAACAATAATGAACCTTCTAAAAGCACTCGCTCAAACAAGCAGTATGACGTTGTTGTCACGAATATTGGGTTACATTCGTGATGCTGTTATTGCCCATTCTTTTGGTGCGGGAGGCTTAACAGATGCTTTTTTTGTGGCTTTTAGAATCCCCAATTTATTACGTCGTCTGTTTGCAGAGGGAGCCTTCTCTCAAGCGTTTGTTCCACTGTTAGCTGATGCCAAAGCCAAGCATGGTGAGGAATCTGCTAAAAACCTCATAGATCATGTATCGAGCTTTCTTGCTGTCGTTGTATTTATCACAACGCTACTGGGCGTTATTTTTGCCCCCCAAGTAGTTTATTTATCGGCACCAGGATTTCGCGCTGATAGTATTAAATTTCATACAACCGTTGATTTATTAAGAGTCACTTTTCCTTATATATTTTTTATTGCCTTGGTATCGTTATCAGCAGGAATATTAAATACGTGGAATCGTTTCTGGATTCCCGCCTTCACCCCTGTATTATTAAATTTGTCATTTATTGTATGCGCTCTTTTCTTGGCTCCACATCTTAGTGCACCCATCATGGCATTGGCTTGGGGAGCTTTTTTGGGTGGCGTATTACAACTTCTGTTTCAGATCCCATTCTTAAAACATATTCATATGCTGCCACGCTTTCGCTTGGCTTTACATGACAAAGGGGTCAGGCGAGTATTAAAACTGATGGCTCCTGCTGTTGTTGGCGTATCTGTTGGGCAAATTAGCTTATTAGTAAGTACTATTTTTGCTTCCTTTCTGCCTACAGGGAGCGTTTCTTGGCTGTTTTACGCTGATCGATTAATGGAGTTTCCCACAGGGTTATTAGGTGCAGCCTTGGGCACTATTTTGTTACCGTCCCTTGTTAAGCACCATAGTTTAGGTCATGAGGATCGCTATTCTGATTTACTTGATTGGGGATTAAGGCTAACTCTCGTATTAACAATTCCTGCTGCTGCAGCATTAGCCGTAGCAGGTATTCCTCTTATCAGTACTCTTTTTTTAAGAGGTGCTTTTTTAGAGTCTGATGCCACTCAGGTTTACCATGCCTTAATTGCTTACAGCCTAGGTTTAACTGGGTTAATTGGTGTCAAAATTCTTGCTCCTGGGTTTTACGCCAGACAAGATATCAAAACTCCCGTCAAAATCGCCATTATGGTTCTATTAATCACGCAACTAATGAATGCTGTCTTTATGCAATTTTTTGCTCATGCAGGGTTAGCTCTTGCCACAGGATTAGGCGCATGTATTAATGCCAGTTGGCTTTTAATAGGCTTAAAAAAACGAGGGCTTTATCATGCCAAGGCGGGCTGGCCTATCTATCTTTTTAAGATCGCTATTGCAACGCTCGTTATGAGTGCCATTTTATGGTGGGGACAAGGGAGCACTGCGCTGTGGTTAACAGGTAATACTCTAGAACGGTTATTAAGATTAATTCCTTTGTTAACTATTGCTGCTATGAGTTACTTTTTAAGTCTGTGGTTAATGGGACTACGTTTTCATCATTTCAAAAAGGATGGAGCCTAACCTCCAAGTCACTTCATTTAATTTTAAAAAAGTCTCTTTGATCTTAAAGGGTAAATAGCACTGCGCTGGTTGTCTAAATAAGATGAATTAAACAGGGTGACTTTTTCTTAAGACCAAAACCCTTCTAATGCTTTGATTATAATAATAGCCAGTCAATCAGGTTATCGAACTTGAAATCAGCCCGCTTTGACTTCGTTGAGCAAGTCAGGATGGCGATCCAAAATTTTAAGCAGCTTAACTAAGGCCAAAGGCGGTTTAGTTTTACCGTTTTCGTACCGAGAAAAAGCATTAATCCCACCACCGAAGATATCCGCTGCCTCCCTCTGACCTAGATTTAGTTTCTTGCGCACGTTAGCAACAAAGACGGGATCAACAATAGCCGCATTGACTTGCCTATTAAAGGCCTGCATCTCACGCATGACACGATCTGTTTCAGCCAAATCTGTTATAGACTCATCGCATGCCGGACAAAAATCTCCTGTAACAGCCGATATCACGGCAGTCTCACCTTTGTAAGTGTAAGTAATATCGCGGGTATCGTGAATCAGTTCCGCTGCGCCGCAAACGGGACATTTCATATTTATAGCTCCTTGAAAGACACAATTAGCACATCTTCAATAACCGTTAGTTTCAGGTATACATCACCAGCCTTCGTCTTTGTTCGGTAGACGTCCTGCCATACTGTGTGATTTGCGTGAGTGGTCATACTTTTATAAAAATCATTTGTGGTCAGCGTCATCACCACAGTTATCATATCTGCTAGTTCAAGACCGAGCTCAGTGGCGCCGATCATTGCTGCTTGAGTCACTCGCACCTCGCCTGCTTTAACTAGACATTGAATTACCGATAGCCTGCAGTGAGGTTTTTGTTTTTCCATTATTAAAATACTAACCTACTTGGTTTTTTTTGGCAAGTTGGTTAGTCACATTTTCATATAGCTTACCGACAATTTTCTTGGTCAACTTGTCAGTCTTCATGCCCCCCCCTATTCTGATCGCACGCAAAGCCCATGAAGACTTACTACCACTTTTAGCAGTTACCTGCCAAAGACTTGATAGCATAGTCCATCAATCAATATATTCTTTTTAAAATTTGAATACTTAAAGAAATAGGTTGACTTAACCCTCATCCATTTCTTTAACGATCGCTTCACGGACAATATCAGGGGTCAATTGGGGAGCAAACAGCTCTATAAAATCATAGGTATACTGACGCAGAAAAGCACCACGTCGAATGCCAATACGTGTAGTGCTGTTTTCAAAAAGATGACTAACATCAATCGCTCTGAGTTCACTATCACGCTCTTTGTCAAAAGCCATCGCCGCAATAATCCCAACTCCCATATCAAGCTCAACATAGGTTTTAATCACATCAGCATCCAATGCTGTTAGTACTACATTGGGAGTTAACTCTTCACGTTCAAAGGCTTGGTTGATTTTAGAGCGACCAGTAAATGAAAAATCATAGGTAATTAAAGGATACTCAGCTAATTTCTTAAGTGTTAATTTCTTCTCTGATAATAACGGATGATTCGGTTTCACCACTAGGCAGCGATTCCATTGATAACAAGGTAGAACACATAAATCAGCAAATTGATCCATGCCTTCTGTCGCGATAGCTATATCAGCTTTTCCTGCCACCACCTCTTCAGACACATCAATCGGGTTACCCTGATGAAGAACCAGTTTAACCAGTGGATAGCGTTGCGCAAATTGATGAATAATATTAGGTAACACATAACGAGCTTGAGTATGAGTGGTGGCAATGGTGAGACTACCTGCACTTTCATGACTAAATTCACGTCCAGCCTCACGTAAGTTTTTGGCCTCTAGCAATACATTTTGCGCCATTTTAACGATACGTACCCCAGGTTCTGTAACCCCCACAATCCGTTTACCATTGCGTACAAAGACGTCCACCCCAAGCTCTTCTTCTAGTAAGCGAATTTGTTTACTAATACCCGGTTGAGAGGTGTGGAGATTCTCAGCAGCTTGCGACACATTGAGTCCCGCTTGAGCCACTTCCACCAGATAACGCAATTGTTGTAATTTCATGGGAAGCCTGTCCTATATAACATTTAGTTTTATAGAGAAAAGATAATATTCCTTAATATTTTATAGGATTGGTGGTTAACATGTCTTTTTATTTTGAGCTATAGAAGACATGCATTGGTCTTATGCCCTATCAGGGTTATTAGGTGGATTTTTAGTCGGGTTAACCGGTGTGGGTGGGGGGTCACTCATGACCCCCTTACTCATTTTGGTTTTTAAAATAAATCCCTTGAGCGCTGTGGGAACGGATCTGCTTTATGCAGCGATTACTAAACTAAGCGGCACACTCATTCATCATCGTAAAAAAAACATTGATTGGCAGGCTGTTACCTATTTAAGTTTAGGTAGTATCCCAGCCTCCTTCATTACCCTGTCATTAGCCAGTAGCCATTGGCACCAGGAGAGTTTTAGAGGTGCCATTCGCTACTCCTTAGCTCTTGCTCTGTTTCTCACTGCCTTAGCTCTATTGTGGGGCTGGCGTAACCTTTATCGTCGCGAATCAGTCACTCATTTCACTAAAGAGATTGCCTATAAGCGCCCAATCTCTATTATTGTAGGGATAATTATTGGCTCATTGGTGACCTTATCTTCAGTGGGGGCAGGCGCCGTGGGGACTACGGCTCTTCTTCTTTTATATCCTAAACTACCCTTATCAAGAATAATTGGGACAGATATTGCTCACGCCATCCCCATTACTCTAATTGCTGGTGTGGGACATTTGGTTTTAGGAGAAATTAATTTTTCTTTACTAATCAATTTGTTAATTGGTTCTATCCCCGGTATTTGGCTTGGCACTCAACTCAATAGCAAAATTTCAGAAAAAGTCACTCGCCCCCTACTGGCCATTCTCCTAGCCGGCATTGCTTTAAAGCTCGTTATAAGTTAACTGTAATTTTTTATCTGATCGCATCAAAACAGCATTTATATATTTCAATTTACCTTGCTTAATTTATTGATTTATAATAATTTATACAATTATGAACTTAAACTTCAAATCTGTATGTTTTATTCACGTCATGCCTCAATAACAATTGAACGATTAACTAAGGGTTTTCCAGTCATTGCTATTACAGGACCACGGCAATCTGGCAAAACCACCCTTGCTCGCCATCAATTTCCTGACAAGCCCTACATTTCTCTTGAAAACCCTGACGAACGAGAATTCGCTACTAATGACCCCAAACGATTTTTAGCTCGCTTCCCTCAAGGGGCGGTACTTGATGAGATTCAACGTTGCCCAACCCTATTTTCTTGGTTACAAGGAATTGTCGATCAACAGATAATTCCTGGTCAGTTTATTCTCACAGGCTCCTCTCAATTTGAGTTACCCACCAGCATCAACCAGTCTCTAGCTGGTAGAGTAGCTAAAGTTGAGTTGCTGCCTTTGTCTTTATCAGAACTAAGGGCAGCTCAATGCATGCCAATTACAGTAGATCAATTAATACTCAAAGGATCATATCCTGCTGTTTATAGCAGAGATATTGATCCAGCTGATTGGTATAGCAATTATGTAACAACCTATATAGAAAGAGATGTACGCCAACTCATCAACATAAAAAATCTTAACCAATTTCAACGTTTTATCAAATTATGTGCAGCCCGCACAGGTCAATTACTCAACCTAACCTCTCTTGGCGCTGATTGCGGTATTAGCAGTCATACAGCACAAGAATGGATTAGTGTATTAGAAGCAAGTTATATCGTGAGACGTATCACCCCTTTTCATAGTAATTTTGGTAAACGTCTCATTAAAGCACCAAAGCTCTACTTTTTAGATACAGGCCTCGCCTCATGGTTATTGAACATAAAAAATATTGACACCTTATCTGTCCATCCTTTCCGCGGTGCCCTCTTTGAGTCTATGGTGGTTTCTGACATGATGAAACAACAATTTAATCATGGTGATCGTTTACAACTAAGTTTTTGGCGGGATAACTCAGGTACCGAAATAGATATCATTGATGAACAAGATAACCACATTAAGGTGATAGAAATTAAGTCTGGCGCCACCTTTACAACCGAATGGGTGCAATCGCTACTGAAATTAAGCCGGTTATTTAATAATCCTCAAGTTCAATTACAAGTCATTTACGGAGGAGAAGAAAGTTTTGACCGTGACAATTATCACGTGACCAGTTGGCGGGATTTGTAACAAATCACCTAAAACGAGGCAGAGCTCTACCTTAACCATTAGCAGGCATAGGATGAATCTCATGCTCGATTTTCTTGCCGACCTCCCTCTCGGTTTGCTTGAGATCGAAACTCATTTGTAGGTTCAACCAAAACTGGGGGGTTGTATTAAAAAAACGGGCAAGTCGAAGTGCTGTATCGGTAGTAATGCCACGACGCTCGCGAACTACTTCATTAATACGTGGCGCTGGAACGCGTAGCGCAATTGAAAGAGCGTTAGCAGTGAGACCAAGAGGTACAAGGTACTCCTCCCTCAAGATTTCCCCTGGATGTATTGGTCTCATATTATTTTTAGTCATTGATTACTCCTTAGTGGTAATCCACAATCTCAACATGTTCTGGACCATTCGTTCCCCATACAAAACAAATGCGCCACTGAATATTTATTCGGATACTATATTGACCAGAACGACTTCCTGCCAACAACTCTAACCGATTTCCGGGCGGAGATCGCAAATCCTTCAACATAACTGCATTGTCCAACATCTGTAGCTTTCGCTCAGCTACCGATTTGATCTGATGAAAGCGACTAGTGGTAAAACCCTCATATAAAGACTTTGTATCATTACAGCGAAAGGATTGAATAGTCATGATTAAATTATATAACAATAAACGTTAAACATTAAGCGTTAAAAATAAGTTTAGTTACGCATCATAAAATAACAAATTGAAACGATTTATCGCTATTCCAATATGTTAACTGGATTAAGGTGAATAAACTCGTTAACAATTAATTACGTACAAGACAAAGAGCTGAGAATTCTATACTCGTACAAAACATGTTTGCTTCAAGCTGATTAAATCAATTTATATAAAACGATACAAAGCACTATTGGCAATAAAGTCACATTAGAGCAGTTATTACTCTACAGAATTCAATTCAGACAAAAACGCCAATAAACGTTAAAATTATGTATTTTACGTCTCAAGATGCAAATTCATTTAGGGTTGTCCCAACCCTTAACCGAATCTTGTGCCTTAACCATAGGCAACTTTGACGGAGTCCATTTAGGTCATCAAATGATGATTAAGCAAGTGGTTACTCAAGCACGTGCTCGTCATTTAAATAGTGTGGTCATGACCTTTGAACCACATCCCAAGGACTTTTTTGCCCCTCAATTCAGCCAGCCTCGATTAACTAGCTTAAGAGAAAAAATCGAATTGATCGAAAGTGCTAACGTGGATCATGTGGTTATCTTACGTTTTAATCATAAGTTAGCTAATACATCAGCCGAAGACTTTGTTAATCACATCCTCAAAGAACAATTACAGACCCGTTATTTACTGGTTGGTGATGATTTTCGTTTTGGTGCCAAGCGACAAGGAGATTTCACTTATCTTGCTTCTCGCGCCGAGGATGCAGGCTTTATTTGTGAATCCATGGACAGCCACAAGGTAGGGAGAGAGCGCGTATCCAGTAGCGCTATCCGTGAAGCTTTGCAGCAAGGACAATTAGATAATGCCCATAAACTACTGGGTCGCCCCTTCTTTATCAGTGGGCGTGTCGCCTTTGGTAAACAACTAGGAAGAACCATCGGCTATCCCACTGCTAATATTCCTTTGGGTAGACGAATCCCCCCATTACAAGGTATTTTTGCTGTTACAGTGGAGGGGCTAGATATAGTACCACTTAAAGGAGTAGCCAGTCTTGGAACCAGACCCTCCGTTGAATCAAACCATGAACCTTGGCTTGAAGTTCATCTATTTGACTTTAATGAAACCATTTATGGTCAACGTATCCATGTAAACTTTTACCATAAGATCCGTGATGAAGCGGAGTTTACAACCTTAGATGAATTAATTAAACAAATTGATTTAGACGCCCTTCAGGCAAAAGCTTATTTAACCTCATTATCACTATGACAGATTATAAAAAAACACTTAACTTACCTGATACCTCTTTTGCCATGCGTGCTGATCTCGCCAAACGCGAACCACAATGGATCGAGCGTTGGCTTCAACAAAAGCGTTATCAAAAATTGCGTCGCCTAGCGGCCAATCGTCCTAAATACATTCTTCATGACGGCCCACCCTATGCCAATGGCGATATTCATATTGGCCATGCGGTGAATAAAATCCTCAAAGACATCATTATCAAAAGTAAAACCTTGTCTGGTTTTGATGCACCTTATATCCCAGGCTGGGATTGTCATGGACTACCCATTGAATTACAAGTAGAAAAAAAACATGGTAAAAATATTGATGCCAAACAATTCAGACAATTGTGTCGCACTTATGCACTAGAACAAGTGGCCAAACAAAAGGCTGATTTTATTCGCCTTGGGGTGAGCGCTGACTGGGATAATCCTTATCTCACCTTGTCTTATGACATAGAAGCCAATATCGTTAGATCCTTAAGTCAACTATGGCAGCGAGGTTATCTTCATCAAGGCCAAAAACCCGTTAATTGGTGTTTAGATTGCGGCTCAGCTTTAGCTGAAGCAGAAGTGGAATATGAAAACAAAGTCTCACCTGCCGTTGATGTGGGATTTACTCTAACGCATAAAAAAGACTTAGAAGAAAAACTTCATCTCACACTCAGTGACAAACCTATTTTAGCGGTTATTTGGACCACCACACCTTGGACACTACCCGGCAATGAAGCGGTATGTGTTAATCCAGAATTAAGCTACACCCTTACAGAAACTGACAACAACTATTTACTACTAGCCAGTGATTTAGTTGAGGCTTCTTTATTACGTTATCAGTTGTCAGGAAAAACAACCGCAATAATCCAAGGTCGTGAATTAGAAGGGCTACAGCTCACTCATCCGCTCTTTGTCAAACAAGTACCCATTATTTTAGGCGATCATGTGTTAGCTGATTCAGGAACAGGGCTGGTGCACACCGCTCCTGCTCATGGGATGGATGACTATATCGTGGGACTTCGCTATCAATTACCTGTAAAAAGCCCCGTTGCTGATAATGGATGTTTCATAGAGGGAACTCCTCTTGTGGCAGGACAATTTGTCTGGAAAGCTAATCCCATTATCGTGGCGCAACTTAAAGAAACAGGGCATTTACTAGCCCACAGTGAATTTACTCACAGTTACCCTCACTGCTGGCGACATAAAACCCCGATTATCTTTAGAGCTACCGCTCAATGGTTTATTACCATGGATAATCAACCTAACTCTCTGTCTTCATTAAGAGAGACAGCATTAAAAGAAGTAGAGAAAACAGAATTTTTCCCGCAATGGGGTCGAGCACGACTCAATGCCATGATTGAAAAGCGTCCTGACTGGTGTGTTTCAAGACAGCGCTCCTGGGGTGTGCCTATTCCCTTTTATGTCCACAAACAAACAGGTGAACTGCATCCCAATACCAAAGAGATCACTGAAGATATTGCTCAGCGTATTGAAAAAGAAGGCATTGATGCCTGGTTTGAGGCCTCCATTGATGAGCTATTAGGCGTTGACGCCAAAGACTACCGACCACTTAAAGATACTTTAGATGTGTGGTTTGATTCTGGGACCACTCATTTTTCAGTACTTGATCAACGTGATGGCGTTCACAGTCCTGCTGATCTTTATTTAGAAGGATCCGATCAACATCGTGGTTGGTTCCAGTCATCTCTTCTCACCTCCTGTGCCATGAAATCACAGGCTCCTTACAAAGCACTTCTTACCCATGGCTTTGTGGTGGATGGGGAGGGGCGCAAAATGAGTAAGTCTTTAGGGAATGTGATTTTTCCTCAAGAGGTTATGAAAAACCTTGGCGCTGATAATTTAAGATTATGGGTGGCGAGTACCGATTATTCGGGAGAGCTCAATTTATCTGATGAAATTCTTAAACGAGTGGTGGAATCCTACCGCCGTATCAGAAATACCTTACGCTTCTTGTTAGCCAATATTTCGGATTTTGATTACTCTAGCCAAGCCGTTAGTATAGACAACTGGCTCGCTATTGATCGCTATGCGGTGAGTTTAACGCAAACTGTACAAGAGGAAATCCAAGGATTTTATGAGCGCTTTGAGTTTCATTCAGTGACACAACGCATCCAAACTTTTTGTAGTGAAGATTTAGGCGGGTTTTACTTAGATATTCTCAAAGATCGACTCTATACCACCGCCCCCAATAGTCAAGCCCGTCGCTCAGCGCAAACCGCGCTCTATCACATTACACAGGCTTTACTGCGTTGGATGGCACCGATTTTAACCTTTACCGCTGAAGAAGCGTGGTTAACTGTTAATCAACAGCCAGAAGACTCTGACATGTCGATTTTTCATGAACAGTGGTATAGCCTGCCCGCTATCTCTGATGCTTCCACTCTTCTCAAAGAATGGAGTAGCTTAAGAGAGTTTCGCTCTCTTATTCAAAAGGAGTTAGAACATAAACGAGCTGAAGGGGTCATTGGCTCCTCTCTTAAAGCGGAGGTGACTCTTAGGGTTGATCCAACATTGATGAGCTGGCTATCCCCCCTGAAAGAAGATTTACGCTTTATTGTCATTACCTCTCAAGCACAACTCTCTGTGCTCTCTGACAGTGAATTAAAGGACAACGCTACTATTGAATTTACCCTCAAGGGAGAACCCACTCATTTCATGATTGATGTTAAGGCCAGTGAGCACCAAAAGTGTGAGCGTTGTTGGCATTATCGTGAAGAGGTAGGACACAACCATGAACATCCACTCTTATGTACACGCTGTATAAGCAATATTCAGGGTGGTGAGGAAATACGTCACTATGCCTAAATTAAGACTCTATGTATTTGTTGTGGCGATGGTGATTGCTGTCGATCAGTGGACTAAAAGTTGGGTATTGTCTCACCTCATCCCCTATCACGATGTCATTAGGGTTAATGCATTGTTTAATATTGTGTTAGCTAAAAATCCTGGTGCGGCTTTTAGTCTTCTTGCTAACGCTGGAGGGTGGCAGCGCTATTTCTTTACAGTGATTGCTGTCCTTGCAGTGATATGGCTATGCGTACTCATTTATCGTCATCAACGAGAGCGTTTTTTTTCTATTAGCTTAAGCTTGATTCTTGGTGGGGCTCTGGGTAATCTAATTGATAGGTTGTATGTTGGAGTGGTGACTGATTTTATTCAGTGGCATATAGGTGATCATTATTGGCCCTCCTTCAACATAGCAGACTCTGCAATCACTGTGGGAGTAATATGTCTAATTTGGGATGGTCTCTTTAAGAAAAATGACTGATTGGCTGAAACTCATTCGTGCAAAAACATTAGTGACTCAACGTCCTATGAAACCTGGGAAAGTAAGTGATAATCCCAGAATTCCTCCTGGGCAAACTGAAGTCTTTAATTTTCCTATTCTTGATTTAGGCTTTCGCCCAGAGGTGCCAATCTCTCACTGGCAACTAAAAGTATTTGGTTTGGTTAACCATGAGTTAACGCTAACTTGGCAGGATTTATTAGCACTTCCTCAATCCAGTGTGACTGCCGATTTTCATTGTGTGACACGTTGGTCACAACTGGATATGCAGTGGCACGGGGTACTAGCCAGAGATCTTCTCCTTCAAGCCGAACCCCAAGATGAAGCACACTTTGTTACCTTACATGGCTATGACAATTACACCACCAATTTACCGCTTGAGGCGTTACTTGATGATGATGTGATTGTCGCTCATCAATTGTTTGATAGCCCCATTCCCCAAGAGCATGGGGGACCGGTAAGAATGATTGTTCCTAAACGCTACGCTTGGAAAGGATCAAAATGGTTAAAAGCTATTGAGCTACATAAAAAAGATCGCCCAGGATTTTGGGAAGTCAGAGGGTATCACAATGATGCGGATCCTTGGCGTGAAGAGCGTTTTGGTTTTCCGCCTACGGATATTGAATAATATGAAAAAATCTCTTCCCATATTTCTTGCTAACCCCAGAGGATTTTGTGCCGGAGTGGACCGTGCTATTGATATTGTTGAGCAAGCGCTGACTCGTTTTGGTGCCCCCATCTACGTTCGTCATGAAGTGGTTCATAATCGTTTCGTTGTAGAAGACTTAAAAAATAAAGGGGCAGTATTTATTGAAGAACTTGATGAAGTACCACAAGGAGCCACGGTTATTTTTAGTGCCCACGGCGTGTCACTTAAAGTTCGTCAAGAGGCCGAGGAGCGTGGATTAAAAGTATTTGATGCCACTTGTCCTTTAGTCACTAAAGTACATACTGAAGTCTCCCGCCTCCATGCCATGGGGCGAGAAATTGTCATGATTGGGCACAAGGGGCACCCAGAAGTTGAGGGAACCCTTGGGCAGGCAAAGGACAATATCTATTTGGTTGAGACCCCTGAGGATGTAGAAAAACTACATATCAAGAATCCTGATCAACTGGCTTATGTAACGCAAACCACTCTGTCTGTTGATGATGCACAAAAAGTTATCCAAGCGCTAAAGAGTCGTTTTCCTCTGATACAAGGACCACGCAAAGATGATATTTGTTACGCCACCCAAAACCGCCAGGATGCCGTGAAAAAATTAAGCCAACAAGCTGACGTAGTGATTGTAGTGGGCTCGCCCACCAGCTCTAACTCAAACCGTCTCAGAGAGGTGGCAGAGAATCTTGGAGTAAGTGCTTACATGGTAGATAGAGCCGAAGATATCAAGGAAGAGTGGCTAATCGATAAAACTACTATTGGGGTCACTGCAGGGGCCTCAGCCCCTGAAGTATTGGTTGATGAAGTCATTAACCGCTTAAAAGAAATCGGGGCAGGAGAGGTTAGGGAGCTATCTGGTACGCCAGAAAATGTTGTTTTTCCGCTACCCAAAGCCCTGACCCATTGAAAATTAACCCTTTTTTTTAGTAAACTAGGAACTGTAGAGGGGAGACAGTTGTCTCAAAGGGGAGAAAATTATGAACAATACAGCCGAATTACTCAGAAAACACGGCATTATTCCAACGCAACAACGTTTGATGATTGCCGAAAAACTATTTGAACGCCGTCAGCATTTATCTGCCGAGCGTCTTCTCGCTATGGTTAATGAAACCCATGCAGAAGTTTCTAAGGCCACAATTTATAACACACTTAATCTTTTTGCAGAAAAAGGACTAGTGCGTGAAATTATTGTGGATCCTGAACGGGTCTTTTACGATACGTTTACTGGTGCTCACCATCATTTCTTTGATGTGGAATCAGGAGAGTTATCTGATATCGAATCAGATCATTTACGTGTAGAAGGATTACCACAACTACCTCCTGGCATGGTTCAGGAGAGTGTTGATATCGTGGTTCGTATTCGTCGTTCGAATCAACCTGCGATGTCACACGCAGCCTAATTGTAGTTAATGCATACCTCTGCCACCGTCGTTATTATCGGTGGCAGTGGCTTTGTGGGCCGCCATCTGACTGACTTACTTATTCAACATAATAAGAAAGTTATCATTTTAACTCGCGCGTCTACACCCTCACACCATGACGTTGAGGCAACGTGGGTTACCAATTCACAATATAGTTTGAGTCAGTTGACTGATCTATTCACACAACTTCCTCTTAATTCTTGTGTTATCAATTTAGTGGGGCAGCTTCATGATAAGAGAGGCATTCCTTACGGTCCTGGATTTAAAGAAGCCCATATTGAATTACCGCAGCGTATTATTCGTGCGATGGAATCAGTAGGACTAAAAAGATTAATTCATGTGAGCTCCCTTGGCGCGAATAAGCAGGCACCCTCAATGTATCAACGCAGTAAAGGTGCTGCTGAAGAGCTGATTAAAGCGAGTTCTCTTGACTGGACCATACTAAGACCTTCAGTGATTTTTGGGCGGGACGATCAGTTTATTCAACTCTTCGCCTCCCTGTGTAAAGTGTTCCCCATTGTACCTTTGGCATCAAGCCATAGTCGCTTCCAGCCCGTTGCTGTTAATGATGTGGTGATGGCGATTGATCAATCCATTGAATTGGATTCCACCATCAAACAATCTATTGATCTTGCAGGACCAAAGGTGTACACCTTAAAAGAATTAGTGGAGTTTGCAGGAAGGACGGTTAATAGAAAACCAATTGTGATTCCTATTCCTCATTCATTAGGTTATCTGCAAGCTTTGGCTTTTGAGCATCTTCCCGGTAAAACGCTGATGAGCCGTGACAATTTAGCGTCTATGACCACTGACAATGTTTTAGAAGGTACCCATCAGCCACTTATAGATTACTTTAAACTCACTCCCACCCCCCTAGAGACACTTTTATCATGACACATCATCGTCCCATTGCATTGATAACAGGTGCTGGGAAACGTATTGGAAAAGCCATTGCCCTTACACTTGCGCACCATGGTTGGGACATTGCTATTCATTACCATCACTCACAAAGTGATGCGTTATCGACTCAATTGTTAATTGAACAAATGGGTAGACAAGCCATTTGCGTACAGTGCGATCTAGGAGACACACAGGATGTCGCCTCTCTTTCATCGCGAGTACAACAACAATTAGGTCACCCTACCCTATTAGTGAATAATGCCTCACTCTTTGAGTATGACAATCCAGAGCAAATGAATGTGGATCTCTTTGATCAACATATGACGATTAACGTAAAAGCGCCAATATTATTGTCAGAGGCTTTTTATAAAACGCAAAAAGCCAATAACCAACAAGGAGTAATTGTTCATCTTCTTGATCAGAAATTAGTCAATCCTAACCCTGATTACTTGTCTTACACCTTATCTAAAGCTGCTCTCTCCGCCTCTATTCCTTTATTGGCGCTACACTACGCGCCCTTTGTTAGGGTGATGGGTATTGCACCAGGACTCACTCTACCCTCGGGACCACAATCAGTTAATCATTTTAATACAATACAAACCATGAATCCTTTAGGTCACTCACCTACTCCTGAGGATATAGCTAAAAGCGTATTGTATATTGCTGAAGTGAATAGCCTAACTGGTAGCACTATTTATGTTGATGCAGGACAACATCTCGTTCCATCCAAAAGAGATGTGATGTTTATTGACCCTAATACCCTATCTGGGTAAGAGTATTGGTTTCAATTCTGCTTGTGTTAAAATAACACTATGCCGCAGTAGCTCAGTAGGTAGAGCAACGCACTCGTAACGCGTAGGTCACCAGTTCGATTCCGGTCTGCGGCACCACAATAAATTTTCAACCTACTGATTACAATAAACTAAAATAAAAATTAATAAAATTGTGTGGGCTCTTCATCCGTTCATTCGGGATTTTCTTCATCCATCCGTTCAAGATTGGGTTACCTTTTCATAACGATTTATGCAGCTTCCATCACACGCATTTCAATGTGCAAGCCAGCAACAGTTGCCATATTCACCAAGGCATCCAGCGCAAATACGTTAATCTTGCCACGCATCAGGTCAGAAATGCGTGGCTGGGTCACTCCAAACAGTTTAGCGGCCTGTGCCTGGCTCATCCCTATGCGCTTGATATGATTTTTCAAAGCCGTCATCAACATGGAACGCAATTTCATATTCTCTGCCTGAACGGGCGTGTCTTCGATAGCATCCCACACACTGTCAAATCGTTGATTGTTCATTACTTCAACTCCTTTTTCAAATCACAATAACGTTTCGCGGCTAAATCAATGTCCGTTTTACTGGTCTTTTCTGTTTTTTTCTTATAACAGTGCAGCACATAAACTGCATCAGCAAATTTCGCCACATAAATAATCCGAAACGCGCCTGAAGTATCTCGAATCCGGATTTCTTTTACGCCTGCCCCGATCGTATTCATGGGCTTCCAGTCATCCGGCTCCTGCCCATTTTGGACTAGGTCAATCTGGTGACCGGCCTCACGTCTTGCCGCTATTGGAAATGCGCGTAAGTCATCCAAGGAACTCCCCACAAACTCAACAGGTTTGAATTTATCCATGCATCAAATATATAAAATTTTATATAAAATAGCAAGAATGTAATTTAATGCCTGCTTAGAATTGAAGCGTATTTTGTTGCAGATTGAAAAGCCCCGAATAAATTAGACATAATTTATTCGTACAATAAGTCGATTAGGATGTCTTTATGGTTGAACGCTAGCTGCTGATCAAATGGACTATTGATTGAGTCGTAGCATCAGTGTCATAGGGTACGCAGGCGACGCCTTGGAACCGTAGTAATCGTAAAACTCGCGGGCACGATCGTTTATGGCATGTACCAGTATGGCTCTTACGCCTGTGTTTTGAGATACGAGCACGCAGCGCTGTAAGGCGTCTTAAAGCAAAGCGCACCCAGCTTCATCCCTCGAGCTCGGACATCAACAACTAGGCGAGCAAGGACCATCACCGGAATTGGATCAGGCATGTTTTGGCGAATGGAGCGCTTTTACAATCCGATTCGCAGGCATTCGACGCTTGGCTATCTCAGCCCGATTGATTTCGAAGAGCAGACTCTGTTAGCTTAACTTGCTGTCCATCAAAATGAGGACAGGCCAGGGGCGGCGCTTTATGGTCGCCCAGCTACTTTGCCAGTAGCTGTGGCGGTACGCCGATTGAGATTGTCCGGCAGTACATTAAGCAACAACAAACACCAAACTAACAATTAGGACACTATCGTGTCTGTGCTATTCATCACCGCCCTGAACAGCTTGGTTTTCCGGGCAATCCGATAAATACCTGCGTCCCCCGTTAATGATGAAGAGCCTTCATTTTCCAATTACAACTAATTGAGCATTGGCAGAGTCCGTTTCATATAGTCAGCAAACAACGGCACTGTAAAAGCGGTATCTCCATGAGCGGGACTATATATCATCCCCTTTTTGATCAAACTTTGACGCAGTGGCCCCAATTGGCTCACTTCTTTTTTCATAAGAACTGCTATGTCGCCTGATCTAGGAGTTGAACTATTTATTTCTGCCATTGCACGCATATAGTTTTTCTCCATTGGGGTACAACGATCATAACGTACTCGAAAAAAACTAGCATCTAATTGTGTAATCGCTAAGGTGGTTGCTATGTCTACATCAGATTGATTAATGGGGCTCTCTTTCGCGACTGCCCAACAATTACTACCCCACTCCTGCAAAAAATAGGGATAACCTTGTGTTTGTTTAAAAATCTCTTCAAGAGCCTCTTTAGTAAATCTAACCCCGCGCTCTTTGACAGGGTGCTCCAGTGCTTCAGCTGCTGCTTCAGGCGGTAAAGCGCCTATTACTGGGAAATTAAATAACCTTTCTGCATATGATTTTGCACGTCCAACATTCCCTACTAACTGTGGTAAACCAGCGCCAACTAAAACAACGGGTAGCTGTTTTTGCGCGCAAGCATGAAGTGCTGATATGAGTGCGGCAAGTTCATTTTCAGGTACATATTGCAATTCATCTATAAACAAAACTACAGCTGTTCTTTTTTCTTTTGCAGCCTTGCCAATTTCTTGCAGCAACTCTGTTAAGTCATAATCTAAATCACCTGAATCTGCAACACCTACCTGTGAGCCTAAATCAAAGCCAAACTCCATACCTTTATATCGAATTTTGGCAGCATTAATAAAGCTGCCTAATGCTTTTCCAGCTCTTGATACGGCATCAGTTACCCCGGCGACACGATCCAATTTAAGCAATACTGTTCTCAAGCTGGGGATAATTATTGCTGGTAAATTACGCCCCTCTGGCGCTTCAAATTGAACACAAACTAAGCCCTCAGCTTCAGCGTCATTTTTGAGCCTATTTAAAAGTACTGTTTTACCAACTCCACGCAACCCAACCATCAAAATGCTTTTTGCTGATAGCCCATTACGAATTCTATGTAGTGCAATAGAAACATCTTCGATAATTTGTTGTCGACCTGCTAATTCAGGTGGTGGTGTTCCGGCACCAGGAGAAAAAGGGTTGTCACGAGGATTCATATATACTTAATTTATCTAAAATTATGTAAAATTTATAATATCACATAAATAATCTATAAACACCCTAAGTTTTAGATGTTACATACTAAAAATTATGAATAACCCCGAATAAATTAGACACAATTTATTCGTACAATAAGATGATTAGGATGTGTTTATGGTTGAATGCTTGCTGCTGATCAAATGGACGATTGATTGAGTCGCAGCATCAGTGTCATGGGGTATGCAGGCGACGCCTTGAAACCGTAGCACCCGTAAAACTCGCGGGTACGATCGTTAAGGGCGTGGACCAGCATGGCTCTTACGCCTGTGCTTTGAGATACGAGCACGCAGCGCTGCAAGGCTTCTTGAAGCAAAGCTGCACCCAGTCTCATTCCCTGTGCTCTAGCATCGACAGCTAGGCGAGCAAGGACCATCACCGGAATCGGATCGGGCATATTTTGGCGAATGGACCGTGTTGCACCCTGGTGAGTGACGGCGCCCGCAGCCAAAGCGTAGTAGCCCATGACTTCTTTCTCACCCGTTGTGACGACGAACGTGCGGCTGGCACCGCTGGTCTGGTTGCCCAAAGCGCGACGCTTGAGCCATTCATCAAGCACGGATTCGCCGCAAGCGAATGAACTGACTTGGTGATCGGGTGATAGCAACTCGGGGGCGAGTAAATTCATGCGCCGGCCCAAGGTGCCTTGACCGCCAGCAAGCGCTCTAGCCCGGGATTGGGCGACACAGGAGCATCCAGCAGGGCTGTGAATTGCCGGAATTTCTCTTCATCAAGACTGAAGAACACTTGATCCAGCAGGACCGCTTGTGCCTTGGCGCAGGCGGCCTCCAGCATGAAGTCAGATCGGTTTTTTCCCAGCAGATTCGCGGCCTGGTCGATCAGGTCGCGCTGTTGCGGCAGGGCTCGCAAATTGATGGCGGCATCACGCATGGCTATCTCCAAATGAATACACAACAGATACACAAATTCAATCTGAATGTGTAGCTGATGTTAATACACGACGAATGTTCGGATTAAGATGTGGGTCGTTCAGAGATCCAATTGAGTAGACTAAGATGTACGCGTACGCTAACCAATCTAGCGCGGCGCGGTATGACAACAACCAAACCATTCCCGGTGTGTCGCCTCAACTGTCGCCGAAGTAACTGGGTACCCAAAAAGCGCCAACCCATAGATTCTTCTTAATGCTTGGTTTATTTTTTTGGATAAGGAAACTGGATACACCTTTCAAGCTATTAACCAGTTTTGATATTGCTACCTTTGGCGGATAGTTGATCAATAAATGAACGCGCTCATCCACACCATCAAATTTCGCCAACTCCGATTCAAAGTTAAATTGGCGAGATTTTACTTTTTCACTAAGGCATCTCTAATATCACGTAGTAAGAGAATTTCTTCAGACTCTTTTTCTGGCTCATCTGGTACCTCTATTATTTTTTCCTCTTGTTTAAGTCGGGTAATCATACGCACCATTAAAAAAATGATAAACGCCAAGATAAGAAAATCTACTGTAACAGTAATAAAACGACCATAAGCTAAGACAGGGATTTTTAATTTTCTGAGTGTATCTAAATTATCTGCCACACCATCTGGAACTGTGCCCAATACAATAAAGAGATTTGAAAAATCTAATTTCCCGATAATCGCACCAATGATTGGCATAATGATATCTTCTACTAAAGAGGAAACAATTTTGCCAAAGGCACCACCAATAATCACAGCAACAGCAAGATCAATCACATTGCCTTTAATGGCAAACTCTTTAAAATCTTTTAGGATACTCATTGTTAGTTTCTCCTACTGTTAATTAATTGTATATGCTTCACTATAACGTAATTGACGTAACTCCTCTAATGCCAGGTAGGTAAATGCTAAACCCACCCAGGTTGCAATAAATAAATTTATAAATGGAATAAATTGCATAACGCCTGCGATGATACCCAACATCATAAATTTATAAAATGAGCGTTGAGTAATTATTCGTAATTCTTCTCGAGTTGCGTAAAGAGACAACGCATCAAAACGAAAAAGTCGTTGAATCATATAGGCAGTTAATAATATTGAAATGAGAGGGGATAAAGGCGTTAACAGCCATAGTGGAAAACTCACTAACCAACCTAATATTAATACTGAAAGAGCAATCAATGTATTCACGATACTAAGTACTATATTGCTGTTCCCCCTTTTAGTTATCTGCGGAAAATCACGAATTTGAACGTGTTCTACAATAATTGGCATGGAAAAAAATGCTGTTATTAAAATGGTAGTGAGATAGACTGCTGGCGCCAACAAAAACAATATCATGACGGATATAAAGTAACCTGTAGCAATGGATACAACACCCTGTGATAGCCATTGGGGAGGGCTTGAACCATTAATCCATAATATTAATGACTGATGCCAATCATTCCAATAGATAAACGTAATGACTGACCAACAAACAACTGAAAACATAAAAGGTGCAAACACCAAGATCAACATCTTAAAATTGAATTGGGCTTGTGTTGCCTTCCATATTGATACAACAATATCATTCATTTTTACACAATTAATCAATTTAAAAATTATTAGTACATTTCGCGATGATTCTCAAATTTAATGACTATGATAATCATCTGGGCATTCATCCTATTATTAAGTCATGTAAATAGCGTGAACGCATTAACGCTAGTACTCACCTATTTTGCTATTTTTTAAATCTATTTGCTAGTAAACAGGATTGAGCAAGTTCGCAATTCGTTAATCCATGTCATTGAGAACATTAACTACAATTTACCTAAATATCCGAAAAGCGCCGTTGTTCAGAGCGGGGGGAGGATATCAATTGCTTTGTACGTAGGATATTATCGCTCGCCTCTTTTTTGGCTTGACTCACTTCGGTATGGAATTAACAATCAAGCCAATTTTCTATAGCCAGATTAGGTACCCGCCTAAACTCTTTTTCATTGTTGCTAACCAGTATCAATCCTAGGCTTACTGCATGCGCGGCAATATGAATATCACTTTCACCAATGATCTCCCCCTTTTTTTCTAGGTTAGATTTAATTTGGCCATAGTGCTGGGAAGCTTTCGCATCGTAAGGCAGTAACTCAAGATGACTCACAAACTCTTCAATGACCTCTAAGTTTTTTTCCACTTGCTGACTTTTCTCGGCACCATAAATCAGCTCAGATAAAGTAATAGTGGAAATGGCCATGCGATTAACGTTTTTATTAAATATTTCCAATACCTCAATTGGCCTACGCTTGAGAACATAAATGACTATATTGGTATCAAGCAAATATTTCAGCATTACAATGCTTCTCTCTCAGATGGCTTTTGCATGCCGCGCTGAATCATAAAATCTTCACTCACTTGAGGTCCGCTTAAGAAAAAGTTATCCCATGCATTTTCAATCGGCGCAATAATTCGCTCTTTACCTCGTATGCGCACGCACACTTTTTTGATGTCATCAGGGAGACGCGCTTCTGCCGGCAGCCTGACCGCCTGAGTCCGATTATTCGTAAATACCGTTGTAATTGTAATAGACATATCACCCTCTATTTGTATACAGTATTGTATATAGCTTATGTATATACCATAGCACCTGAGGATAACTCACGTCAACAACAATCCAGTAAAAGAACTGCTACATAACGTTTAATATTGTCAATAGAAAGGTCACACTATCCCAAGGTTGCAATCATCTCAATCTTTGGCGCAACTGTTCTAACAAGCTTTTCAACTCAATGACCAGGATTAGCTCTCTTTTGCGAAATAACTAATCCTAGCTTTTCTAGTAATCTAATATCCTTAGAAATTGCAGAGCGCTCACGATCTAAGCTCAAAGTTAACTGGCTAATTGTTTGAGATTCATCCATCACTTCCAGCATGAGACGTCTGCGCTTCCCTTGAGAGGACCATGAACATGTCTTGGGGATTTTCACTATATCAGCGCAAGAATAGTTTTTTATTTTTTATGTCTTATTTCTGACGCAATATAGATTGCGTCGGAAATAAGACATAAATATTGACATATACATCTGGTCTGATAATATGTCTCATATCCGACACTGCCACCATGAAGCAGGAAATAAGGCACATGAAAAAGCCACAAAATCTATCTATGCCTCCCGGCTTGATTCAGAGCCTCATCGCCTTGGGAGAGCGCATTGCTCGCATGAGAAAAGCGCGCAGCCTATTGCAGGCCGAGGCAGCTCTGCGCGCCAATATCAGCCGCGAAACAGCGTCCAGAATTGAAAATGGCGATGCCGCCGTCGCTATCGGGCAAATCGTGCGCTATCTCGATGTGATCGCACCGGGTGTCGATTTGGCGCGCCTCTACGATACGAATGATCCTGCGCTCGCTATTCTGGATAAAGCCGAAAAACGGCAGCGCGCGCGGCGTTCCCATCCCAAGGGGTTGGCCAAATATGATTTCTAGAGAACTGGCCGTTTTTGCTTATCTGCCGGGCGAGGTGTCTGATGTCCCTGCCGGATTATTAACCCTATCAGAAGAGGGGCCGATTTCTATTGGCGCATCTTTTGTTTACGGGACACGATATCTTGCGCGCCCTAACGCTATCGAGATTGATCCTGTCAGTCTCAGCTTGAAGAAAAAAGACGAGCTCGTCGGGGCTGAACTTCATCCCGCATCGGGGCTCCTCCTCTTTGGCGCGATACGCGATGCCGCCCCCGATGCCTGGGGGCGCAGGGTCATTGAAGCAAAGCGCAAGGTTCCGCTCAACAGCCTGCCAGAATCTGAATACTTGCTGGCTGCCGGATCTAACCGGGTCGGCGCGATTGATGTACGTTCAGATATTAACTCGCCCGCCACGCATGGCCTGCTCAGTGATATTCACAGCCTTGAATACCTCATCGAAGCGGCGCAGCGCATTGAAGAAGGGCAGCCGATCCCCGCTCGACTGGAAACTTTTTTTGACGCGGGCACCGCGCTCGGAGGCGCGCGCCCAAAAGCTACCCTCAGGGATGAACACGGTAAACTCTGGATAGCAAAATTTCCATCGAAGTCCGATGGCTACAACATTCCACTGGTGGAAACTGCCACCCTCAGACTCGCTCAATTGGCTGGCATACGCGTCCCAGAACTTCAGGATCCCATCGTCCTAGCCAATGGAACTCATGTCATGCTCATTGAGCGCTTTGACCGGGTTGGCGCGGCTAACACCATGACCAGAAGGCACTTCATCAGCGCCCTTACTCTATTGGGTTGCCCAGAGGCTGATTCTCCGCGTAAGAACTATGTCGACATTGCCGACGCAATACGCAAATTTGGCGCAGCGCCGATGCTTGCTCATAACCTGAAAGAGCTGTTTTCCAGAATGGTCTTTAATATCCTGGTCACGAATGACGATGACCATCTGCGCAATCACGGGATGTTGTGGGTGCCCCAACACCACGCATGGGAATTAAGCCCCTTGTACGATGTGGTGCCCAAACCCACACTCGCAACCGAGCGCTTCTTGCATCTTGGCATCGGGCAACAGGGACGCCTTGCCACGCTCAATAATGCACTGAGTTGGTATGCCCGATTTGGCCTGACCCGAGATGGCGCCATTGAAGCCATTAAAGATGTATGGTCTATCGTGCGAGAATGGAAGGGACGCTTCGAGGAATTTGGAGTATCCGGCAGCGAGATAGACAAGATCAGCAGTGCATTCCGCCATGCACGGGATATTGGTGGCAGGGAGATTGGACTGTTCTGACTGAAACGCAGCAGGCAAAGGCTTGCGGGCTGGAGAAGGAAAATGATTGATGCCACCCCGGCGAATCAATTCGCTCGGGAATGGGTCGAAGCATAAAATTCCCATGCTATGGAACGCATCCTGTCACACTGCCCGGATAATTTTGTGATGACATCCGTTAAGCGCCAAGGTCAACAATCGGAGCGGGCCGGACTGGACCCTCAGATCGTGGAAAAAATCAGCGGCCATTCCATGCGGGTGGGTGCAGCCAAGCCCCAGGTGTCCGAAGGGGCGTCCCTGCCACTCCTTATGACCAAGGGGCGGTGGACGAAAGTGGACACAGTGATGCGTTACGTCGAGCAAATCGCCTGAAGGAGTTCATGCCGATAAACCTTGGGGGTTACACAAGATATTTGCAGTAATCGCCGTAGTTCGGCCTTTGCTGCCATTTCGTACAAGCTTGGAGTACTTCCGGTTTTAACGCGATACCTGACGCTTAATGCCTCGCATAAACGGCCAAGCAATAGCGAGAGCCGAGCCCGCGTTGTTTGAGGGCGAACTTGATGCGATTGTTAGGCGGTTTATATGTACTAGTTCAGACTTGATCTGACAGCATCGTCTACAAACCGATTAAATATCAAATCACATCTCGATTAGTGGATATCAGGTGTTACATGAATCTTTAAACTATTTTGCACTTCATGCTTGAGTCCAAAAGATTATTTAAATTATCCTTAATCAGGAAATCTAGGCAGCGTCGTGCATCCTATGAATCTCGCGCTCGATTCTATCACCCAACTCCCTCTGGGTCTGCTTAAGATCAAAACTCATTTGAAGGTTCAACCAGAATTGTGGTGTGGTATTGAAGAAACGTGCAAGCCTCAGTGCAGTGTCGGTGGTAATGCCACGACGCTCGCGCACAATTTCGTTGATCCGTGATGCGGGAACGCGCAGCTTAATCGAGAGTGCGTTGGCAGTCATACCAAGTGGCACAAGATACTCTTCTCTAAGAATCTCTCCAGGGTGGATAGGTTGCATATTATTGTTAATCATTTGGTACTCCTTTAGTGGTAGTCCACAATCTCAACGTTCTCAGGACCATTCACACCTAAGTTAAGATGCTAGCAATCAATGACACATCCGATTGCATCGAATATTAAGCCTTACCGATCCAGAAACTGAACGTACCTTTGGTAGCTGAAGTACCGGTTTTTCTTTTGCCCAGTCATCTCAACCACTATGCCCAATGACTCCAGTGCAGCAATGGCCGCATTGGCTGTCGGGAAAGTTGTCTCAAACAGCTGACGCACATGCTCGACGGTAAATCGAGGCATGACCGGAAGCCGTTCGAACAGACGCATCGTAATTGTGCCCAGTTTAGGCAGAGCCAGTAGTCGTTGCCTGTCAGCCGCAACTAAGCTTGCAAGGCCAACGATACTTTTCTCAGCTTCTGAGGCTGCCTCCACAACACCTTCCAAGAAAAATCGAATCCATGACTCCCAATCCCCCTTTGTACGAATATCAGAAAGCCGCTGGTAATAGGTCATCTGATATGCTTTCAAATAACCACTCAGATACATCAGTGGTTCTGGCAGCAAATTCCAATGCTCCAGCAATGCGCCAATTAGGAGCCGGCCCATACGGCCGTTACCATCTAAAAACGGATGAATCGTTTCAAACTGCGCATGAACTATAGCGATCTTTACAAGTGGCGGCAAGTTAGATCTCTCGTCATGAATAAAGCGCTCTAAGTCGGCCAAAAGCTCCCCCACTGTGTTGGGAGGTGGCGGCACGAATACCGCATTGCCAGGGCGCGTCCCGCCGATCCAATTCTGCGAGCGACGGATCTCGCCGGGCTGTTTACTGCTCCCGCGAACACCATTCATTAATAGGCGATGCGCCTCGCAAATCAGTCGCAGGCTTATGGGCAATCCATCGGACGAACGAAGGTTCTCCTGAACGAGTCGAAATGCACGCAAATAATTGGTGACCTCTTGAACATCATCGGCATTACGCACTATGCTGCCTGCCTCGCTGTCGAACAAATCCGTTAACGATGCCTGCGTTCCTTCGATCTGCGAGGTGAGCAGCGCCTCTTTGCGGATCGCACTGTAAAGCAGCCAATCCACTGAAGGCGCCAAACTCCCCATGCCAGACAACCGAGCTAAGGCGAGCTCGGCCGCACGATTCAACTCAGCAAAGGTTTCAACCCTCAAGTCTGGATTGGTGGGGGGTAGCGGACCAGGTACAAATGCCTGAACCGATTGGCCGACGACGCTTGTCGTTATGTAAGACCCTGTTATTCGTATCATTGTTACTAAAGCCTTATTAACAATCCAGACTTATAATAAAACGTTCTTTAATAACACACAACAAATTAAAGAGTTCTTTATTATAATGGGATTTCAGATGAGACTTTACCAGTTAGCACGGAAAGCCCCGGTGTGCAGGCTGGGAATGGATAGCGCGGAGTCTGCGGGACTCCTTCTCTGCCGTTAAGTTGGCGTCGCCTGTTGCTCAATATATTGGCGAATGATGCTGATCGGCGCACCGCCGCAAGAGGACGCGAAATAGGAAGGCGACCACAGCACTCCCTTGTAGTAGAAGCGTTTGGCGATGTCATGCCTTTCTTTTCGCAACACGCGACTGGACGCACCCTTCAGGCTGTTGACCAAGGCTGACACTGATATTTTCGGAGGATAGCTGACCAGCAAATGCACATGGTCGCCCTCACCGTCCATTTCGACCAGTTGCGCCTCGAAGTCGTTGCAAACCTTGGTAAACAGTTCGCGCAGTCTGTTGATGGCAGCTGAGTCGAATACTTTGTGTCGATACTTCGTCACAAAGACCAAATGGACGTGCATGTTAAAAACACAGTGTCGTCCATGCCTAATGTCATTGTATTCTTCCATAGACCAAAGTATAATACAGGCATGAATCGACTTCAAGCATTTGTATTGGTTCAGTACATATTGCACTCAGGTTTATGTTTGAGAAGGTGTTGTAACGGAGGAATCGGGAGGTTGTTCAGGGATGTTTATTGGATTGGGTTTGGTTGATAGATGGGGTAACTGGGTGTTGTAGAACGTGATCCAATCCGCCATTTTCTTGTTGAACAAGTCAATATCGGTAAACAGCAGATCCTCATGATAATCAACAAAGGATTCTTGGATTGAACGGTTAAAGCGCTCGCAATGGGCGTTCATCTTGGGGGGGTAGGGTAGGGATGCCAGTGGATAAGACCAGAGGCTTTCAGGGCCTTGGAAAAGCGTCCCTTAAACTCGCTACCGTTGTCAGTTAACACATTGTTATTTGTTAAATGGTCTTCGAAAATATTTTATCAACCTCATAGTCTTGGAATGGTTATGAGTGCGGAGCTATTCTTTATCACTTCGAACTAAAGCCTTTATAAAAGAGCCCAAGATGAGCTTGAACCTTTAGTACGGAACCCTCATCGCCGATGGAGAGGCTGTTACGGGTTAGTTGGTCGGTTAGCAATTGTCTAGCTGTGGCATTTGAGAATATAGCATCGATACTTTGTCTGGTTGTATCTAAGCAAATCGCGGCAACATCCTTGCCTAACATCTGAATGCCTGCCAACTCGGGGTCATACTCCAATGATTCTAGTAGCGCTAATTCTTCCGTATAAATGCGATCCTCATTTCCAGCGTCGTGATAGCTTTTGGCTATAAGTAGAAAGTCGACGGCATCTTTACCTTGGTTTTCTTGGCCCCGGTCTTGCCAGGCAATTAGTTTGAGCGCGGCCATGCCAGCCAGTGATGCAACTCGTATAGAGAAATTCTCTGAAATTTTTAACAAAATAGCCGACCTTAGCGCCTCAGAAAATCCAGAGACGTTCATAACCACATTTATTTCAGGTGGCCATTCAATAGTTGAGTCTAAATTTTCAATCCCACCAAATGGAATCAGATCAAGCGGCGTAGAGTATTTGTCCCCAGCCCCTTTAAAATGCATTTTCTGTGGCGCCTTACCCTCGGTAAAGTAGCCCATTGCAATTAAGCTTGATTTAAGTTTCGCAAACTTATGCCAGTCTTCTACACAGACCCCCAGATCAAGATCATAGGTGGCTTGCCCAGTTCGCTTATTAAATACATGCCCTAAGACAAGGTCTCTAGCCTGAGCCCCAACTAAAAAATAGTCAATATTCAAAGACTGTGCCACACCATCAAAAATTTGTAGGATGGCTAGATGCTCCGCCTTTAAGGGGCGGTCAGGTCTAATTTCAAGTTTAAGTGAGATATCGGTCATAAATTAGTCTAGCTGTTTCTATATTGCGTGGATTGGTAGTGGTCAATAAATCTGCATATACCAGTAGCGCCGGCGCAACTCCGTCCATTTGCAATTCTGTATCTACTGCCCAAAAGGCTTCCAAAATTTCAATATCGCCGTTAACGTCCGGGCGCAAACGATTTTCTACAATGAGTTGATCTGGATTTTTACGGGTATAAATGGTTATCTTTAGAGGCTTGAGATAGCCGGTGAGTTTTTCCGCCGCGACTTCCCCGCCCCAACAGGCGTCGTACTGTTCAATATCGACGTCTCTATACCACTCTTCTTTGGCAGCAGTAAATCGGCGAGCATTTAATTTGGGTCGCAATTTAATGGGGTAATGAGCCACCCATTCATCTTCCAGTCGTTTCTTATCAAGAATTCGTCGCGGCCCTAATTCAGCAGGAGTGAGAAAGCCCCGGTTTTGTAAATTCGTTAATACAGGGCCTACGGTTCCAAGGGCCACTTTGGCAAAAGTTGCTAATTCACGATAGGTTTGAGGGGCAATTGTTTTTTGATTTAGCAGCGCAAAGACAATTTTTAACCCGCCAGTTGTCAAGGCTGTGAACTCTGGCTTTTCCTGGGTACGTTCTGGACGAGCTTGACCAACAATATATACAAGTAATCCCGGAGCCTTAATATAAGCATTTCCAGCTTCGTCAATGAAGGGCAAATCTAGTTCACGACACTGCGCTGCAATTTCTTTGGTGATATAGGGAGCTACAAGCAAAATTGGGTATGTTAGAGTTCCTGGTTCTCTGATGAGCGTGAGGGTTTTGAAGCGATCAACCACCCCCTTGATTTCAGCCTCAAAATGAATGGGGTGATCAGGGGTTTGAATGGTTAACAAAGCATCTGCTCGCCCATTTTGCCAAACATGGTCGATTTGCAGGCCAGTGGCTTTTCGAAAACCATCAATTGCTTTAGCCAGAATGAGTTGCTCTTTGTTTTTTAGGTTCATCATTTTGTACGTAAAATTTAAATGTTCACGTTACGTGAACGATATTTTTAATTGAACGAACCACAACTTTGTTCAATATATTTTATTGTACACGTAACGTGAACAAAAGTTAATTATGAACATAAAAGATTCAGCCATATTGGTTGATTTGCAAGCCTCCCTCCTTCGGTTTAAATGGTGGAATGGGAAAAGCATCAGGAAAAAGCAAAAGATCTATTATTCGGATTTATAAAGAAAGTCCTGAGATTGAATTATTGCGAGAGCAATTTCCGTTCCGCGCAAATTTACAGGCCAGTACTACCCGGCGCGATTCCCCTCTAGTCTTTCTAGACGATTACCCGGTGGCACACGCAGAAAGTCTAAACTTAATACAGCATTCAACTGCGCCAGTTTATGTAGGATTACTTTTTGTATGTTGGTAAATGGGGCGACACGCTTTTGCTAAAGGCTGCTTGGGTATCCACGTACTCGAAACTGATAATCATGAAATTAATAATAACGTAGAACGTTATTGAGGCGAAAAGTGTTGTAAAGAGCCCCAACCCCTCATTAAACCGTTGAAACGGTTTCTCGTTTAAGTGGTTTGATTTTAGGTAGGCGCATTTTTTTAGCCTGCCGTAAATCCCATTGCAATTGCATCCCCAACCAAAAATCTGGGGATGTCCCCAGCCAAGAAGCAAGACGCAATGCCATCGATGCAGTTAATCCCGATTTGGCATTGAGCACCTTTGACAAGGTTGTACGAGAAATATGCAATTGCTCGGCAGCTTGCTCAATTCGCATGCCTTCTGGCAACCATTCTCTTAGCACTTCACCTGGATGTGCTGGGTTGTGCATACTCATCATCTTCTCCTAGTGATAATCCTGATAATCCACCAACTCCACATCGCCTTCATCAAACCTGAAGGTAATGCGCCAATTGCCACTGACACTCACAGACCAGTGGCCTCTCAAATTGCCGCTCAAAGAATGCAATTTCCAGTTAGAGGTATTTATATCATGTTCATCTTTAGCTACGTTTAGTATGACCAATAGAAAGGTTACACTATCCCAAGGTTGCAATCATCCCAACGGAAGCAGGCCAGAGTGACCTTTTATATACCTGAATAATTGATCTTGCATCATGCTGCCTCTAAATGCATGTCAATATGAATGCTGTGATAAGGGCAAACCACACCAGCATTTTCTGTACGCTCCAATAGTCCTAATTGCGTCAGGACGCCCACATCCTCATGAACACGGCGTACATCTCTGTCGACCAGTCGTGCAAGCTCACGAATCGCCATTGGTCCGTTGTTTTGGGCAGTACGGACCATCTCCCAGCGTCGCTGTGTCAATTGCCCAAAGAACTGTGCCGGGCTTTCAAAATTAAGTGTTTCACCCTGGTAAGCATTTTGCGTACTGGCTTTGGCGACGGCACGCAATGCCGACTGCCAATCTGAACGCAAAGTAATTGTCAGAAAACGTTCTTTCATGTTGCCCTCCAAGCTTCAATAGCCGCGATAAAATTTTCAACCAACGCTTCGATCCCGCGAAACCGATAGGGCAATTCCTGCCCATTGAGGTGGCAATGATCTCCCTTTCCCCTCTCATTATCAAACCCGATCACACGAACCCCATCGACAACAAACACAGCACGATATTTAAAACCATGGGTCGACGGTGGCACCGGTTTTGGCACTCTCCATACTACCCACTCGATAATTGCGCCATCTGGTGTAACGTTTTTAAAGCGTGTGATGAGGTGAGCAGTCATTTTGTTAATTATTTCAACAATGCTATGTGTTGTCAATAAAGCCAACAAAAGCACCGAATGGCTTAATCACTGCATGCAGTGCCAACTGTTAATTCTATTAATAATATCCACTTACCTTTTCACATAAGTAGCATGGTGATCTTGCCATTGAATCATCGTAATGATTCCTACCTTGACCAGAGGATTACCCGGTGGCAAACACAGAAAGTCTAAACTTAATACAGCATTCAACTGCGCCACTTTATGTAGGATTACTTTTTGTATGTTGGCAAATTGGGCGACACGCTTTTGCTCAAAGGGTGTTTGGGTATTCACGTACTCGAAACTGATAATCATAAAATTTAAAGTAACGAATAACGTCAAGCGTTATTGGGGTGGGAATAACCCGTATCAGACATGGTTTAATGTAATGAACATCTTGACATTGTAATTATGTGCATTACAATGGTAAAAAAGGGAGAAAAATGATCGCATCATTTCACCATAAAGGGTTGGAGAGTTTTTTTTCAAAGGGTAGCTATAAAGCGATTCCTGCGCAGTATGCCGCTCGAATTGAACGTATGTTAGATCGTTTGGATGCTGCTGCTGTGCCTGAGGATATGGATTTGCCTGGATTTAAGTTTCATGAATTGAAGGGTACGCGCAAAGGTGTTTATGCAATTAGCGTATCGGGGAACTGGCGAATAACGTTTAAGTTCGATGGCGATAGCGCAATCGAAGTGGATTTAGAGGATTATCACTAATGAAGAAAACAATGAGAAGTTTGAGAAACCCAAACCGTAGACCAACCCATCCGGGTGCTATATTACGCGAGGATGTTTTGCCAGAACTTGACATTACTCAAGGGGCTTTTGCCAATCACTTGGGCGTAAGTCGTTTGACGGTTTCCGAGATACTGCATGAAAAAAGAGGCATCAGTGCTGAAATGGCAGTAAGAATCTCCAAGGTTATTGGCGGAACACCTGAGAGCTGGTTACATATGCAAGAGGCCGTTGATTTATGGGAGGTTGAGCAGAGATTTAAAAGTAATCCTGCAATTGCTCCAATACCAATGAAGCCTTTAAAGGTGGTCGCTTAATGCCTAATAAATTGCATAATCAGCTACTCGAGTTAGGTCAGAAATTAAGTAAGTGATACGAATCCCATCACGGGGAAGTGTTGCTGTTAATATCGGATGCTAGAAAAGAGCTGATATCACGATTTGGAATGATTGCCCCATGGGAGTCTGAGGAATTTGATCTTGCGCAAAATTAGGTAGGGGCAAATTTCCTCAAAGCATTACTGCTGGCAGTTTATATATTTTCTTAAAACTGTTATTTAGGTGACTCCCATGGGAGGTTTTCATAAAAAGATGAAATTTCTCTATAAACATCTTTAAAAGGTGGCAGCGGTTCTTCAATTTCAGCAGCAAGATCTTGATAGCCTTTTTCAGCCATTGCCATAATAGCGGGATCTGATATCGAGTCTGCTTGAGCCACGATTTCCTTGGACTTTGATGTCGCTACGATTAGCTCTTTAAGTTGTAATTGCTCTGCATACGTCCAGTCTTGAAATTTATTGAGAAGCAAAGATAAATCATAAACATCTTGTCTGCGATGTCGATTTCTTACCGTTTGTTGTAATAAAGAACGATATTTTTCGGCCATTAAGTTAATCAGACTATAAACTTGAAGTTCTTCCCCATCTGACAGTTTCAAAATCTCTGTATCAAGAACAGCCTCATTATAGCTGTAATCAATTTCTACAATCATGGGAGATTGTTTGGCTTGCAGGCGACTCATGGCACTGGCATTACTTTTAGGGGCATACCAATATTTAACGCAAGTGTAGGAAAAGTTTTGTTTGTGCCAGCTGGCTCTAATTTTGAACGTTGAATTTTGCAACTTGTATCATAAGGAAGTTCTGCTTAGCTAAAGATAGCTGAACTTCTAATTCCGCGATAAGTTCTTTTTCATTGCCAATCTCATATAGTTCGTGCGTTGAAAAATCAGCATCTTTGGTAAAACGACTACTCTCATAGCGAAGCGCCATGAGCATGCCACCTTTCATGATCATTTTTGTTCGCAATGCTGTAGATTTGCTTATAGCGGTCAAGATAATGTGAACTGCTTCACGAAAATTTTTCTTATCCAAAGAGGCTTTGCTAACCCATTCAACTAAATCAATAGATTCGAGAGAGCTATTCATTATTTTCAGTCATTGTTAGAGAGGGAAGGTTAATAGAAATTTTCCAACTTTCAGAGAAGTACGGGGAGTAGTCTCCTTCAGGGTCTAGCTTTCTAGAACCTCCACGTTGCGTTAGTTTTTGCCATTCATTGAATACAGGCGCATTGAGATGGCAAACTTCTGATAGAAGATAGCCTGCTCGAACTTTATCAATAGCTAGACCATGACGATCAACTTCATCAATGATGAGGTTGAGGTACTGTTTTGCTTCTTTGATATAGATATCAACAACATGTTGCAGGCCTCCACATAGAGATGGCTCACGAATCATATCAAGGAATGTACGACCAATAGTGGAGACTCTTAAGTTAGAGCCTGAAACCAAGCGGAATGCTCCAAGTTGTGATCGTTCACAAATCTTAATAGGGGTCTGATTTAGCCGAAGTATCTTTGGAGGGCTGAGCTTAGGTAGGCCTGCTTCTAAATAAGTGGCTTGGTGCTCATTAAGGTCATGCCTCATGCGAACATGCGCTTGTTGACGCCATTCGGCGAGTGGGGGTCTAGTCAAATATAAGATGCCAGGGAATCGGTCTGTTAATCCATGATACTCCATTGCACTTAGATGGGAAATGTATGTAAATGGGTCGATGCTGCACATAACTTCAGCTGGGGATGCTTTGTTTTGGCCAAATAATAAGTAGCTTTTCGATTCGGAAAAGGGGGCTATTTCAGAAAGAAGAGAAAGTTTAGTTAAATGAGCGCAGATATTTTTAAAAAGAGATTTTAAATTTTTTGGACTTACTTGCTGTTTTTGGGCGATAAAATACAGGGCTTTAGCTAGGTCGTAGGTTGAGATAGCAGGGGCATTATGAGAGGCCAAGGTTTCAGTCATTGGCCCGAGAAGTTGTTCGCTAATAAAGTTAGTAGTGTTTTTCATCTTGTTAAAATACGTCCTTAGGACGTATTTTAACAAGATGAAGTAAAAAACTCAAGTTTACTATTTGCTTTACCTAAAGCAGCATGAACAGATTAAATATAAAAATATTATTAGAATGGTCCTATAATGCGTTCTAAGGACGCATTATAGGACCATTCTATTTGATTGTCTGGTACGTGTTAGAGCTTACTTGGTTCATAACTAAATGTAAGAAAGGATTGATGGTTACAGTGGTTTTTGCACATAACGTATCGACATGAATTACTACATTAAATTTTGGATAGAATAGATTTGGAGTGCTTAATGAGGGTATTTTTGATAAGTCTAAAAATTCGTAGTACGAATATATCCTATGATTTTTTAACCATATGATTAACGCCGTAATAATGTAAGTATGCTAAGTGGTATTAGCATGCATCTTTAACACCAAAGTCTCATAAGAGCTCTTTTAATACTTTACTTAAAGCCACTTAGTCTGTATTCACGATCCCCTATCTAATATCTCTCCATATACAAATTATTATTTCAATTTGTGCATGGACAGGCGTTTTTAAACATATTGCCTTCACTGACACTAATCTCATTCTCACCTAAATGAGAATGAGTCTGTTTTGTAAAATATGCCTTTCTTAAGATATTGGTGACTGATTCACTCTAAGATCATTTTGGTTACTCAAGATAGGAGGAATGTTTCCTATTTCATCACTGTCATCTTCCATGGACTCAATTTCATCATGCTCAATTATTTCAGAGTAATTATCTTGAACCCATTTCTGATGTAGACGAAATTCATTTAATTTTTTTGAGAACTGATTATCAAGAGTAGTTTTTGCTCTTTCTAAACCACTATCCTCGATGAGCCTAATCATTCTTTGATCATAAATTTTTGCAAGTCCTTCGCGAATGTTTTCTTCGTAATCATGAGCAATTGTCGCTTTTTTTACATAATCTCTAAATTTTTTTAGCCAATGAAAAATTAATTGTCCGGTTTCATCCCATCCGTTTTCGTCTACGTAATTACCTGTTCTCTCTAGCCATTCTTTTGGAGTATTACCAATACCTATATAATTCGTATTTGATTTAACTAGGTACTGATACAAAATCTTGTAATCTGATTCTAACTTCTCTAGATTTTTAACAGTTATATCATCTTCACGTGCTAACAAATAATTAGCGTAATTCAGATTTTTTATATAATCTTCTTTTGAGTATTTTAAATACTCTTCTAAATCATTGACTATTTCTGTACTTAAAACATAACGTTCTTTATAGAACACATTATCAAAATCGAAAGTTTTAATTGGTTCATTAAATACTCTTTGAAATTCTGCGTTCTCAATTTTATTTATTCGTTGTTTCTTCCAAACAATATCTACGAGTTCTTTAATCAACATTTCTGAGAGGATATCTTGAGGG
>JAJZPN010000014.1 GCA_021811145.1 Pseudomonadota bacterium
GGGCCAAACAAAACGTTCAGTCCAGCCTCTTAATAGTAAGATCGCTTCATCTGTTCGGTTTAATTGCTTCATGGTTTCAACAAATGAGTCGGCTACCAAAAAAAGATAATCAGGTGATTGATTTTCTATTAACGACCAATAGCGAATGGCCTCATCTAACTGACCATTTTGTTTGGCCCACTGTCCTTGTAGAATATTTGCTCTTACACATTTCTTATTAACAATTAATGCTTTTTGGATAAGCTCTTTAGCGGCATCATAGTTTGATCTACTGTACTCAATAACTGCTAATTCACAATAGAAATTTGCAATTTCTTTGCTTCCAATTTCTGTACCTATCGATTCTAGTTCCTTGCTAATCTCAATTGCTTTATTCCATTCTTTTTCAGTAACGTAAATATCTAATAATGAGCGAGTGGCAACTTCAGAAAAATGACTGGTTTTCTTAAGATCTAAAAATAACGCTTCGGCACGATCCAAAAGACCTGCCTTGAGATAATCCTGAGCTAATTCATATAACGCTTGCGCTTTTTGTTCGACTGACAAATCAGATCGTTCAACTAAACTTTGATGCATTCTAGTTGCACGATCGACTTCACCGCGTCGACGGAATAATCCACCTAAGGCAAATTGTAATTCAACTGTTTGTTGATCCGTCTGTGCAACTTCAATAAATGACTCAATAGCTTTATCTGTTTGCTCATTCAGTAAAAAATTCAAACCTTTAAAGTAAGAAGCAGGTAATGCACGTGATTCAGTTAAAAGGTGTCTAATATCAACACGTGCTGCAAGCCATCCTAAGCCGAAAAACACCGGAATCACTAATAACCAATAAGCCTGAAAATCCATAATAATTTACTGTATTTGTATTTAAACTGCATCAATGTGAGCAGCGGTTGATATGTCACGTATTGGTTTTGGTTGATTGGTTAATTCATTAACCTTTTCTAATTGATTAAGTTCACGTCTTAATCGTTGTAATTCTCGACGTTGTTTAAACAAACTACCCATAGCAACTAATAGCCCAACAATAACCCCTGAGATAAAAAATACCAACAAAAAGACAATTAAGGGTCCTTGCCATTGGTAATTAAGAAAGTATTTTACTGTCACTGGCTCTACGTTTTTGATAGCAAAGCCTAACAATAGAATAAACACAAGAATTCGTACAATCCATTTTAGATAAAACATTATTTATTCCCTATTTTTCTACATTTTAAAATAAAAACGGGTGTTTAACACCCGTTTTATTTTAGTCCGCAGACTGAGCATTACTCTTAGGAAAATCCACTCGATCCCGCAACTCCTTTCCAGGTTTAAAGTGTGGTACGTACTTCTCTGGAACCAACACTTTTTCACCTGTTTTAGGATTTCTGCCTTGTCGAGGAGGTCGATGGTTTAAACCAAAACTTCCAAACCCACGAATTTCAATCCGCTCTCCTGATACCAATGATTGACTCATGGCATCCAAAATTGTCTTCACAGCCAATTCGGTATCTTTTGATACTAATTGGCTATATTTAAGAGATAACAGATCGATTAATTCTGATTTAGTCATTTAAAGATTAACCTTCAGAGGATTGGTTTTCGAGTTTTGCTTTCAACAATGCGCCAAGGCTTGTTGTACCTGCGTTAGCTGGGTTGTCAGCGGTAACTCGTTGCATAGCAGCATTTTCTTCAACAGCATCCTTAGCTTTGATAGACAAATTAATGGTTCTATTTTTGCGATCAACATTAAGAATAACAGCTTCAACTGCATCGCCTTCATTAAGATGCGCTTTTACATCCTCTACTCGATCACGAGAGATCTCAGATGCGCGTAAGTAGCCTTCAATATCATCACCAAGATCAATTACAGCACCTTTGGTATCTATTGATTTAACAGTACCTTTTACGATTGCACCTTTGTCATTTACAGCAGTAAAGTTAGTGAAAGGATCTCCGGAAAGCTGTTTAATGCCTAAAGAAATTCTTTCTCTTTCAACATCAATTGCAAGAATAATGGCTTCAACTTCATCACCTTTCTTGTAATTGTGAACTGCTTCCTCACCAGTCTGACTCCAAGATAGATCAGATAAATGAACTAAACCATCAATTCCACCTGGTAGGCCTATGAAGACACCAAAGTCTGTAATTGATTTAATTTGGCCCTTAACATGATCGTTCTTGTTATGGGTGGCAGCAAACTCTTCCCATGGATTAGGACGACATTGTTTCATACCTAAAGAAATACGACGACGTTCTTCATCAATTTCTAAAATCATTACTTCAACTTCATCGCCAAGCTGAACAACTTTAGAAGGATGAACGTTTTTATTGGTCCAATCCATTTCAGAAACGTGTACCAATCCTTCAATACCCGGCTCAATCTCAACGAATGCACCATAATCAGTGAGGTTAGTCACTTTACCAAACAAACGTGTTTTTTCAGGATAGCGACGTGCTAGACCTACCCAAGGATCATCACCTAATTGCTTGAGACCTAATGAAACACGATTTTTATCCTGGTCATATTTCAATACTTTAGCTTCAACCTCATCACCTACATTCAATACTTCTGATGGGTGTTTTACTCTTCTCCAAGCTAAATCAGTAATGTGTAACAGACCATCAATACCACCTAGATCAACGAATGCACCGTAATCTGTAATATTTTTAACAACACCTTTTACAATTGAGCCTTCTTTCAAGTTTTCTAACAGATTTTCACGATCTGCACCTTGAGTGGCTTCCATTACAGCACGGCGTGATACCACTACATTATTGCGTTTCCGATCGAGCTTAATAACTTTAAACTCCATCTCTTTCCCTTCATAAGGTGAAGTATCCTTAATAGGACGAACATCAACCAGTGATCCAGGTAAAAATGCACGAATACCGTTAACCATAACAGTTAGGCCACCTTTCACCTTACCGCTAACAACACCAGTAACTAAAGTGCCTTTAGTCATGGCATCATCCAAATCAAGCCACGCAGCTAAACGTTTGGCTTTTTCACGAGATAGTTTGGTAGAACCATAACCATCTTCAAGAGTATCAATAGCTACTTTTACAAAGTCACCAATTTGTGCTTCGAGTTCGCCACGATCATCTTTAAATTCTTCAATGGGGATTAAACTTTCCGATTTCAAACCAGCATTTACAATTACAAAGTTACCGTCAATACCTACTACTTCCGCGGTGATTACTTCACCTATACGCATTTCTTGATGGGATAAGCTCTCCTCAAACAAGCTAGCAAAACTTTCAGTTGTAGAGGTGTGTTGATTGGTTGTATTCATGAAAAACTGTTACCTATAAAAATCACCCGTCGCGCCTCGGGGTCAATTAAATTACTCAAAACTTGTATTAACTACATAATAATCAACAACGCATTTGATTATTATTACAAGATAAATGAGTCCAAAGTTAATTAGATACATCAGAAAACCACTGTATTACTTGGTTAACTGCTTGATCTATTGTTAATGCAGAGGTATCGAGAAAATGTGCATCTGGAGTCTGTTTTAACGGGGACTCTTTACGAGTCAGATCCCGACGATCACGTTCAAGAATATCTTGCAAAAGGTCGTTTATATTAGCAGATATTCCCTTATTGATCAACTGGTTATAACGTCTTTGCGCTCTAATTTCAGGAGTGGCTGTTAGAAAGATCTTTAACATGGACTCAGGAAAGACAACGCTACCCATATCTCGTCCATCCGCAACGAGTCCAGGATGCTGTTTAAATTGATGCTGAACATTCATTAATACATCACGCACAGATTTAACAGCAGCAATTTTTGAAGCCAATATACCACATTCTTCAGATCGTATAGATTCAGTAACATCTTGTTTATTAAGCAGTATTTTACCTTCTTTAAATTCTATACGTAGACTTTTAGTTAACTGATTCAACTTATTTTCATCAGTTTCACCTATACCCTGAAATTGAGCAGATAAGGCAACAATGCGATACAAGGCCCCACTATCTAAGTAATGAAAGTTAAGTTTTTCAGCTACGCGTTGAGCGACAGTCCCTTTGCCTGATGCAGAAGGTCCATCTATTGCAATAACAGGGATCATAATACTGAAATCTCTAAGCCTGTTGACCTTGCGAGCTTATCAAATCCAGGAAAAGAGGTGGCAACATTTTGACAATTTAAAATGGTAATTGCAGAAGAGGCTTTAAGTGCTGCTATTGAAAAACTCATAGCAATACGATGATCACCATGACTATTAATCGTTCCACCATGATAGGAACCTCCATCAATAATCATGCCATCGGGTGTGGGAACAGCATTTATACCTAAAGACACCAATCCATCAGCCATAACTTGTATACGATCACTTTCTTTAACGCGAAGTTCTTCTGCACCAGAGAGTACTGTTTTCCCTTGTGCATTTGCTGCAGCAATAAATATTATTGGAAACTCATCTATGGCAAGGCTAACTAACTCTTCAGGAATATGAATACCTTTAAGTGGCTTATATTTGATGTGTATATCAGCAACTTTCTCACCACCCACATGAGTTATATTCAAAAGTCTTATATCAGCCCCCATCAGCTCTAATATTTTTATTACTCCATCACGAGTAGGATTAATACCCACTTCCTTAATAATTAAGTCTGAACCTTCTGAAATAGCCGCACCAACCATAAAAAAAGCCGCAGAAGAAATATCAGATGGCACGCTAATCGTTGTAGCATGAAGTATGGCAGTATTATCAACAGTTATACTATTTCCATTAATGGTAGGTTTATAACCAAATGCTTCCAACATTCTCTCTGTGTGATCTCGGGTTACTTCAGGTTCAATAACTGTTGTTACTCCATTAGCATAAAGACCAGCAAGTAATACCGCAGATTTAACCTGTGCGCTAGCCATAGGTAGAGTATACGTAATTGAGTTTAATGCCGAAGTGGAATGAATAGCCAAAGGCGGTCTCCCACCTTCTTTGGTCTCTATTAATGCTCCCATTTGTTTTAATGGATCAGCAACACGTGCCATTGGTCTTTTTAATAAAGTCTCATCACCAGTTAATATTACTTCAAAACCTTGCCCTACCAGTAATCCAGACAATAGTCTCATCGTTGTACCTGAATTTCCGCAATCTATGACTTGTTTTGGAGCGGTTAAACCGTGTTTTCCGACACCGTAAATTGTAACTCGACCATGATGAGGACCATCAATACGTACACCCATAGCTCTAAAAGCATTCATTGTTGAGAGTGCATCTTCACCTTCAAGAAAGCCGCTAACTTCTGTTACCCCTTCCGCAATTGCACCAAGCATTATGCTTCGATGTGAAATGGATTTGTCACCAGGAACTTTAATTGTTCCAGTTAGTTTTCCTCCCGGTGAAATACAGTAAGTAACATTCATAGCCTATCTCTTAAAAATTTATTCTGACCAATCACGCCTAGCATCACGTGCAATTTTAAAAAAACCTTCAATCGCTTCACCGTCATCAGACTCGAGAGCATCTTGAAAATAACGTAATAAGTCCTGATATCGTTGTAACTCAAGTAATAATGTTGATTTATTAGCAAGGGTAATATCTTTCCACATCTCAGGATTACTTCCAGCTATTCGCGTAAAGTCTCTAAAACCGCTAGCAGCAAAGTGGAAAAAAGTCTCGGCATCCACGCGTGTCGCAATGTCATAAACCAAGGTGAAACTTAATATATGAGGTAAATGACTTACTACGCCAAAAACACTGTCATGTCTATTTACAGACATGGTTTCAATATTAGCGCCACAGGCTTGCCAACAGCGTTTAATAATTTCAAAAGGAAGTGAATCGGTAAAATCCGTCTCAATCATTACAACCGATTTTTGATGAAACAAATCTTTACGTGATGCTCTAACGCCACTGTGTTCAGCTCCAGCTATTGGATGAACAGGGACGAAACGTTGGATGGCTGTGCCAAGGTATTTTTTTGCGGCATTAATGACGTTTGCTTTTGTACTTCCTACATCGGTGATAATTGCTGTAGGGCTTATATGGGCAGCTATTTCAGCTAAAACAGTTTCAATTTGTCCGACGGGAACTGCAATTTGAATTACATCTGCATCTTTTACGGCAGCCGCTAAAGAGTGAACTGCACTATCAATGACACCAAGTTGTTTTGCTGCAGCAAGGTTAACTTCATCACGATCATACCCAACTATGCTGACATCTCTGACTGCTTCACGCATGGCTAAGGCAAATGAGCCACCAATTAAGCCGACACCAATAATAGCGATTCTTCGTGGATGAGTTTGGAAAGGATCTGCCATGAATTTAGAGATTAATTACTTCTATAAGTTTATCAATAAAGAATTGGTTTTCTTCCGACAATCCTACTGAAACACGTAAGTAATTCGGCATACTATAATTGGCCACAGGTCGAACAATGACCCCGCGTTTTAATAATTCTTGGTAAATAATTGCTGCATTTTCCCCTACTTCAATGGCTAAAAAGTTACCTACTGAAGGGATAAATGATAATCCTAACTGTGTACATGCCTGTACTAATTGTTTTAGACCATTTGTATTAACGATTTTCGTTTTTTCCAGAAAATCAGTATCATGCAGTGCTGCTTCAGCAGCAACAAGTGCCAGTTGATTAACATTAAAAGGTTGACGCACACGATTTAATAAAGAAATAACGTCCTTATGAGCAAATCCGCAACCAACTCTTAAACCTGCCAAACCAAACGCCTTAGAAAAGGATCTGGTTACAATTAAATTATCAAAATTATTTAGCCAAGAAATTGCGTTATAAGAGAGATTATCATCTAAATATTCTGTATAAGCCTCATCAAGTACAACAAGTACATGTGAAGGGACTTTATTTAAAAATTCTTTAAGTGAATCGCCTGAAATAAAATGACCAGTAGGATTATTGGGATTCGCAACAAAGATTACACGTGTATTATCTGTAACCGACTTCAACATAGCCGGTAAATCATGCCCGAACTCTTTAGCAGGCACAACAATACCTTTTGCCCCAACGGCTTGAGTCACTAAAGGATAAACTGCAAATGCATATTGAGAATAAATAGCTTCAGTACCTGGAGACAAAAATGCTCTTGCAATCAACTCCAATACATCATTGGAGCCATTACCTAAAATAATATTGTCAATTTCAATATTTCTAAGATTCGCCAAAGTCTGTTTTAACTCAAAACCGTTTCCGTCTGGGTAGAGAGCTAAATCTTTTAAAGACTTATTGATAGCAGCCAAGGCCATTGGGCTTGGACCGAGCGGATTTTCATTAGATGCTAGCTTGACTACATGAGTTAAGCCAAGCTCCCTTTGCAACTCTGACATGGGTTTACCTGGCTGATAGGGAGCAATACTTTTAATGTACTGAGGAGCTGATTCACATAAATCAATCATAATGGTGCCACCGGATAAGAACCTAAAACACGACAAACCAATGCAGACTGACTTACTTCAGTCAACGCCTGCTTAACTAAATTGTCTTCACAATGACCTTCTAAATCAATAAAAAAAACATACTCCCATAATGCAGTTTGTGAGGGACGTGATTCAAGACGGGTCATGCTTACACCATATTTTGCAAATGGTGCTAATAATTCATGAATAGCACCTGGCCTATTTCTAGCAACTAATAGTAATGACGTTTTATCATGACCAGAGATAGAAGATTTGTGATTGCCAATGACATAAAAACGAGTTGTATTATTGGATCTGTCTTCGATATTCTTCGCAAGAATTTCAAGTTGGTATAATTCAGCTGCTTGAATACTAGCAATAGCCGCAGCGTTTTTTCTTTCACTTACAATTTTTGCTGCCTCAGCATTACTACTGACCGGAATAAGTTTCGCACCGGGTAGTTGATTTGCTAGCCAAGAATGGCATTGTGCAAGTGATTGTGCGTGAGAATAAACTTCTTGAATTTGCTCAAGCGCCACACCTTGTTGTGATAACAATTGATGGTGAATTCTTAACTGAACTTCACCACAAATTTGCAAAGGCGTATCAACCAATAAATCAAGAGTTCGATTAACCGAACCCTCTGTAGAGTTTTCTATTGGAACTAGACCAAAATTAACTCTGCCTGCAACAACACTTTGAAAAACGTCGTCTAACGAAGACTGTTCTTCGCGAATGGCAGCATGTCCAAAATGTTTCATTACTGCGGCTTCAGAGTATGTACCTCGAGGTCCCAAATAAGACACTGTGACAGGTCTTTCGTGAGCAAGACATGCTGACATAAGCTCTCGAAATATATATAAAATGGACTCATCACTTAGAGGGCCTTTATTGAGTTCACGTAATCTACGTAATACTTGAGCTTCTCTTTCCGGACGGTATAAAACACCCTCTTTAAGTTGACCTATTTGACCGGCTAATTTTGCACGTTGACTGATTAGCTTAAGTAATTGAGTGTCAATAATATCAATCTGATTACGTAAATTTTCTAATTCTCGTTGATTAGAATTAACCATAACGTCGCTCAAAATCCGCCATAAAATTAATTAATGCTTGTACCCCTTCAATGGGCATAGCATTGTAAATCGAGGCACGCATCCCACCAACCACTCTATGGCCTCTTAACTGTTTTAGTCCAGATAACTCAGCCTCTTTTAAAAATACCTCATCAAGAGCTGGCTCTCTTAAATGAAACGGAACATTCATTAATGATCGATCTTGAATTTTTACTGAATTTCTATAAAAACTACTTTTATCAAGAAAATCATATAATAAACGTGCTTTCTCAGCATTACGAACAGCCATTTGCGTTAATCCACCATTCCGTTTAATCCATTTAAAAACAAGACCGGCAACCCAAATCGTAAACGTAGGTGGCGTATTTAACATAGAATGGGCATGAAATTGTCCATGATAATCCATAAGAAACGGTGTGCCAGGTGCGGCGGGTTTTAATAAGTCCTCACGTATAATTGCTAAACTCAATCCAGCAGGCCCAATATTTTTTTGTGCGCCAGCATAAACCATACCAAATTTAGTGATATCCATTGGTCGTGATAAAAAATGAGACGACATATCAACAACTAACGGGACATTGCCCACATCAGGTGTCCAAAAAAACTCTAATCCGTCAATTGTTTCATTTGAACAGTAATGTACATAAGCCGCTTTTGGATTGAGCCTCCACTCTGCCCTGTCAGGTAGCGCACTAAAATGATCAATACGATTTGAAGCAGCAATATTAACATTACAGTAGCGTCTACCTTCTTCAATAGCACGGTATGACCAATAACCTGTTTCAATGTAATCAGCATGATGATTTCCCTGAAGTAGGTTAAGGGGAATCATATCCCAATGTGCACTTGCTCCCTCTTGACAGAAAATAATTCTGTAGTGATCAGGCAGTGCCAAAATGTCACGAAGATCCAGTTCTGTTTCATTCAGAATACCAGCAAACTCAGGACTTCTGTGACTAAGTTCCATCACCGACATACCTGAGTCCTGCCAATTTAAAAGTTGTTCTTGTACTTCAAGCATCACTTCAGTTGGAAGTGTTGCAGGACCTGCAGAGAAGTTAAAAGCACGCATACAATTACTCCTGCGTACCTAATGAATCTTCTTTATCGGCTAAATTCTCAACATCAGAATCAACTGGTTGGTCATTAATCTCAGTGTCGTCCGCACTTTCATCGATACGACTAAGTGATACCAAGGTCTCTCCATCGTCCAGTGAAATCAAAGTAACGCCTTGTGTAGCGCGACTCATCTCACGAATTTCTTGTACGCGTGTTCTGATCAATACTCCACCACTGGTAATTAACATTAATTCATCATTAGAGTTAACAAGAGCAGCACTTACTACTGGGCCATTTCTCTGGCTTGTTTGAATAGCAATAACCCCCTGCCCACCACGTCCATGTCGTGTGAATTCAGAGATTCGAGTACGTTTACCAAAACCATTTTGAGTAGCAGTCAATACAGTCTGCTCCTCATTGTCTGCCACTAACATTGAAATCACTTTTTGGCCATTAGCAAGGCGCATACCCCTTACTCCACGAGCAGTTCTACCCATTGGTCTTACATCATTTTCATCAAAACGTATTGCTTTTCCGTCATCTGAAAACAACATAACGTCATGGGTTCCATTAGTAATGGATGCACCAACCAAATAATCATTGTCGTCTAAATCAACTGCAATAATCCCAGCTGACCTAGGACGCGAAAAGTCTGTCAGTGGTGTTTTCTTGACTGTACCAAAGGCAGTAGCCATAAACACGAAATGTTTATCATCAAACTCTTTAACGGGTAATAGTGCGTTTATTTTTTCACCTGCTTCAATTTGAAGTAAATTATTAACAGGTTTGCCTCTACTTGTTCTACTTCCCACTGGGACATTAAACACCCTCAACCAGTGAACTCGTCCCAGGCTAGTGAAACATAGAACATGATCATGTGTATTAGCTACAAACAAACGATCAATAAAATCATCTTCTTTAGTGGCAGTAGCTTGTTTGCCACGACCGCCTCTTTTTTGTGCCTTATAGTCATTAATCGATTGAGCTTTTATGTAACCATCATGAGAAAGTGTCACCACCATTTCTTCTGGAGTGATTAAATCTTCCATATCAATATCTTCAGTATTGATAACAATTTCACTTCTACGTTGATCGCCAAATGACTCTTTAATTTTTAGCAGTTCATCTGAAATAATTTTTGTGATGCGATGAGAGTTAGCAAGTATATCCAAGAGGTCAATAATTTTATCCATTACCTCTTTGTATTCGTCAATAATTTTTTCTTGTTCTAAGCCAGTTAAACGTTGAAGCTGCATTTCTAAAATAGCGACAGCTTGAGTATCCGATAATCTGTACCCATCATCAAAAAGCCCTACGTTAACAGAGATACCTAGAGGACGTGAAGCATTTTCTGGTGCACGCTCAATCATCTCTTTTACTAACTGAGACGGCCAAGACTTGGCCATTAATGCGTCTTTCGCTATTTGACGATTTGCAGAACTCTTAATTAACGCAATGATTTCATCAACATTTGATAATGCAACAGCAAGCCCTTCTAATATATGCGCTCTTTCACGAGCTTTACCTAACTCAAATACTGTTCTACGTGTCACTACCTCACGACGATGGCGTAAGAAGGCATCCAAAAACTCTTTTAAATTTAATAACTTCGGCTGATTATCAACCAAAGCAACCATATTCATACCGAATGATTCTTGTAATTGAGTTAGTTTGAAGAGGTTATTGAGTACCACTTCAGGCATTTCACCTCTTTTCAACTCGATCACAATTCTCATGCCCGACTTATCTGATTCATCACGCAAATCAGAAATACCCTCAATTCGTTTTTCACGAATTAAATCAGCAATTTTTATTATTAAATTAGCTTTGTTAACTTGATAGGGTAACTCATCAACAATAATAGCCTGACGTCCATTACCTTTCTCAATATCTTCAACATGAGTACGTGAACGCATTAATACACGGCCACGTCCTGTCAAATACCCCTGCCTTACTGATGCAGTACCGTAAATAATTCCTTTAGTTGGGAAATCTGGCGCTGGTATAATATCAATCAATGCCTCGATAGACACATCAGGGTTACCTAAAAGACATAAACATGCATCTATTACTTCGTTTAAATTATGTGGCGGAATATTAGTAGCCATCCCGACTGCAATTCCTGATGATCCGTTAACCAAAAGATTGGGGAAACGTGCAGGAAGAATTAATGGTTCTTTTTCAGAACCATCATAGTTTGGTCCAAAATCAACTGTGTCACGATCAATGTCGGCAAGCAGCTCGTGCGTAATTTTTGCCATACGTATTTCTGTATAACGCATAGCGGCGGGGTTATCCCCGTCAACCGAGCCGAAGTTACCTTGACCGTCAATTAAAGGGTAACGAAGTGAAAAATCCTGCGCCATACGCACAATTGCATCATAAACGGCAGTGTCTCCGTGAGGATGGTATTTACCAATTACATCACCGACAATACGGGCTGATTTTTTATAAGGTTTATTAAAATCGTTAGACAGTTCGTGCATAGCAAACAAAACACGTCTATGGACAGGCTTTAACCCATCACGAACATCGGGTAGAGCACGACCCACAATTACACTCATTGCGTATTCCAAATAGGAACGACGCATTTCGTCTTCTAAACTAACCGGCAGTGTTTCTTTGGCAAATGAGGACATAGGAACTTACACTAGGTATTTATAATTAAAATAACGTCTGATTTTAACACAAAATTACATATCAAAAGCTCATTTCAGCTGATCATTATTCACTGTAAAGAGCGTATTTCATCTATAATTAAAATTTTAACTGAACAGGAGCTTCCCATGAAAAACACCAAACGCTTCGTGGCAACAATTGCATTACTAGGATCAGCAACAGGAGTACTCTTTTCCTACTCCACACAAGCCAGTGAAGACATGGGCTATCCCGCACATTTGCAATCAAGCTACGGTTCAGTAGTTACTGACAATTTCAATAATTGTGTTAGTTTAGGCGCTGGTGAAACGTCTTCATACAATCAATGTGGTGTGACAGCTCCACCAGAAATGAAAAAAGAAATGCCAGTTATCACACCTAAACCTGAAGCCCATGCACCAATGGTAATGCATCACCCTGATATTACTTTATCCGCAGATGCTTTGTTTGATTTCAACAAATCAATATTAAAACCCCAAGGTAAAACTGCTATAAATCGTGAATTAGCGAAAATCAATCATCGTTCTAACAAAGCAATCAAAGGGATTAAAATTGTCGGTTATACAGACAGTGTAGGTACCAAGAAATACAACCTAAAATTGTCGTTAAAACGTGCTGAAGCAGTAAAAGCATATTTGGTTCAAAAAGGTATTGATGCACAAATAATTCGTGTAAATGGCTTAGGTATGGCTGATCCAGTTGCTAGTAACAGCACTAAAGAAGGACGCGCTAAAAACCGCCGCGCTGAAATTTACATTACCTATAAATAATTGTTTTTAATATGAACTTAAATCAAGATCCGTTAGAGCTACAGAAGTTTAGTTCACTAGCCCACCGTTGGTGGGATCCAAATAGCGAATTTAAACCTCTACATGCCATTAATCCTTTACGTTTAAACTGGATTAATAACCTGATATCGCTATCCGGAAAACATGTGCTGGATGTGGGTTGCGGAGGTGGAATACTATCTGAATCCATGGCCAAACTTGGCGCTCAGGTAACGGGGATTGATTTAGCAGAAAAACCGCTTTCAGTGGCCATGCTTCATGGCCTTGAAAGCGGTATAAACGTAAACTATCAACTTATTTCTGCAGAGTCTTTAGCAGAACAAAAACCACATAGTTTTGATGTGGTTACATGCATGGAAATGTTAGAACATGTACCAGACCCTCAAAGTACAATCGCAGCTTGTTCAAAATTAGTAAAACCTGGCGGTCATGTGTTTTTTTCTACAATTAACCGCAACCCAAAATCATACTTATTTGCAATTATTGGTGCAGAATACGTCCTCAAATTATTACCCAAAGGGACACACGACTACGCTAAATTTATTAAGCCCTCTGAGTTAACTCATTTTGCTCGATTAGCTGGTTTAGATGTTAAGGAATATACAGGTTTAACCTATAACCCACTAACAAAAATTTATTCAAGTACAACTGATATCAGTGTGAATTATGCAATTCACTGTATTAAATCGTGATTAAAGGTATCTTATTTGATCTTGATGGCACCTTAGCTGATACCGCACCTGATTTAGGTAGGGCTCTCAATATACTTTTAGAAAAATATGGTAACTCTCCATTACCTATTGAAAGGTTAAGACCGAGAGCATCTCAAGGTGCTCGGGGGTTAATTGAGGAAGGATTTAATATTACTAGTTCTGACCCTTTTTTTGAAGAATTAAGAGAGCAGTTTTTAAATATTTACGAAAGTAATTTATGTCTTAATACAACCTTATTTCCGGGCGTTTCAGAACTCCTCAATTATTTAGATCTCCACCATATACCCTGGGGTATAGTAACCAATAAATTTGAACGCTTTACCAACCCTTTGGTTGATCTTTTGGGGTTAGCTCAACGAAGTAGCTGTATTATTAGTGGTGATACGTTTCAACGACCAAAACCCTATCCTGATCCTTTAATAGGAGCCGCACAATTGCTACAACTCTTACCTCAAGAGTTGGTATATGTAGGGGATGATGAACGAGATATGTTGGCAGCACAAGCCGCACAAATGCCAGGAATCATAGCAGGCTATGGCTACTTAGGATCAACCACACCACCTAGTGAATGGCCTCATCATGCAATTATTGAACAACCTGAAGAATTAATACGTTACATACATTATTTACAATGACACTTATGAATAAAACTCCTGAATTACTGGCCCCTGTTGGTTCAATAGAAATGCTAGAAACTGCATTCCGATTTGGTGCAGATGCCATTTATGCCGGTCAACCACGTTATAGTCTTCGCGTAAGAAATAATAGTTTTGGTAAAATAGAAAACTTAGCTCGAGGTATTGATCGTGCTCATGAGCTGAATAAGAAATTTTATCTGGTTAGTAATATCTTGCCTCATAACGCTAAAATCAAAACCTACCTAGAGGATATTGCTCCAGTCATAGCGCTAAAACCTGATGCATTAATTATGGCTGATCCTGGCATGATTATGATGGTTCGTGAGAACTGGCCTGATATGCCAATTCATTTATCTGTTCAAGCCAACACACTTAATTATGCAGCAGTAAAATTTTGGCGTACGATGGGTATAAGTCGCATTATTCTCTCAAGAGAGTTATCTATAGAGGAAATAGAAGAAATTCGACAAGAATGCCCTGAAATGGAACTTGAAGTGTTTATTCACGGCGCTTTATGCATAGCTTATTCTGGACGATGTCTACTGTCAGGTTACTTTAATCACCGTGATCCTAATCAAGGGACTTGCACCAACTCTTGTCGTTGGGATTACAAAGTTCATAATGCTGAAGAAAACCCGGCTGGTGATGTCTATCTTATTGAAGAAGCAAATCGCCCTGGCCAACTAATGCCAATTGAAGAAGATGAACATGGTACTTATATTCTTAATTCAAAAGATTTAAGAGCAATTGAGCACGTTGAACGTCTAGCAAAAATTGGTGTGGATTCTTTAAAGATTGAAGGTAGAACAAAATCACCCTACTACGTTGCAAGAACTTGCCAAGCCTATCGTCAGGCTATAGATGACGCTGCAGCAGGTAAATCTCTTGATCCAACCCTATTAAGCTCATTAGAGGGTTTAGCCAACCGCGGTTATACAAATGGTTTTTATGAACGACATCCAGATCAAGAAACGCAGAACTATTTACGAGGTCATTCTGAATCCAATCGTAATTTATACGTGGGAGATATTGTTGGCTATGGTTCCGATGGATGGGCTAAAATCGAGGTAAAAAACCGTTTTGCGGTTGGTGATAAGATAGAGGTGGTTGCTCCACATGGCAACCAAAGCTTTACAATTAATGAAATAAAAAATATGCAGGGACTTAATACTGACGCGGCACCTGGTAGCGGACACACAGTATTTATACAACTACCCTCAAATTTAGAAAATTGTTTTGTTGCACGGTTTGTTTGATTTCAACAAACACCTACTGAATATAATCAGTGTAGTAATAAATGAAAGCCAAGGTGGTTAAAAGGGTCATCAACCACCTTTGACAATCCCTATAAAAGAGAATGAGTTACTCTTTTCTAAGCGGACAAGTGCGGATACCTAGAAAACTGTACAAACCACACCAACCTAAAAAACCAGTTAGCATAATGGGTAAACCCAGCCAACCCCATATACCAATTTTTCCAGTGGCAGATGCTGCAAGTAAAATAGCTCCGATTATTACTCGTGCAACTCTATCTAACCCACCTACATTAGTTGAAAACATAGTCATATCTCCCTGACTAAATAATTTGACACTAAAATTTATTGAAATTGGTGAAACCAATTTAGCTTATTATGTAACTCTACTACAGAGCCAATGATAATTAAAGTAGGTGATTTTAGTTGATGAACTATACTCATCTTATGTAACTGTGATACCTGAGTTATAACTACTTGTTGCTGATCAAGTGTACCCTGCTCTATTAATGCCGCTGATGTGGTTGGTGCCATACCAGCCTCAATTAACTGCAAAACTAATCGATCTAAACCGTGTAAACCCATATAAATAACTACAGTTTGTCTTGGTCTAACGATAGCTTGCCAATCTAGATCAAATGATCCATCTTTTAAATGCGCAGTAACTAATAAACAAGATTGTGCATGTTCTCGATGAGTAAGCGGTATACCAGCATAAGCTGCAACACCATTAGCAGCTGAAATTCCAGGAACAACCTCAAAAGAAACACCATGATCAGTTAACGTGTCAATTTCTTCACCACCACGACCAAATACAAAGGGATCCCCCCCCTTCAGTCTTAGTACTTTCTTCCCTTGAAGTGCTAAATCGACAAGTCGTTGATTAATGTGTAATTGGGGAACAGGATGAAAACTACGTTGCTTACCAACGTTTTCTAATATTACATTGCGCGGAATTAAATCAAGTATTTCCTGCGATACCAATTGATCATACAAAACGATATCGCAGGTTTGTAATAGTTTTAGAGCTCTGAGAGTTAATAGATCAACATTACCGGGACCCGCGCCAACCAAATAGACTATCCCTGTTTTATTACTCATAGAAAACTAAATGAACAAACTGACGTTAGATTCACCAGCAAAGTCTAAATAAGTAGCAGCACCACCATATTCAATACCATCAATCAAATCATCGCGTTTGAAATCAAATAAGTCTAGCGTCATTTGACAGGCAATAAGCGTTACTCCAGCTTCCAAGCACATGTCACGTAACTCTTCTAAACTTGCTACGCCCTTTTTCTTAAGTTTATCTTTCATCATAACGGTAGCCATCGATTCCATACCTGGCAAAACCTGGACCAGACTTGGCATAGGAACGGGCATGGGCATAGCTGGATTACCCAAAGGACTAATCTTAACATCCGACAAATCTTTCTTTAGTAACTGTAATCCATAAAATGTGAAAAATACTTTCACATCAAACCCAAGAGCTGCTGCAGTAGAGGCTAGAATAAATGGCGGGTAAGCCATATCTAAAGTACCTTTACTGGCAATAATAGCCATTTTTTTCATAATCTATCTCTTATTTTTTCTTAAAAACAAAGGTATATTCACCATTTGTTTCAGAATGAGTAACCAACTCGTGCCCTGTCTGATTGGCAAAGGCTTGCATATCTTTCGGGGCACCGCTATCTGTTGCAACAACTTTTAGTAATTGTCCTGAAGTCATATCAGACAACACTTTCTTAGTCCTTAAAATTGGTAGCGGACAGCTTAACCCACGCGCATCTAATTCTTTATCAATATTCATTATCTTATACCGTAAAAATTGTTGAACCAGTAGTTTTTCGCGCTTCAAGATCACGATGAGCTTGAGCAGCATCTTTTAATGCATAACGTTGATTGACGTTAATCTTAACAATATCTTTACTTACCACATCAAACAGCTCATTGGCACCATTCACTAAATCCTCACGTTTTGCCGTATAGGTTGCTAATGTTGGGCGTGTAATAAAAAGTGAGCCTTTAACGGATAATTGCCCCAAATCAAAGGGGGGAACATTACCTGAAGATTGACCAAACAGTACCAATAGTCCCAAAGGTGAAAGACAATCCAGTGATTTTAAAAATGTATCTTTACCAACTGAATCATAAACAACCGGTACTTTCTTACCGTTAGTGATTTCCAACACTTTTTCTTGGAAATCTTCTTTTGTATAAACGATTGGGTAATCACAACCAAATTGTTTGGCTAATTGTGCTTTCTCTTCATTACCAACCGTACCGATAACTTTTACACCAAGATGTCTTGCCCATTGACATAAAATCAACCCGACTCCACCCGCAGCAGCATGAACAAGTATGGTATCACCCGCTTTAACTGGATAGGTCCGGCGTAATAGATATTGCGCAGTTAACCCTTGTAACATCATGGCGGCGCCTTGTTCATCTGAAATACTATCAGGTAGTTTTACCACCCGATCAGCAGCCATAATTCTTTCTTCAGAATAAGCGCCTAGTGGCCCAGATGCATAAGCTACCCGATCACCAACTTTAAGATCGCTTACCCCATCACCAATAGCTTGAACCACTCCTGCAGCCTCTAATCCTGGAATCGCGGGTAATGGAGCAGGATAAAGGCCTGTTCTATGATACACATCAATATAGTTAAGACCAACCGCAGTATGTTTTAAACGAACTTCCCCTGCCTTAGGTTGACCAACTTCAACTTCTTCCCATTTGAATACTTCTGGACCACCCGGTTCATGAAAACGTATAGCATGTGGCATAACACAACCCCTATAAAATCAAACAATTATTTTTTCAAATATTATACTATTTTCAAAAACACCTTACAGGCAACTCTTTAGTAAGGTGAACAACCTCATCACTTAAACTTGCTGAAAGTGCATACAATTCTACTCCCGCATGTAAAGCTTCACGTATAGCCTTACCGTATTGCGGATCGATATGATCAGCCGGCTCAACAATCTCTACATCCTCTCTTTGCACACAGAATATCATGGCAGCACGGTGGCCTTCATTCACGATTCGGATTAATTCTCGACAATGTTTAACAGCCCTTTCACTAGGTGCATCAGGGAAAAAACCAATTCCAGACTCAACTGCTGCAGTGACATTTTTAACCTCAACAAAGCAACGATTATTTTCTGTATCTGTTAAAAGCCAATCAATCCGACTATTTTCGTGACCATACTTGACTTCCGCTTGCATAGTGGTAAATCCACTTAATCCATTAATTAATCCTTTTTTTAAGGCCTCACCAACTAATTGATTAGCAATATGTGTATTAACTCCAACGCGCCCAGTTGGCAAAATTACTTGCTCAAGAGTAAAGCGATATTTTCTCTCCTCATTTAGCGAATCAGATAATCTCACAGGAAGACCAGGATCAACACACCCTAGTAAAGATCCTGTATTGGGGACATGAACGGTGAGTAAACTACCATCTAATAACGTGACGTCTGCAAGAAAACGTTTATAACGTTTTATCAATGTAGCAGAAATTAAGGGTTGTTGATAATTCATACTAGTTTGGTAAATCAAAAAAGATACATTCGGAGTTAGTATCCGCCGTTAAATTTAATGAAGATTCACCGGATATCTTTAAGGCATCTCCCGTTGATAACACCATGGTTTCATTGACTTTGATTGCACCATGGATAACATGTAAATAACCCTTTCTTAGTGAAGAGAGCGGATGAGATAGATTTACTGAAGCAGTTAATTTGGCTCGATATAATTTTACGTCTTGATGAATTAAAACTGAACCATCACTACCTTGACGAGATGCCAATAAGGCAAATTGATTAGTGTAACTTTCCTCTAAAAAAGATTTTTGTTCATAACTTGGTTCAAGTGAACGTTGCTCTGGTAGTAACCAAATTTGTAATAAATGGACAGGATCTGTAGAAGATGGGTTGACTTCACTATGTGTCACACCTCGCCCAGCAGTCATTCTTTGAACATCGCCAGGACGGATAACGGATCCATTACCCATACTGTCTTTATGCTGAAGTGAACCAGAAAGAATGATAGTTATAATTTCCATGTCACGATGAGGATGGGTTCCAAAACCAGTCCCTGCTGCCACGCGATCCTCATTGATAACCCGTAATACACTAAAGCCCATGTGTTGGGGATCATAATAATCGGCAAAGGAAAAACTATGAAAGGTATCTAACCAGCCATGATTTACATGGCCACGATCATTACTTTTACGAATTTCAAACATAACGGTATGATTCCTAATTAATAAATACCATTTTAAACGAATAAATGACAATTGATAAATAAGGTTACATAACAATAAACCAATTAGTATGAATTATTAGAAAAACTTAATATTAAGGTACTGTTTGTAATGCAAGAAAAACACATAATCTATCGTGGACGTTTTGCACCAAGTCCTACAGGAGAGCTCCATTTAGGCTCACTTGTCACTGCATTAGCAAGTTATATAGAGGCAAAACAGAACAAGGGAACTTGGTTAATTCGAATTGAAGATATTGATAAAGAGCGCTGCAAAGATTATTTCGCAACCAGTATCATTAATAAACTAGCAGAATATGGCCTAGAAAGTGATGAACCGATATCTTACCAGTCCCAAAGACTAGATATTTACTATGACGCAATAGAACAACTTAAGAAAAAAAACTTACTTTACCCTTGCGTCTGTAATCGTGAAAGTAGAAAAAAATACAATCAAAATGACTGTCCTTGCCTAATACAATCAATTAAATACACTAATTTCTGTTCATGGCGTTTATTACCGACAATCGAATCCTATAGTTTTAATGAAGTTAATTTACAACAAACCAAGACACTTTCTAAAGAAGACCGTATTAATATAATAAGAAGTGACGGACAGATCAGTTACGATTTAGCAGTATGCGTTGATGACTCAAAACAAAATATCACGCATATAGTTCGCGGAATAGACTTATTTAATCACACATTTGTACAGCGGTTTATTCAACATAGTTTAGGATATCATGAACCAACTTATCGCCATCTACCTCTTGTTTTAGATGATAATGGTAGAAAATTAAGCAAACAAAATTTAGCAAAACCCATAGATGCCAGCTTTGACTGTCTTAGCGTGGCTTTAGAACATTTAGGTATAGAAAAACCACAGTTATATTATGGTAAAACTATAAAAAGTAGCATTAACAATATTATAAAAAATATATCAATTTTTAAACTGAATGAATTCAATTAAACATACTCAATCCGCGATTATTATTCCCTCTGTATTTGTTTTTCTCTGGGCAACTGGGTTTATTGGTGCAAGATACGGTTTACCTTATATGGAGCCAATGACATTTCTTGCCATTAGAATGGGCTTGGCCTCTGTGATTTTGTTAATCATAGCGCTTATATCAAAAGCCAGTTGGCCTCCTACTCCTCTCGCGGCCATTCATGTTATTGTTTCCGGTTTATTGGTTCACGGTGGTTACTTGGGCGGAGTATGGGCTGCGATTGCTATTGGAATGCCAGCCGGGATGGTTTCCTTAATTGTTGGGATGCAACCCATTTTAACTTCAATCGCTGCTTTTTTTATCTTAAATGAGCGTTTATCACTTAGACAATGGTCAGGTTTGTTTATTGGTCTAATAGGTTTATTTTTAGTACTTGGACATCGCGTTTCAGGACATGACCTAACCCCTATGTCTGGCTTATATGCCTGTATTGGATTAGTCAGCATTAGCGCAGGAACTGTATATCAAAAGAAATTCTTTGCAAGTGTGGATATTAGGACAGGTGGTGTACTTCAGTATATTGCTTCTGGTTTATTATTTTGGATTCTTGCATTATGCTTTGAACAAAGAACTATTCATTGGAACACTTCGCTAGTATTCGCCATGGCCTGGTCAGTATTGGCATTGTCAGTTGGTGCAGTAGCCCTGCTTTATAAATTAATCCGTGACGGTGAGGCATCTGAAGTATCAAGTTTGTTATACCTCGTGCCTCCAGTTACTGCATTAATTGCCTATATCAGCTTTAATGAACGTTTAACCACAACAGCCATGTTTGGCATGGCTTTAGTGGCACTTGGTGTGGCTCTAGTGGTACTACGCTTCCAAACGAGAGGCTAACCATTCAATCCAATGAATTACTGGAACTGAGCTCACTCCATTCAAATGCGTTTGACAACCAATATTGGCAGTTAAAATTACGTCAGGTCGACCACTTTCTAAGGCTTTAATTTTATTGGCCTGTAATTTCTTTGAAATGTCGGGTTGTAAAATAGAATAAGTCCCAGCAGAACCACAACATAAATGAGAGTCTGGAACAACAGTGAGTTGTGCACCCCATTTTTGCAATAATGTCTCAACAAATCCTTTTAACTTTTGCCCATGCTGAAGTGAACACGGTGCATGAAATGCAATACGTTCATCGATTTTTTCATCACCCAACAATGATTCTATGGGTAACTGCGCTATGACTTCAGATACATCTTTAGCAAGATGAGAAATTTGTTGGGCACGATCTGAATAGTGAGGGTCATGCTGTAAATAATAACCATATTGTTTCACTTCGGTACCACATCCACTAGCAGTGACAACAATGGCTTCTACTCCCTCTTTTTCAATATGTGGCCACCAAGCATCTATATTTCGTTTCATGGCTATCAAAGCAGATTCTTCATCATTCAAATGATGGGTTAATGCACCACAACAACCGCTACCCGTCACACGCAGTAGTGTTATACCCAATCTATCAAGAACCTTTGCTGCTGCAAGATTTGTTTCTGGTGTCAATTTGGGTTGCACACATCCCTCTAAAACAATCATTTTTCTTGCATGTTGATGACTTGGCCATTGCCCTGACTGATTAGAATCAGGTAATACTTTCGTCATAGAACGTGGCAATAAAGGTTTAAGTTTTTGCCCCACATCAACCAGTGGATTAAAGAGCTTAGGGTTAGGTAGAACTGTTTTAAGGAGTGATCTTTTAACGCGAGACCCTATACTCCGTTTAACAGACTGTTCAACAATTTTTCTACCAATATCAACTAATTTGCCGTACTGAACCCCTGAAGGACAGGTTGTTTCACAGGCACGACAAGTCAAACAACGATCTAAATGAAGTTGTGTGTTTTCAGTAACAGGTTCACCCTCAAGTAAATTTTTAATGAGATAAATTCTGCCTCGAGGACTGTCTAATTCATTACCAAGTAATTGGTAGGTTGGGCAGGTTGCTAAACAAAAGCCACAATGTACACATGTTCTTAGAATTTTCTCAGCTTCTTCACCAAACTCTGCTTGTTTATATTCAGGTGTTATATTTACATACATACTAAAAGTTTCCTGGTAATCCTGGATTAAAGATCCCTTTTGGATCAAAATTTTTCTTTAAACGTTGATGAATTGGAATCAATGAAGTAGCCAGTGGTGAACCTAGCGGTTGCGCTGGATTACCCTGTCTAAAAAGCTGCGCATGTCCCAATGCCTCTTGAGCAACTTTGAAGATCTGAGATGGCGTATGTTCACTATTAATCCATCGTTGAGCTCCACCCCATTCGATCAAGCATTGACCAGACAAACCCAGAGGTTGGGCAGTACTTTTTACAGATAGTCGCCATAATGGTTTTGTTAAATCAAAACATGAGGCAGTTTGGTTTTGTAATGATTGCCACCACTGATCAGCATTCTCAAGCGTCTCACCACCTAATTCTTTTGAGGCTGCACGCACAGCCACCTCCGCACCAGACAGACGAATCCTTAATTCCCCTTGATAAAAACTTGTCGCTGATAAAGGGAGAGGTTTACTTGCTGCTTGGTTCATAAAGTGAATTGCCTGAGACTCATTCATAGATAACCTCAGGGTTTTCTCATACTGAGGTTTTGGCATTACTTTCAGAGACACCTCAGTTATCACCCCAAGGGAACCAAGCGCACCAGCCATTAGGCGTGACACATCAAAGCCTGCGACGTTCTTAATCACTTTTCCACCAAAATGAAGGTCTTGACCAATACCATCAATGAGTCGAATACCTAATACATAGTCTCTAACAGATCCAGCATAGGCACGTCGAGGTCCAGATAAACCACTGGCAACCATCCCTCCAATCGTCCCTTCGCCGCCAAAAGTAGGTGGTTCAAATGCTAATACTTGCCCCTCTTTCTCGAGAATGCGATTAACATCAGTGAGCAATGTCCCAGCTTTAACTGTCATGACTAATTCACTGGGTTCATAATCAATTACACCAGCATAGTCTTGCATATTTAACAGTTGATCAGCATGGCTATCAACCCAAAACGATTTGGATCCTGAGCCGCTAATTTTGATTGTACGATTGTGTGAAGAGCATTCTTTTACAAAATCTGAAATGTGTTCAATAGAGTTCATATTATTAAAAACGTGGTAGATGGGGGTGGGGTAATTGATTATGGTGAACATGCATTTTGCCAAGTTCTGCACAACGATGTAATGTTGGTATTAACTTTCCAGGGTTAAGCAAGCCATCTTCATCAAAACACGCTTTCACACCGTGAAAACAGGCTAAGGTTGGATCATCAAATTGACTACACATTTGATTGATTTTTTCCACACCGACACCGTGCTCACCGGTAATTGTTCCCCCTACTTCTACACATAGTTCTAAAATTTTACCGGCGTAAGCTTCCGTTCTTTCAAACTCACCTTCTTTTGCTGCATCAAATAAAATCAACGGGTGAAGATTTCCATCACCTGCATGAAACACATTAGCCACCTCAAGTCCATATTCCTCACCTAATTCGTAAATTCTTTTTAAGACATAACCAAGTGTTTTTCGTGGAATTGTTCCGTCTATACAATAATAGTCAGGTGACAACCTTCCAACCGCTGGAAAAGCAGCCTTTCTCCCTGCCCAAAACTTTAAGCGTTGCGCTTCATCTTGCGAATAACGTAATTCCAAGGCACCTGATGACTCTAAAATAGCCTTCATACGATCCATTTCATCTGCCACTTCATCTGGCGTCCCATCTGATTCACAAATCAATACGGCTTCAGCATCTACCGGATAATTTGCATGAACAAATGCCTCAGCAGCGCGTGTTGCTGGTCCATCCATCATTTCAAGACCAGCAGGAATAATGCCAGCAGCAATAATATTAGCAACCGCAGAACTCGCTTTTTCAACGTCATCAAAAGCGGCAAGTATAGCTTTAGCGAGTTGGGGTTTAGGCAGTAATTTTACTGTGACTTCAGTTACTACCCCTAATAACCCTTCACTGCCTGTTACTAACGCTAATAGATCATATCCCGCAGCATCAAGTGAGTCGCCACCTAACTCTAATATGTCCCCTTCAATACTGACAATTCTTACTTTAAGCAGATTATGAACAGTCAAACCATATTTCAGACAGTGAACACCGCCGGAGTTTTCAGCAACATTTCCACCAATACTACAAGCAATTTGTGAGGAAGGATCAGGAGCATAGTAAAGCCCTAAAGGGGCCGCGGCTTCTGACACAGCTAGATTTCTAACTCCTGGTTGTACCACCGCGGTACGAGATAAAACATCTATATTAATAATTTTCGTAAATTTAGATAAAGATAAAAGTACGCCCTGTTCATGAGGTAGCGCTCCGCCAGAGAGGCCAGTACCTGATCCACGCGCCACAACGGGGACTTTGTTTTGATGACACACTCTCAAAATGGCTTGAACTTGACTCTCTTCTGTAGGTAAAACCACTATCCATGGTAATTGTTTATAAGCAGAAAGCCCATCTGTTTCGAAGGGTTTAACGTCCTCTGGGTTTGTCAAAATAGATTCTCGAGGAAGACATTGACTCAATAGGTTAACCAAATGATTTCTATCCATAGGAAAATCTTATTAAATGTTAAAGGTAATCTTATATTCTACTCAATTTAGGGAATTTTGCAGACTAATTACACAATTTTTATAAAAAAAAGCCCGGGGGAGCCGGGCATTCAACACATCAAGGGAGGTAACTATCAAATAATTGATAGTTAAACTCATTCTAAACGTATTATAACGACTAGTACAATTGAATAAATTTATCTTTGTGATAACAAAAGATGATGAATTTTGGGGGAACTTTTATGAAATTTTACTCTTTTTAGTCGGCTTTGCATGCCAAATACAATTTCAATTTCAGCCTTAGCCAGGCCTAAATACTCTGCAAGAAAGTCAATTAATGCTTTATTGGCTTTACCCTCAACTGCGGGTGCTTTTAGACGAATTTTAACATTGCCATTAAAAAAACCTGAAAATTCACTTTTTGATGCGCCAGGCTGAACGTAAATCATCAAAAAAAGCGGTTCTTCACTCATACCTATTCATTATTAATAAGCTTTCTCAATAACGCAGGTACTTCTTTTTCCTTTTTTGCACCTGGTGTTAAATAAGGAGCATGGCTTTTTGCATAAAACGATGAGGTTTCAGCAGAGGATTTTTGATGTTTATTCAATGTGGACTCACCAGACCTTAATTCATAATGAGTATTAGTCACTTTTTCGATAGCTGAAAGTAATCGTCGATCGCTATCCGATACAAAAGAAATGGCTTGACCAGTACTCCCTGCTCTACCCGTCCTGCCAATTCGATGAATGTAATCCTCAGCAACACTAGGTAAATCATAGTTAAATACCAAGGGTAATGATTCAATATCAAGTCCTCGTGCAGCCACATCTGTTGCAATCAATAATTCTATTTGACCGTTTTTAAATTTATCTAGTATCTCAATTCGCTCTCGTTGGCTCCTGTCACCATGAAGTGCATCACATTTTAATCCTTCACGTAAGATAGCCTGAGATAGTTTTGAAGCATCTAATTTAGTATTAGTAAATACTATTGCCTGGCCAGCTTTTGTACTTAAAAAGAGGTCAACTAATAAATCTTTTTTTCTGTGTTCAGAAATTGCATAAAACGTTTCTATGATTGAAGAGGCAGTTGTATTTCTCTGGGTTGCTTGCACTTGTACTGGGTGATTTAAAAAACCTTTAGCAAGCTTATTGATTTCATCAGAGAAAGTAGCAGAAAACATTAAATTTTGCCGCTGAGTAGGTAATAATTGAATGATTTTTTTAATATCGGGAATAAACCCCATATCCAACATTCTATCTGCCTCATCCAAAACAAAGAGGCTCACTTGGGATAATTGAATTGTTTTTTGATTAACATGATCCATCAATCTTCCTGGGGTTGCAATGACAACTTCTATGCCACCTTGCAGTAACTTGATTTGATCCTGAATATTAACACCACCATAAATAGCACAAGAACGCAGTGCTAGATACTTACTATAATTTTTCACACTTTCTTCTACTTGAATTGCTAACTCTCTAGTAGGGGTCAATATTAAAGCCCGGACAGGATGTTTGGCTGGAGACATACTAGAGCTGGCATAACGAGACAGATGTTGTAGCAAAGGTAGAGTAAAACCAGCTGTTTTACCAGTGCCCGTTTGCGCCATAGCTTGAACATCTTGTCCGGAAAGAATAGCAGGGATTGCAAGCGCTTGAATCGAAGTAGGCTCAGAATATCCTAACTCATCAACTGCTTTGAGTAAGGGATCAATTAAATTTAGGTCTTGAAATGTAGTCATAACGCCCTAATATAGCATTAATCAGTGACAATTACCCGATAACATAGGATAATTGATCCAAACTGGGGGCGACCTGGCTTCGACGGGGGTTGCAAAACAGTTCAGTGCATATCGAGGACCAGTCGACCTCGTAAATCCATCTGGAAAACTTATAGTTGCCAACGACGACAACTACGCCCTAGCCGCTTAAGGTTAGGCTCCACACCAATTTTTCTCTGGATTGGAGCTTGGGAAACCAAGCAGTGGAGTCATAAACAGAGAATCGTTCTTTGAGGGGTCACCTCTTTCAGAATTAAATTTATGGTGAATCGTTTCTAGTGCGTTTGTCCGTTGACGTAATTAGAAATTAAATTCAACAATGTGACTAAATATGTAGAACTGACTGCAGAGGACTTTCGGACGCGGGTTCGATTCCCGCCGCCTCCACCATCTATAAGGGCTCGGAAAATCTCCGAGCCCTTTTTCTTGGCTTAAATTCCCGCGTGGCGTGGGGCTTCAGCCTCAATTGCTGCGGATGGCGTGCACTCAGAATGCTAGGAATTCCTGGTTTTCAAGCTGAGAAGCGTCTCTTTTCGGCTCTTTTCTCTGTTTGGCCTGCCGGTGTCTTTCAGGGTAGTTGTCGCGAGCGTTGATATTAGTTGTCCATCACTGCTTTATTCTCTGGGTTTAAATATACCCTGTCAATAAAAGACCAAATTCTGATTTTACTCGACCATCTATATGGGTTTCTTTCTTTGGCCTGTTGGTACAATTCATTTCGCCTTTTCAATATCTCTCTATCTTGTCCTTCATGGGGCGATAGAAAATTGCCGGCACCGCTGGTTCGCTTTCAAAATCAACAGCTTCTATCGCCCATAAGTCTGTGATCTCAACATCAACAATGAGTGATAGAGGTCAGTTATCCGAAAATCCCGGATAACTCCTTACCTATCGGTTGCAGTAACCGCCAGTCGCGGATCAGGGTTCAATCGTCGTTTCGGAGTTGAACCCAGATCCGCTTGCATCAACCAGATTATTGGACTCCGGGCAGTTGAGCACCTTACTAAAGAAGTCTTTCATAATTACAATTTAAATTAAAGGATGTTTTAATTTGACGGTTGCAAAAAAAGCGGACATTCAATGAATCGAGACACCGGGACCTACGCCATCTCAGCGACTCTGGGTGAGCCAGTTCGAGCGTTCGTGCCTCATGCTCTGCCACCCACGGGTCCGGCCTTGGCACCAGCCGTCTATGTTGAACTCCATCGCCAGGCCGAGCTGGCGCTCGCGCGCCTGGCCGGTGTGTCGGGTCTGGTTCCATCGGTGGATTGGCTGCTGTACAGCGCCATCCGCAAGGAAGCCTTGCTGACATCCCAGATCGAGGGTACGCATGCCACCCTAACCGACTTGTTCGATGAGGAAGCAGGGTTCAAGGTCAGTAACACCGACGATGTGGAGGAGGTAACCAATTACCTGCGAGCCTTTCGTTGGGTTCAAGAGCAATTGCGTGCCCCCCCAAGGGCTGCCCATCAGCGTTCGGCTGCTGTGCGATGTTCACCGCTTGCTGCTAAATGGCGCCAGAGGCGCCGGCAAGCAGCCAGGAGAGTTGCGCCGATCACAAAACTGGATCGGCGGCACGAGACCTGGCAATGCCGCTTTCGTACCGCCACCGCCGGAGCACGTGCCAGTTTTGCTGGCCGATATGGAGCGCTTCATTCATGACGATGGGACAGAATTGCCACCTATGGTGAGGGTCGCGCTCATCCATGCACAGTTCGAAACCATCCACCCCTTTCTGGACGGCAACGGGCGTATTGGCCGATTGCTGATCGCCGCCCTGTTCGAGCACTGGGGATTGTTGGTCGAGCCGCTGATGTACCTTAGCGGTTATCTGAAGCAGCACCAGGCCGAGTACTACCGTCGTCTGTCTGCCATCCGGACCTAGGGCGATTGGGAAGCCTGGGTGATCTTCTTCCTGGAGGGGGTGACCGTAGCAGCTGCAGACGCAGAGCGCAACATCATTGAAGTGGCGAGTCTGGTGGCAGCTGACCGCAAGCGCCTGTTGCAGTCGCCCAAGGCCGACCCTGCGAGCTACCGCTTGTTTGAAATGCTGCCGATGATGCCGCGCTTCACGATCGAACGCGTTCGCCAGCAACTGGACACGAGCTTTCCGACAGCGACGGCTACGGTTAAGGTGCTGGAAGATCTGGGTATCGTGATGGAAATGACGGGCCAGAAAAAGAACAGAAGTTACAGCTACCAGGCCTACGTCGAACTGCTCTCTCGGTGATAAACACCCGCCAGCCCGCAGCAACCCGCAATTATACGCAATGGCTGGGGAAGCTGGGCACCACATTAATAACCATCCACCACCAATACACATGCTCAACCGCCTATGCAGTTTGGCATTTTTTTAAACTCCCGCGTACCTACGAGGATTCACACGGATTCCTGCGGACTTCGTGGTTCGACTGGATTGCCAGAAAAAGCCTGGTAAGTTGAGCGTGGGTATAGTGACAAATTATGGCACCATGCTTTGCACTATCTCAAAATACAAAAAGCGTCTCGGCATCAAACTTAGGTACCCAATAGACCGTCGCGACACAATATGCCAAATAGATTAACTTGGGTTTAAGTAACGAAAGAATAAGTTTAAATACACTACGTTATCAAACAAATTAACTTATAATTACAATAATTTTTATTCACGCAACACATCAATCAATATTACTAAACAACTTTTTAAATTAAGTTAAAACCACAAAAGTGCTTAGTGAATTTCTGGTATGAAGTATTTGTGTGCTACATAGAAGAATGCTTTATTTACCTAAATAGTTTTAATTAATGATTACACTAAACCAAGTTACTCTACATCGTGGTACTAAAACAATACTCGATCAAGCAAATATTACTATTAACCCAGGCGAACATGTTGGTGTAGTTGGACGTAATGGCACAGGTAAATCTACTCTATTTGCTTTACTTGATAAAAGACTGCATGAAGATGAAGGACTTTGCCAGATTCCGTCTCACTGGCGTTTATCACAGGTGGCTCAAGACATGCCTGAAACCACAATGAGTGCTACTCACTTTGTTATTGAGGGAGATCTAACCCTCATGAAAGCGCGTAGCGAGGTTACAAGTGCTGTTGATAGCGGTGATGGTGAACGAATGGGAACAGCTTATGCTGCATTGTATGATGCGGGAGAAGCGGACGCTGAAGCGCGTGCACAAACGCTCATATTAGGACTAGGTTTCCAAAATAGCGAACTCACAAAACCTGTCAATAGTTTTTCTGGCGGCTGGCGAATGAGGTTGCAACTTGCGCGAGCTTTAATTTGCCCAACTGATTTATTGTTACTTGATGAACCCACTAACCACTTGGATTTAGATGCATTAGTGTGGCTTGAGTCATGGTTGTCAAAATATACTGGGACTATGTTAGTTATTAGCCATGATAGGGATTTTTTGGAGGCAGTAACACAGGTCACTGTTCACTTAGAACGAGGTAAATTGACAAGGTATGGCGGAAGTTACGGTTTTTTTGAGAAACAACGTGCTGAAAAATTATCGCTTGAGCAAAATGCCTATCAGAAACAACAAGAAAAAATAGCTCATCTACAAAAATTTATTGCCCGCTTCAAAGCCAAAGCAAGTAAAGCTAAACAAGCACAAAGTCGTGTAAAAGCGTTAGGTAGAATGGAAATGTTAGCGCCTTTGTTAGTTGATGCGGAATTTACCTTTAAATTTGATGAACCTAAACATCTACCTAATCCAATGTTAACCCTACATAAAGGGACGTTGGGTTATTCTGATGATTCACCCATACTCAATGAAGTGGAGTTCTCAGTATTAGCTGGACAACGAATCGGAATATTAGGTGCAAACGGTCAAGGTAAATCCACGTTGGTCAAAACCATAGCAAAATCAATCGCTCCGCTATCGGGAGAGCTTACTGAGGGCCGTGGTTTACGCATAGGCTATTTTGCGCAACAAGAAATGGACCTTTTAGATGCTAACGCCAATCCACTTGAACATTTTATTCGTATGGTGAAAGATGTCGTTTCACGTGGTGCTCTCACAGGCCAAAGTACCAGAGAACAAGATATTAAAAACTATCTTGGCCAGTTTCAATTTGGTGGAGATAAATTAACACAACAAGTAGGGACAATGAGTGGGGGCGAAAAGGCACGTTTAGTACTCAGCATGATTGTTTGGCAACAGCCTAATTTACTACTACTCGATGAACCGACAAACCATTTAGATTTGGTTACACGTGAAGCATTGTCAATGGCGTTAAATGAGTTTGAAGGAACTGTTCTGTTAGTTAGCCACGATCGTGCGTTATTGAGAGAGGTATGTGATGAATTTTGGTTGGTACATAATGCGCGGGTAGCTCCATTTGATGGAGATCTAGAAGATTACCAGCGCCACCTGATTGATATAGCAAGGCGCGTCAAAGCGCCAACAGATAATGCAACACAGACCAAATCAAAACCACGTAAAGAAAATAAACCAACTCAATCCATCGAAAAATTGAATGAACGTATTTCGTTACTTGAGAAAGAGCGTAACGAGATACTTTTTGCAATAGATAATACGACCGATTACGGTCAATTGGCGCAACACAACGAGCAACTCATCGAAATCGAAAAAAAACTGAATCAACTTGAGGATGAGTGGTTGTTACTTAATTCCTAATTACAAATTAAAAACCTGGTTCTTTTCTGGAATATCTACTTTGCCTTCAAGAAGATGTTTGAAGGTTTGCATCACGTTGATATCACCGTGAACAAGAAAAGTCGCTTTAATATTTTTTATTTTTTTATGCCAATTAACAAGTTCAGCTTGATCTGCGTGTGCTGAAAATCCATTAATCGTGTAAATATTTGCTCTCACAGGAATCTCTTCATTAAAGATTCTGACAGTTTTTGCTCCATCAATAATTCTTCTCGCAAGCGTACCTTGAGACGCATATCCTACAAAAATTACTGTACATTCAGATCGTGATAACCCATGTTGTAAATGATGCCGTATCCGCCCTCCTGTGCACATACCAGAACCCGCCATAATAATTGCACCAGATTGAATACGATTTATGGCAATAGAATCTGCAGTTTCTCTACTAAAATGTAAACCAGGCAGTTGAAATGGATCATTTTTTGAATCAAATAGTTGTTTTATAGACTCTCTAAATGATAAGGGATGACGTTCAAATATTTGCGTAGCAGAAATTGCCATGGGGGAATCTAAAAAAACCTGCGTCGTTGAAGACAGCAGTTGTTGTTCTATTCCTCTGTTCAAAAAATAAAGTATTTCTTGTGTTCTTTCAAGTGCAAAAGTAGGAATTATCACATTGCCGCCATGGTGAATAGTATTCTCAATGGCACCATAAAGCTCATTAACAGAGTCAGGAAAGGATCGGTGTAACCTATCGCCATAAGTGGTTTCCATCACCACATAATCTGCTTCTGGAGGTGTTTGTGGATCATTTAATAGAGGGCGCCCACTATTTCCTATATCTCCAGAAAATAAGACTGTTTTTCTTACATTATCTTCAATAACAGAAATATAAATACTAGCAGAGCCTAGTATATGTCCTGCATCATAAAAGGTAACTGAAACTGTATCTGTCAAATGTAAGCATTGTTGATAATGTACTGAACGACCAAAAAAATCCATCGTTCGAAACGCGTCGACCAGTACATATAAAGGAGACATATCAACGCTCATGTTCTTATTATGATTATGGTTACTTCTTGGATGACGGGCACGATGTAATACCGCTTCTTCCTGCAAATGAGCTGCATCAACCATTACCAATCGTGCCAGCTCTCTTGTTGCAGAGGTTGTAATAATTTCACCTTTAAAACCTCTTTTAACTAATAAAGGTAATCGGCCACAATGATCTAGATGAGCGTGGGTTAATAAGACAAAATCAATTTCCTTAGGCTCAAAACCAAACGGTTCTGCATTTTCTTCCTCAAGCTCACGCCCACCCTGAAACATACCGCAATCAATAAGAATCTTTATCCCATTACTTTCCAGTAAATGGCAAGAACCAGTTACATCTTGATCTGCTCCATGAAAAGAGATTTTCATCGTTTCTCCTTGATCTAACTGACGTTCCAGCTCCACTCTACAATATCCGGCAAATCTCTTCCATGTAGATTGATATACTGACGATGTTCAATTAATTTATCTTTGATTAGTTGTTTCACATAAACAGCTTTTTCATTTACGTTTTGAAGTCGATCAATAACATCCATGGCGAGGTGAAATCTACTCATTTCATTAAGAACAGTCATATCAAATGGAGTGGTTATTGTCCCCTCCTCTTTATAACCTCTGACATGTAGACGATGTTGATTGACTCGACGATAAGTGAGTCTATGTATAAGCCAAGGATATCCATGATAGGCAAATACAACAGGCACAGAAATTGGAAAGATATCCTCAAATTCACGATCGGTTAGGCCATGTGGATGTTCTTCTGCAGGTAATAAACGCATTAAATCAACCACATTCACGACTCTCACACGAACATTTGGTAAATAATCACGGAGCAAACTCACTGCTGCTAGCGTTTCAAGTGTTGGAACATCGCCACAACAAGCCATAACTACATCAGGTAAATTGGTTTGGTCATTACTTGCCCATTGCCAAACACCAATCCCTTTAATGCAATGTTTATTCGCCTCATCAAAAGTTAACCATTGAGGAGAAGGATGTTTACCCGCGACAATAACATTAATTAAATGTTCTGTACGTAAGCAATGCTTCATAACAGCCAACAAGCAATTGCCATCAGGAGGGAAATAAGCACGAACTATTTGAGGCTTTTTATTTAATAGTAAATCTATAAACCCAGGATCCTGATGGGTAAAACCGTTATGATCTTGACGCCACACATGAGAACTGAGTAGATAATTTAGAGAAGCAATTTTCTTGCGCCATGGTAATTTAGCTGACACTGTCAACCATTTCGCATGCTGATTTAACATGGAATCAACAATATGCACAAACGCTTCATAGCAATTGAACAACCCATGCCTACCAGTTAACAAATATCCCTCTAAGAAACCTTGACACTGATGTTCACTAAGAACCTCAATGACACGACCATCAGTAGATAAATATTGATCTGTGGGTAACTTATCACCCATCCATTGCCGTGATGTGACCTCAAAGACGGCCTCTAAACCGTTTGAAATGGTCTCATCGGGTCCAAATAGACGAAAATTTCTCCCTTTGTTATTACAGATAATTACGTCTTTTAACCAACGAGCTAAGATACGGGTATCTCCTGGCCCCATCTGTCCTCGTTGTTGAATAGTCTCAGCACTTAAAAAAGGATCAGGCAGTACTAATGGTTTTAATAATAACCCTCCATTAGCGTGTAAATTTGCCCCCATGCGTCTGTTCCCTTTGGGGGTCAAGACTTGTAAATCATCACGAAGTTGTCCACTCTCATTAAATAAATCTTGTGGTTGATAACTTCGTAACCATTCCTCTAACAGGCTTAGATGAGTGGGATTGGTCTTAGGGTCTTGAATGGGAACTTGATGTGAGCGAAAAGTATTCTCAATAGGAAAACTATCTAACCATTTAGGACCAGTCCATCCCTTTGGTGTGTTTAAAATAATCATTGGCCATAATGGTCTCTCCATAACACCATCGACCCTTGCTCTTTTATGTATAACTTGTAGTTCACTATGAATCTGATTTAACACTTCAACCATTCTATAATGCGTTGAGAGTGGATCACTACCCTCAACCCATAGTGGTTTCCATCCATAACCTATCATTAATGCATTTAATTGCTCCTTACCAATTCGTGCAAGTAGTGCTGGATTGGCAATTTTATAGCCATTTAAATGTAGAATCGGTAATACCACGCCATCACTGACAGGATTTAAAAATTTATTTAAATGCCAAGCAGTAGCAAGAGGTCCCGTTTCTGCTTCACCATCCCCGATAACACACGCAACAATTAAATCGGGATTGTCTAACACTGCACCAAAAGAATGGCTAAGAGAATAACCAAGCTCACCTCCCTCATGGATTGAACCAGGACATTCTGGTGAAACGTGGCTTGGGATCCCACCTGGAAATGAGAACTGTAAAAATAGTTTTTTTAATCCATCTTCATCTTGACTGATATGAGGATAAATTTCGCTATAAGTCCCTTCCAGATAAGTATTGGCAATTAATGCTGGCCCTCCATGTCCTGGACCTGAAATATAGATCATATTTAAATCATAAGTAGTAATAAATCGATTTAAATGAGCATAAATGAAGTTTTGACCAGGTGTTGTACCCCAATGCCCCAACAACATACTTTTGATGTCATCAGCGTGTAATGGTCGTTTTAATAGTGGATTATCACGTAAATAAATCTGTCCAACCGATAAATAATTAGTAGCACGCCAATAGGCATCTATGGCTAAAATCTCACTGTCGCTAATATTTGTTTGATATTTAGGTAAGTTTTCTGTCATTTTATAATGACCATAATGTGTTATTGAAGAAATAGGTTAATTATAAAAATTCAAAGCGTTAATTTATCTTATACCTAAACGGTATTAGTGTTCTATATTTCTTATTGATATAAAGTATGTTTAGATGTTACTGTTTTAGTAATTTAGTACATTATTTTGCATAATGAAATACACTTCTTACCTATATTTATTAATCTTTGTTTTAGCACTATTACATACTTTTTTTGCATCTTATTTAAAAGAATTCGAAAATCAGTTTCCTAAATACAAAAGATTAATTCATCTATTCACTGAAATCGAATTGATCTTTCCACTCTGGTCAATATTTCTATGTATATTGATGCTAATTATTGAAGGGAAAAAC
>JAJZPN010000015.1 GCA_021811145.1 Pseudomonadota bacterium
CCGATCTGTCTTTTTCTAAATAGATCACAGATAATCCCGTATAAAAAGTCATTTCGTTATTACTGGCACTTCTTAATTGTTCCACGGCCCTATCATAGGTTAGGGGTTTATTTACTATATTTCCATTTAGTTCGGCACATTGATCTGATCCGATAACGATAGCTGATGGATGTGTTTTAGCGATACATAGTGCTTTTTCCATTGAAAGACGATACGCAATCATTTGAGGCGTTTCATTTTTTAAAGGTGTTTCATCTATCTCAGGTGAAAGTGTTGAAAAAGATATTTGTAAACGGTTTAAAAGTTGTCGTCGATATTGTGAGGATGATGCCAGAATTACATTCATAATTTACCTTTAAATAACGCTAAAATAACTCCCTAAGCCTTTGACAATATGGGATTCTTTAGCTAAAATGGAGGGCTTATGTTTGTTGATTTAACTTTTGATCCTTTACGTTTTACCTCGCTTAAGCAAGAGCACACAGGCAGTTGCTTAGCTGGAGATTTGCCTGGGCTTGCCGCATATCTCCATAGCAAACAGGGCGTTGTAGATTATACGGTAAAAGGTTTTGTTAACGAAAACAATATGCCCGTTATAGAGGTTACCGTTAGTGCCAAGTTAGACTTGATTTGTCAGAGATGCTTGGCTGGACTGCAATCAAACGTTTCCTCTAAAACGAGGTTAATATTAGTCAAAGATGAAAAAAATCTTCCAGAGGTGGAAGATGAGATTGAAGGAGAAGATGTAATAGTTACTCCACAAACCATGTCTTTGATGCAGTTGATTGAAGAAGAGATATTATTGGCTTTGCCTATAACATCGGTACATGATTCGGAACAGTGTCATCGTTCTGATTTAAATTTAGATAGTGCTAACAAAGCTAATCCTTTTCAGGTTTTAAAAAATCTGAAAAGCTAGTTTATTATTTAGGAGTTTTATTATGGCCGTACAACAGAACAAAAAATCACCATCAAAGCGTGGCATGCACCGTGCTCATGATTTTTTAACCAGCCCATCACTCGCAACTGAACCGACAACTGGTGAAGTGCATTTGCGCCACCACATCAGTCCAAATGGCTTTTATCGCGGTAAAAAAGTTGTAAAAACCAAGAATCAATAATTATCAATCCTAACTGATTGATATATGACCGTTACGGTTGCAGTTGATGCTATGGGTGGGGACGTTGGCGTTGATGTCACAGTCCCTGCGGCATTGGAACTTTTGAATATTGATCCTGATATCAACCTTATTCTGGTCGGAAATCAGGATGTTATTCATAAAAAACTAAAACAACTACGATTTTCTTCAAGCACTCGTCTTACTGTTCAGCATGCTTCTGAGGTTGTCAGCATGGATGAACCACCTGCATTAGCCCTTAAAAAGAAAAAAGACTCCTCCATGCGTGTTGCCATTAATCTGGTTAAAGATAATGTTGCGCACGCCTGTGTCAGCGCCGGAAATACTGGCGCCCTCATGGCAACTGCCCGTTTTGTTTTAAAAATGATGCCAGGTATTGAACGTCCTGCCATTGCCACAAAAATGCCAGCTATTAATGGCCATGTGTATGTATTAGATCTTGGAGCGAATGTGGATTGCGGCGCAGAACATTTGCAACAGTTCGGTATTATGGGGTCAACTCTTTGTGCAGCCATTGACGGAATTGATAGGCCAACTGTTGGTTTATTAAACATTGGACATGAAGCGATCAAAGGTGGTGAGGTAATCAAGCAAGCTTCACAATTACTGGCTTCTTCACCAATTAATTTTTATGGAAATGTTGAAGGTGATGATATTTACCGAGGGACAGTCAACGTAGTAGTGTGTGACGGTTTTGTTGGTAACATTGTTTTAAAAACCTCAGAAGGTTTAGCTTGGATGCTAAGCCAGATGATTAAAAATGAATTCAAAAAAAATATTTTTACAAAAATAGCGGCATTAGTGGCTATGCCTGTATTAAAAAGCTTCAGAAAAAAAGTTGATCACAGGCAATATAATGGTGCCAGTTTATTAGGTCTCAAAGGTCTCGTAATTAAAAGCCATGGCGGGGCTGACTCTTATGCGTTTAGACATGCGATACAATACGCCATATCCGAATACAGAAATAATGTGATAAGTCGTATAGAATCTACAATTGCAAAAATTAATATCACTGAATAAGTTCAATGAATAAATATTCTAAAATTATTGGGGTGGGTAGTTACCTCCCTGAAACAATACTTTCCAACGCTGAACTAGAAAAGAGAGTCGATACCAGCGATGAGTGGATCAGAACCCGGACCGGTATTCAAAGCAGACATATTCATGCCTCTCATGAAACCACCAGTGATTTGGCTTTTCATGCAGCAAAAAAAGCGCTAGAGCATGCACAATTATCAGCACATGATATTGATCTCATTATTGTTGCTACAACTACACCTGACATGGTTTTCCCTAGTACAGCCTGTTTGTTGCAACAAAAACTAGGCATAAATCAAGGAGCGGCGTTTGATATTCAAGCCGTATGTACAGGTTTTGTTTATGCCATGTCCATTGCCGATCAATTCATCAAAAACGGCCAAGCAAAAAACGCATTAGTTGTTGGCGCTGAAACTTTTACTAATTTACTGAATTGGCAAGATAGAAATACCTGTGTTTTATTTGGTGATGGTGCTGGAGCGGTAGTGTTATCTGGAAGTACGGAACCAGGTATTTACTCAACGCATCTTCATTCTGATGGGAAATATGCTGCAATGCTATGTGTACCTGGACAAGTCGTAAACGGAACGGCCTCTGGAAACCCAACGGTTACAATGGATGGTGGTGCGGTTTTTAAATTTGCTGTAAAAGTTTTAGCTCAAGTATCACAAGAGGCTTTACTGGCTAATAATATGACTATAGACCAGATTGACTGGTTAATTCCTCATCAAGCCAATATACGTATTATTGAAGCAACTGCAGAAAAACTAAAATTACCCATGTCTAAAGTAATAGTGACAGTTCCTCAACATGGCAACACTTCAGCAGCGTCTATCCCTTTAGCTCTTGATGAAGGTGTTCGTACTGGAAAAATCCAAAAGGGACAAACATGTTTATTAGTTGGAGTAGGTGGCGGGTTTACCTGGGGCTCTGCACTATTACGGTTATAGGAGTATCTTAAAATATGAGTTTTGCATTTGTTTTTCCTGGTCAAGGTTCGCAATCTATCGGCATGATGAATGGTTACAGTGATTTGCCAATAGCCAAGGATACCTTTACTGAGGCCAGTGACATACTCAAAAAAGACCTGTGGAATTTAGTTATCAATGGTCCAGATGAATTGCTGGCTCAAACGGTCAACACACAACCTCTGATGCTTACCGCAGGGGTTGCGGCCTATCGCACTTGGCTGGCCTTAGGTGGGAGCAAACCACAAGTTATCGCTGGACATAGTCTTGGTGAGTTTACTGCTTTAGTTGTTGGAGAGGCCATTAGTTTTAAAGATGCACTAATAGTGACCCAGGTAAGGGCAGAAGCTATGCAAGACGCAGTTCCAACGGGCGTAGGTGGTATGGCAGCTATTTTAGGTGTGGATGATACGGTTATTAATGACATTTGTTTAGCAGCTAAAGAAGACAATGTGTTAGAACCTGCTAATTTTAATTCACCTGGACAAGTAGTCATTGCAGGGCATAAAAGTGCAATAGAGCGAGCAGTTGTAATTGCTAAGGAAAAGGGAGCGAAAAGAGCTGTTATTTTACCAATGAGTGTGCCTTCCCATTGTTCTTTACTAAAAGATGCCTCTGATAAACTGTCTGAAGTATTAAATTCAGTAAATCTTTCTATGCCAGTTATTCCCTTGATACACAATGTCAATGCACGTCCAAGTACAAGTGTTGATGAGATTAAGTATGCACTTAAAACACAGATGTATTCGCCCGTACGTTGGGTTGACTGTATCAAATCATTCATTCCTTTGGGGATTTCAACGGTGTATGAATGTGGTCCTGGTAAAGTGTTGGCACCTCTTGTAAAACGCATAGATGCTGACCTAACTGGGATTGCCTTGAATGATTATGCTGCGATGAAACAAACTATTGATGGAGCTCAATAAATGACTCAAACACAACACATTGCCTTAATTACAGGTGCCAGTAGGGGTATTGGTCAAGCAATCATGTTGGAGTTAGCAAAACAGGGGGTGACAGTGATTGGCACTGCTACTCGCGAAACGGGAGCTGACCAAATTACCCAATTACTTAACGATCACTCACTACCAGGTTGTGGCATGGTGCTCGATGTTAGAGATGACCAAGCCATTCTCAACACAGTAGAAAAAATTAAAGAACGTTATACCCCTATATCGATTCTAGTAAATAATGCAGGCATTACTAAAGACATGCTATCGATGCGTATGCGCGATGAGGATTGGCAAGATGTAATTGACACCAATTTAACAGCCACCTTTAAATTATCTAGAGCTGTGATGCGTGACATGATGAAATCACGCTTTGGCAGAATTATCAATATTGGCTCTGTAGTTGGGACAACGGGTAACCCGGGGCAAGCTAACTATGCTGCTGCAAAAGCAGGCTTAATTGGTATGACTAAGTCCCTGGCAAGAGAATTAGGAAGTCGAGGTATTACAGTTAATTGTGTCGCTCCTGGATTTATCGATACAGATATGACAAAAGTATTAGATGAAAGCCAACAAAAATCACTGTTGTCTGCTATTCCCTTAGGAAAGCTTGGAAAACCTGAGGATATAGCGTATGCAGTGGCTTTTTTAGCCTCTCATCAGGCAGATTATATAACCGGCGCAACAATCCATGTAAATGGCGGAATGGCCATGGATTAAATTGGCTGTGCTAGATTGAATATGTTCTGATAAAATAATGTTGTTTTTTGTTACACCCTAGAAAAAAAGGATAGAACCCATGTCAAATATTGAACAGCGAGTCAAAAAAATCGTTTCCGAACAGTTGGGCGTCAAGGAGGAAGACATCCAAAATAGTTCTTCATTTGTAGATGATTTAGGCGCTGACTCGCTTGATACCGTTGAACTTGTTATGGCTTTGGAAGAGGAATTTGAATGTGAGATTCCTGACGAAGAAGCAGAAAAAATTACTACAGTACAACAGGCTATTGATTACGTTAATAGTCATTTAAAAGCGTAATACGGTAGTTGATATTTATAATTCGGGCAGAGCCATCGTTCTGCCCGTTTGTATTGAGGAATAACCTAATATGACGCGTCGTCGAGTCGTTGTAACTGGCCTAGGAATTGTCTCTCCTGTTGGTAATACTGTCAGTGAAGCTTGGACTAACTTAACAGCCGGTCGATCTGGAATTAGGACTATCAGTAAATTTGATGCGTCTCAAATGCCTTGCCAAATTGCAGGCGAAGTACATAATCTAGACGTAAATCACTATCTCAATCCTAAAGAAGTCCGACGTATGGATACTTTTATCCATTTTGGCTTAATTGCTGCTATTCAAGCCATTCAAGATGCAGGATTAAAAGAACATCCTGTTGATGCAGAAAGACAAGGCGTATGTATTGGCTCAGGAATTGGTGGTTTACCCATGATTACTGAGACACATAACGCCTACTTAGAGGGAGGGGTAAGAAAAATCTCTCCATTCTTTATCCCAGGCAGTATTATTAATATGATTTCAGGTAACCTTTCAATTATGTATGGGTTGAAAGGACCAAACTTATCCTTAGTAACCGCTTGTACAACAGGTAACCATAGTATTGGTGATGCTGCTCGTATCATTGAATATGGTGACGCCGATGTGATGATTGCCGGTGGTGCTGAATCAGCAATTAATGATTTAGGTATTGGTGGTTTTTGTGCAGCAAGAGCATTAAGTACAAGAAATGATAATCCTACCAAAGCAAGCCGTCCATGGGACAAAGATAGGGATGGATTTATCATGGGTGAGGGAGCAGGGGTTTTAGTTTTAGAAGAACTAGAACATGCTAAGGCACGTGGTGCAAAAATATATTGTGAGTTAACGGGCTACGGCATGAGTGCTGATGCCCATCATATTACAGCTCCTCCTGAAGACGGTGATGGCGCAAGAAGAAGTATGATCAATGCAATGAAAAACGCCATGATTAATCCTGATCAAGTTGATTATATCAATGCCCATGGTACCTCAACACCGTTAGGTGACTTGGGTGAGACTACTGCTGTGAAACGTGCCCTCGGTAATCATGCTAATAAAGTGGCAATTAGCTCAACCAAAAGTATGACCGGTCACTTATTAGGTGCTGCAGGTGGTATTGAGGCCGTATTTTCAGTATTGGCTATTCACCACAATGTAGTCCCACCTACTATTAATCTAGATAATCCAAGTCCCGAATGTGATCTTGACTATGTTCCTCATACTGCAAGAGAAATGACAGTAAATACCGTATTGTCTAACTCCTTTGGTTTTGGTGGTACAAACGGTACACTGATATTTCAACGATTTAAATAGACCAAAATAAAACGATCATGACTAGACTCCTACGTTTGATCGTTTTATTAGTTATTCCTCTGTCTGTTTGGATTGTAATTTTCTATCAATTTCCACTTTCTATTTCCTCGGATAACGCAATCTATGAACTTAAGTCAGGACAGAGCTTAAAAGGAATTGCTAAAGATTTAACTAAGAAAAAATTTATTTGGGAGCCGTATACGTTTGTTTTTATTGGCAAATTACTTGGTCTTCAAACCCACATAAAAGCTGGAAGTTATGAATTTAAAGAAGGTATTTCTGCCTTTCAATTACTGACTAAAATTTCACGTGGAGACGCAATAGATTTTGAAGTAAAGATTATTGATGGAATGAATTTTAATCAACTCAAACATGAGTTAGAAAACAATCCTAATCTGACTCACCAACTTAATCAACTCACTTTTAGCGAAATAAAAAAACAATTAAATCTTGAAGTAGACTCACTAGAGGGAATTTTTTATCCTGATACCTATTTTTTTAATCGCGGAGACAGCGATTTAAAAATACTTAAACGGGCAAAAAATAATATGGACGTTCATCTTAATAAGTTATGGCTATCAAGATCCGTAGAATCAACTCTCACTTCCCCTTATCAAGCTCTTATACTGGCCTCACTTGTGGAAAAAGAAACTGCAAGCATCGCAGAACAGCCAAAAATTGCAGCTGTGTTTCTCAATAGATTATCAATTGGCATGAGATTACAAACCGATCCAACGGTTATTTTCGGTTTAGGAGCCCATTATTCAGGAAAATTGCATCATCATGATTTGACGCTCGATAGTCCCTATAATACGTATACTCGAAATGGATTACCCCCCACCCCCATAGCTTATCCAAGCTTAACTGCTATTAATGCAGTGTTACATCCCGAAGAACACAATACCGCTCTTTATTTTGTCGCTAAGGGTGATGGCACACATTATTTTTCTAAAACTCTTGCAGAACATAATCAAGCCGTCTTAAAGTATCAAATCCATTCATCTCACTAATTAGTTAATATGAGAAAAAAATCACGTTTTATTACCCTAGAAGGAATAGATGGTGCTGGAAAAAGCACTCATATTAAAAAGATATCTGATTGGATTACAAACCAAGGTGAAGAGGTAGTCTGCACACGAGAGCCAGGAGGGACCCCTTTTGGAGAAAAGCTCAGAGAGATGGTTCTGCATGAAAAAATGGATATCATGAGCGAAACTTTACTCATGTTTGCTGCACGTAATGAGCATATTAAAACTGTAATTGAACCTGCACTAAATCAAGGAAAGTGGGTATTAAGTGATCGTTTTACAGATGCCAGTTTTGCTTATCAGGGGGGAGGAAGGGGAGTTAATTGGGATATTCTTACCACATTAGCCACCTGGGTTGAAGCAAGGACACCTGATTTAACCTTATTATTTGATATTGATCCTACAATTGCTCAACAAAGAGTAGCACAATCAACTGCTCAGCCGGATAAATTTGAACAAGAGCAACGGTATTTTTTTGATCGAGTTAGAAATGCTTATTTAGAAAGAGCACGTAACAACCCAGATAGAATCGTGGTTATTAATTCTGCTGCAAATTTAACTGATTTAAAAACAACTGTCATTAATATACTTAATGAGCGACTTGCATAATGCTGCCTTGGCATAATAATAGTTTTAACCAACTAATAAGTAAAAAGAAGATCTTTCCTCAATCTTTACTCATTTATGGCCCTCAGGGTATTGGTAAAGTTGATTTTGCTCAAACACTTATTCAAGCTCTATTATGTGCTACACCGCTCTCTGATCATCAACCCTGTGGTAAGTGCCAATCTTGTTATTGGTTGATGCAGAAACAACATCCAGATTTAATCACTCTCAGTATAGAAAACAATAATACTCAAGATGGGGAAGAAAAACCGCTTGAGGATAAAAATAAAGAAAAAAAAACACATTATATTAATATTGATGCAGTTCGCGAACTGGGCTCTTTTTTAACTGTAGGGGCACAGCGTCAAGGTTATAAGATTGTTTTTATAGAACAAGCAGATGCGTTAAACATTAACGCTGCTAATGCACTATTAAAAGCATTAGAAGAACCTCCAACTAATATATTATTCATATTAGTTGCTAATGATATAAAAAAAATTCTACCTACTATTTTAAGTCGTTGCCAAAAGCTTCGCTTAAATCAGCCTAATGCTCAAGATGCGTTCAATTATCTTGATATCCCACAACACCAGGCAGATTATTTATTGTCTGTATATGGCACACCTCTATCACTGAAAAGAGCAATTGATCAGGGTGCCGAAGAATTGCGAAAACCCTATCTAACTCTATTAAATAAAAATCAAGTTCAATTGCTCGAACTATCAGCGTTAGCACAAAAAATCCCTCTTGAATATTGGCTAGACTGGACTCACAAGTGGAGTGTTGATTTAATAGCACATCATTTCACGCAACAAAAATGGTTTCACAAGGACACAGAATTTAGCGCTAAGCCAATGAATGACTATATTTTATTTGATTTACTTCACTGGGAACATCAATTAAAAAATGCAAAACGATATCAATTTCATCCATTAGTTGCCAAGTTATTTATCGAGGATTTATTGATTCCTTGGTTGCCGATTAATCGTTATCTTTATTAATTTTTCTATTTATTACTATGTATATCGATTCACACTGTCATTTAAACTTTACTGAGTTGTATAACAATATCCATCAAATTAAATTGGCTATGTTAGAAGCTCAAGTGAATTGTGCTTTATGTATTTCTGTCAATTTAGAAACTGTTAACGAAGTATTAAAAGTAGCAGAATCAAACGACAATTGGTATGCCACGGTTGGAGTTCATCCAGATTACGAGGATATTGAAGAGCCCACAGTAGATCGTCTTACTCAACTCGCTCAGCATTCAAAAGTTATTGGTATAGGAGAAACGGGCCTTGATTATTATCGTTTACAAGGTGACTTAGAGTGGCAACGTGAGCGCTTTAGGGTTCACATTCAAGCTGCCCGTCAAACCAATAAACCGTTAATTATTCATACAAGACAAGCCGCCTCAGATACTTTGAAAATCATGAGAGAAGAAAAAGCACGAGAGATTGGTGGGGTAATGCATTGTTTTACCGAATCCTTAGATGTTGCCCACGCCGCCATTGATGAAAACTTTTTTATCTCTATTTCTGGAATTGTTACATTTAAAAATGCAAAACAACTAAAAGAGACGGTAAAAGCGCTTCCCCTAGATCGTTTACTCATTGAAACGGATTCACCTTATTTAGCCCCCACACCCTATCGAGGACAAATCAACCAACCAGCTTATGTTGTTAAAGTTGCAGAGGAAATCGCCTTATTAAAGGGAATCAGTTCCGAAGAAGTAGCCCAGCAAACATCCGCTAACTTCCGTACTTTATTTAAATTAGGATAATTGGTACAATTTAGTTCGTACGCGTACTAAAATCCAACCAAAGGAGTAACCATGATCCAAAAATATACTAAAACAGCTATCAGCTTACATTGGCTTATTGCGCTCTTAATACTGTGTGCTTTTCCTCTTGGGCTTTATATGTCTGACCTTGAACTGTCACCCTTAAAACTCAAACTTTACGCCTACCACAAATGGATTGGTATCACAGTACTGGGATTATTTGTTATTCGATTAGTCTGGCGTCTTACTCACCAACCACCTGAATTACCGAATCAATTTAAAGATTGGGAGAAAAAACTATCTCACGGTGTACATGGTTTGATTTATCTCTTGCTACTACTTGTTCCGTTAACAGGGTGGCTCCACAGTTCTGCTGCTGGCGTGTCCGTGGTGTATTTCAATGTGATTCACTTACCTGATTTAGTGATGAAAAATAAGGAATTATCAAACGTACTAAAAGAACTTCATAAAACACTTAATTGGGTATTGGTAACATTAGTTGGATTACATATACTTGGGGCACTGAAACATCAAATACAAGACCGTGTAAATATTTTGTCAAGAATGATGTTTTAAGGAAAAAACAATGAAAAACAGGATTATTAAATTGTTGTTATTGAACAGTCTATTGGGATTGTTTTCAACTTATTCATTGGCTGGAATTATCCCTCAACAAAGCAAATTACTTTTTACAATAAAGCAAGAAGGGGCACCTGTGCAGGGAGAGTTTAAGTCGTTTGATGGGAATATTCATTTTGATGATAGTAACCCTAAAGCTAGTCATGCCCATCTTGTTGTTGCATTAGCAAGCGTTGATTTTGCTTCTCAAGAAACTGAAGATGAGGCGAAGGGTAAAAATTGGTTCAATATTGCACTGTTTCCTAATGCAGAATTCACGTCTACCAATATCGTAAAGACAGACAATCAGCATTACCAAGTAGAAGGTATTTTATCTATCAAAAACATTAAAAAAACCATTAAAATACCACTTGTATTAACCCATCAAGGAGCACAATATGTGGCAGATGGGCAATTTGTTTTATCACGAGGTGCATTTCAAATTGGACAAGGGGTATGGGCTGATCCTGATACGGTAGCTGATGCAGTAACTGTCCAATTTCATATGGTTTTTACTAACTAATAAGGTAATGATTGTTATGAGTAAAGTTTCATTTATCGGACTTGGCGTGATGGGTTACCCAATGGCTGGTCATTTGTTGCAACAGGGTCACGAAGTAACTGTATACAATCGTTCTGCAAAACGTGCAGAAGCATGGCTTTCACAGTATCCTCAAGGAAAGATTGCAAAGACTCCTAAGGATGCAGCGCTGCAGTCCGAGTTTGTCATGATGTGTGTTGGTAACGATCAAGATATTAGGAGTGTTGTGTATGGAGAAGAGGGAATTCTCGCCGGACTTCAGCCTAGGTCGATATTAATTGACCATACAACAGCCTCCGCGGAAATTGCTCGAGAAATTAGTCTTGCTTGTCTGAAGCAACACTCAGCCTTTATTGATGCACCTGTATCAGGTGGGCAAGTAGGAGCAGAAAAAGGTCAACTTACGGTAATGTGTGGTGGAGAGGAAGCTGACTTTAAGAGGGCTCAACCAGTTATGCAATGCTTTGCTAAAGCTGTCACCTTAATGGGGACACACGGTATGGGACAGTTAACCAAAATGGTTAATCAAATTTGTATTGCAGGAATTGTTCAAGGATTATCAGAAGCGTTACATTTTTCACAACAAGCAGGACTTGATGGTAACCTAGTACTTGATGTTATCTCAAAAGGAGCAGCGCAATCTTGGCAAATGGAAAACCGTGGTAAAACAATGCTTCAGGACAAATTTGATTTTGGCTTTGCTGTTGATTGGATGCGTAAAGATTTAAATTTAGTTCTAGATGAAGCAAGAAAAAATGGTTCAACCCTGCCATTAACTGCTTTAGTTGACCAGTTTTATGCAGATGTACAACAGCTAGGCGGGGGAAGATGGGATACCTCAAGTTTAATTAAACGTTTATCGAACAATAAAAAATAATCATTAAGGTGTGAAATTATGACGGTCACTATTACTCGACGAGATTTTTTTAAAGTCATTGCTCTAGCAACTGGCGGTTTTGCGGTTGGTTTAAACCGTGGCGCTTTTGCAGACACCAAAACCGATACTTTCACACCTAATCCTTGGGTAAAGATTGAACCCAATGGTGTAGTGACTATCCTAGTTGATAAATCTGAAATGGGGCAGGGCGTGAATACATCCCTTCCCATGCTATTAGCAGAAGAAATGGATGCTGATTGGAAAAATATTAGAGTTGAGTTTGCTCCAGCTGATCCTATTTATGCTCACCCCTGGTTCCATACTCAAGCCACCGGAGGTTCTACATCAGTTAGAGCAATGTGGCTACCATTGCGTCAAGCAGGTGCTGCAGCTCGCGAAATGTTACGTCAAGCCGCTGCGAAGAAATGGAAAGTCTCTATTGATTCTGTCCATATAAGTAATGGGATCGTTCATTCAGGAATACATCGTACAAACTTTGGTGGTCTAGCACACGAAGCAAGTTTATTATCAGTTCCATCCAAAGTGACATTAAAAAAACCAGAGCAATTTAAATTAATCGGTCAATCTATGCCGCGGGTTGATAATTTAGCAAAATCAACAGGTAGAGCTCGCTTTGGAATGGATATTCAATTGCCTGGTATGTTAGTGGCATCTATCATTAGAAGCCCACATCCTGGCGCTAAGGTAAAATCTTTTAAAGATGAGAAAGCAAAAAAAATCAATGGCGTTCATTATGTACTAAAAGTGAACTCTCCAACTTGTGAAGGAGTTGCAGTACTTGCTGACAATACTTGGATTGCAATGCAAGCACGTAAGAGTGTTGAGGTTGAATGGGATAATCCTGTTGATGCCTCTCTGAACTCTAGTGATCTATTAGAAAAAATGAAAAAACTAATAGCCTCTCCTGACGCAGCTAAAACTGCTGTTAATAGATCCAGCTCCTCTCCCAGCACAGCTACAAATACAATTCAATCTACTTACTTCGCACCATTTCTTGCTCACGCTCCCATGGAGCCACTAAATTGTACTGCTTGGGTACAACATGATCAGGTTGAAGTATGGGTGGGGACACAAGCACAAGGTCCTAATCAACAAATGATTAGTGAGTTAACCGGCATACCAACTAAAAAAGTTAATATCTACACCCAATATTTAGGCGGTGGATTCGGACGACGTTTCGCACCTGATTTTGTAATGGAAGCAGTGCAACTTTCCAAACAAATATTAACGCCTGTAAAAGTTGTTTATGACCGAACTGATGATTTAACGCAATACTACTATCGTCCAACAGCTCTATGTCAGCTCCAAGGAAGTATAGATAGCAGTGGTATGATTTCTGAAATTAAAGCGATTACTGCAACCGACTCAATCGCCGAGGGCACAGGTTTTGAAAAAGCCTTAATCAAGGATGGGGTAGATCAAACTTCTGTCGAAGGGTTACACAATATTCCTTACTTGATCCCTAATTTTAATGTTAAATGGGCAGACCTTCACTCTGGAGTCAGAACCTGGTTCTGGCGTTCAGTAGGGCATTCGCAAAATTCATTTTTTAGTGAATCTTTTATCGATGAGCTGGCTTATCAAGCAAAAACTGACCCATTAGAGTTTCGTCTGAAACATTTAAAAAACAGTCCAAAACATTATGCAGTTCTTAAACTGTTAAAAGACAAGTCTGATTGGAATAGTACTCTTCCTTCCGGACATGCTCGCGGTGTGGCCATTGTTGAATCGTTTGGTAGTGTGGTGGCTCAAATGGTTGAGTTATCACTTGTGGATAACAAACCCAAACTTCATCGAGTTGTTATCGCTGCGAATGTAGGAACCGTAGTAAATCCTGATAATGTTAAAGCCCAGCTTGAAGGAGCCATGGTTTTTGGCCTGTCTGCAGCCTTATATGGAGAAGTCGCTTTTAAAAACGGCCATCCACAGGTAGACAACTTTAATAATTATCCAGTCGCAAGACTAGATGAGGTTCCACCAGTTGATGTATTTTTAATTGATACTCAAGAAAATCCAGGAGGAGTAGGGGAACCAGGTACCCCACCGATTGCTCCTGCAGTATGTAATGCACTGTATGTACTCACTAAACAACGTATTTATCAATTACCTATTATTAAAGCCTAATATAGACCATGAGAAAGACGATACTTGATTTACAGTCTATGGCCAGTAAAGGTGAAAAAATTGCAATGCTTACTTGCTATGACTCAAGTTTTGCACGAGTACTAGAAGAGCAAGGTATTGATGCAATTTTAATCGGTGATTCCTTAGGTATGGTTGTGCAAGGACACGACTCACCGGTACCTGTTAGCTTGGAAGATGTTATTTACCATACGCAATGCGTATGTCGTGGCTCAAAAAACGCCTTTATTTTGTCTGATATGCCATTTGGTACTTCGCAAGTCTCTCCACAGGAGACTTTTAAAAATGCAGTAAAGCTTATCCAAGCAGGTGCACAAATGGTAAAAATTGAAGGTGGTGTGGAAATGTGCGACACGGTTGAATTTTTAGTCAAACGAGGTATTCCCGTTTGTGCCCACATTGGTCTCACGCCACAATCTGTAAATCAAGTTGGCGGCTTTAAAGTTCAAGGACGAGCTGAAAAAGATGCACAATCTATTCTTCACTCTGCACAATTACTTGAGCAAGCAGGAGCGTCATTATTACTAATTGAAGCGGTTCCGCACACACTTGCTGATCAAGTATGTGAACAAGTCTCGATACCTACCATTGGGATTGGTGCAAGTCCTAAATGTAGTGGTCAAGTTCTAGTGATTTATGACATGCTAGGACTTGGTGCATACATTCCTCCTCGTTTTGTTAAAGCCTTTATCAAAGAAACAGGATCTATTGAAGAGGCAGTAAAACTCTATATTGATGAAGTAAAATCAGGTCAATTTCCGGCTGCAGAGCATTGCTATAACTAATATGAAAAGTCGCTTTATTCTTCTAGCTAGTATTCTTTTATTATGGATCCGTACAGTTTCGGCAAGTGAAACACTCACCATCAATTTATCTCAAGCCATGCAGATGGCAGTAGAAAACCATTCTCAGAGTCAGATTGCAAAGGCCATGATTGATGAGTCACTTGCCAATCAACAATTACAACGTGCAAGCCTATTACCCAATTTATCTCTATCCGCCTATCAACTGCGACAAAGTGTCAACTTGAGAGCACAAGGATTTACCTTACCTGGTTTTCCTGTATTAATTGGACCATTTAATAGTTTTGCGAGTAGTGTAGAGTTATCACAAAAAGTATTTGATTTATCACTGTGGAATGATCTTAAGGCCTCGCAATGGTATACAAGACAAACTGAGCTCAAAGCTCAAGCTACTTTTCAAGAGATAGCAGCCAATGCAGCTTACGCTTATATTAGTTTATTAAGGGCTAAAGAAGAATTGAAAACGGCCCAAGCCAATTTATATTTAGCTCAAGAACTAGAACAGTTAACCCGCGATCAAAAAAAACACGGTATTAGTACAGGTGTAGATGTAGTTCGTGCACAAACTCAAACCACACAATATCAATATAATTTAAGAGCTTCTCAATCACTTGTTGATGACAGTCAAACAAAACTCAAACGAGCACTAGGTATCGCATTAGATACCCCCTTAAATTTAACAGATAAATTATCTATCATGACGTTATCCATCCCAGGGTTAGAAAGTGCTATTAATGATGCTGAAGTTTCTAGGCCAGAGATTTTGGCCAATGAAGCATTAATCAGCGCCCGTGCCAGTACCCTACAGGCAAGAAAAGACGCCTATCTCCCATCAGTTGGTGTGCAAGGTGCGCTAGGCCCATCTGGAGTAACACCGGTAATTAACGATTACCATGTTTATAGTATTGGGGTTTACTTATCTATGCCATTATGGAATGGAGGAGCAACCCAAGCTGAAGAAAATATCGCTTTTAGTCAGCTCCACCAAGCTAAATTACAGTTAGTAGACGCTAAAGCACAAGTTGATGAAGATGTAAGAGTGTCTTTCAATGCATTACAAACTACCATTGATGAGCTACAACATGCTCAAAAAAATCTTGAGTTAGCAATGAAATTGATGAATCAAGCCAGTGATCGATATAAAAATGGGGTAGCTGATAATTTAGAGGTGGTGGACGCTCAAACCACTCTTGCCCAAGCTAGAACACAATTTGACAATGCCTTAGCCAGTCAACATATTGCTTGGATAAACTTTGATCTAGCACGCGGTAAAATCAATTATTCAGGTAATGATAAAGGAATCATCAAACATGAGTGATTCAACCAATAGTGAAAAGACTCCTGCAACTCCTTTATTTAAACAAGCGCAGTTTAGAAAGCTTGTATTAATACTAATCTTATCTATCTTTGTTATATTGTTTATCGCATGGATATATAACCATAATCGTGAGTCCACAGATGATGCGTTTATTGAAGCCAATGTTGTACAGATTTCACCTCATATTAATGGTTATATTTTACAAGTCAAAGTAAATGATAACCAATGGGTAAATCAAGGCGATCTATTGGCAGAAATTGATCCACGAGACTTTCAAGTTCAAGTTGATCAAGCTCAGGCTAATTTAGATGCAGCCATCGCACGTCATGGTGCATCAATTCATGATGTGACACTTACCGAAGAAACCACTACCGCCATTATCAGCCAAGCAAAAAATAATTTTCTCTCTGCAAAAGCACTTGCAGAACAGGCTCAATCTCTTGTTACAGCAGCCGAAGCACAATCACAACTGGCCGCTGCAGATTTAATTCGCTATCAAGCACTCTATGATAAAGATGAAATATCAAAACAACGTCTTGATAAAGTAACAGCAAATAAAATCGCTGCAAAAGCCAATCTAGAAGCACAAAAAAGAGCTTATCTGTCTGCAAAGGCTGCGGTTGAGGTTGCATTAGCTAAATTAAATGAAGCCCAAACCGCACCAAAACAAGTAGCGGTAAAGAAAGATCAAGCCAAAGGAGGGCAGGCTAGCGTTGAGGAGGCCCAAGCCAATTTAAAGGCTGCACAACTTAATCTCTCTTACACTAAGTTAATTGCGCCTGTATCAGGACATGTTGTAAGAAAGAATTTATCAATTGGTCAGTTGGTGGCACCAGGCAATGCCGTAATGGGAATTGTGTATGATGCACCATGGGTTATTGCTAATTTTAAAGAAACGCAACTGACTAAAATGCATCCAGGTGAAAAAGTAATCATTAAAGTAGATGCTTTTCCATCACATGATTTTCATGGTCATATTGATAGTATTCAAAATGGAACCGGATCTCGTTTTAGTCTTTTGCCCCCAGAAAATGCTACTGGCAATTATGTCAAAATAGTACAACGTGTACCCGTAAAAATTGTCTTTGATGAGCCTATCAATTCCTTGAGTCATCTCGCTCCTGGTATGTCAGTGACACCTACCGTATATCTCGATGACAACACTCGTCTCTAACGATACCAACCGACCGAACACCATTAATCCTTGGTTAGTGGCAGTAACAGTGGCACTAACCACATTTATGGAAGTACTTGATATTTCTATTGCTAATGTATCGTTAAGACATATTGCTGGCGATTTAGCAGCAGGTCAAGATGAATCCACCTGGATTCTAACCTCCTATCTTGTTTCAAACGCCATTATTCTTCCTATGAGTGGTTGGTTATCTAATTTGATGGGTAGAAGACGATTTTATCTGATTTGTGTTGCATTATTTACTATTAGCTCACTCTTGTGTGGAATGGCGCCAAACTTGTTTGCTCTTATTGTGTTTAGAACTCTACAAGGTATCGGTGGTGGTGGACTACAACCATCATCACAAGCCATTTTGTCAGATACTTTTCCACCTCATCAGCGAGGGATGGCTTTTGCTGTTTATGGCATCACCACGGTTATGGCTCCTGCTATAGGTCCTACAGTAGGAGGGTGGATTACCGACACATTTACTTGGCGTTGGATTTTTTTAATTAATGTACCAATTGGAATTATTTCTTTTTACCTAACTCAATTATGGGTGCACGATCCTCCCCATTTTAACGAACGACGAAAAGCATTGTTAGCAAGCACCTTCAAAATAGATTCAATAGGGTTTATTTTAATGGCTCTAGGCTTTGGTTGTCTTCAAATTGTATTGGATAAAGGAGAGCAGGATGATTGGTTTGGCTCAAACTTCATTATTGTCTTAACTGTCATTTCAGTGGTTACCTTACTGATCTTGCCTTTTTGGGAATTACGACAGAAAAATCCAATGATGGATTTTTCATTGCTTAAAGAGAGAAATTTTTTAATCAGCAATATTTTGATTTTTATGCTGGGCTTTGTGTTATTTTCCAGCACATTATTATTACCTCTTTTCGTGCAAATACTTATGGGTTATTCAGCTACCGATGCGGGTATGTTGTTGTCGCCTGGGGGGTTTGCAGTATTACTCTTTATGCCGCTGATTGGCTATCTAATTAATAAAACAGATGTCAGGAAACTTATTTTAATTGGCTTAGCTTTAAATATATTTTCATTAGTCATGTTCTCTCATTTAAACATGCAAACAGATTACGCTACCATGGCTTTATTGAGAATTGTTCAAGGAATTGGTTTGGGGTTTTTATTTGTACCGATCAATACCGCTGCCTTTGCGGAAATACCTCTTGTGAAAAGTAGCAGTGCCTCAGCGATGATTAATTTATCCAGAAATCTAGGGGGTAGCTTTGGGATCGCCTTAGTTCAAACTTGGCTGACTGAAGGCAGTCAAGTACACCTTAATTATCTAGTAGGACACCTTGATCCTTATCATCATTTATATGACTCGCAAATTGCTCAATTAAAACTACTCATTCAACAATATGGGTTAATGCCCTCAGATTTAAATCAAACAGCCAATGCAATTGTATTTAATTTAGCCTATCAACAAGCCCAGTTGTTGGCATTTTTAGATAACTTTAAACGCTTAGCGTTACTGTTTGTATTGATGGTACCTGCTGTCTTTTTATTAAGAAAAAGAGACCACTCTAAAAAGTGAAATCAATACCTGGTAGTGATAATTGTTTAATAGCCTGTTTGATTACCTTGAGCGCCGCCTCTCTTGGATACCCTTTTCTAAAAGCAAGTCCCACCTCACGAGTTGGTATAGGTGCATTGAATTGCACAACATGTATTAAATCAGTCTGATAGAGTTTGCGATTAGCTGAGCTTGGAAGGACGCTAATCCCTAGCCCAGAGGCAACCATATTTCTTATGGTTTCGAGACTGTTTCCTTGCTGTATTTGTGCACCATGAACACTTAACTCAGGGCATAACTGTAGAATTTTGGCACTAAAGCAATGAATCGATGACAATAACAGAACTTTTTCATGAGCAAGCTCCAATGGATCGATATGTGTTCTTTTTGTCCAAGGATGGTTTTTAGGTACAATCACATCAAAAGTTTCTTTATAAAGTGATGTCGTTTCAACCCCAGGGATATCAAAGGGTAAGGCTACAATCGCAACATCAATACTACCTTGCTTTAACCAATCTGCCATTTTATCTGTGGTGTTTTCCTCAACACTGATTGGCATAAGAGGAGCTAACTGATGCAATGGGCTAATTAAATCAGGGATCAGATAGGGACCAATTGTATAAATCACCCCTAATTTTATCTGTCCCACTAATGGGTCTTGTGATTGTTTAGACAATAACTTTAATTTATCGATTTCTTCTAGTATTGTTACTGCTTGAGCAATTATTGTTTCACCTACTGCGGTTAGAGTGACGCTATTTTTACTTCTCTCAAATAGCTTTACCCCTAATTCTTCTTCTAATTTCTGAATGGCGGTTGAGAGAGCAGGCTGGCTAACAAAACATTTTTCTGCTGCTTTTCTAAAGTTTTTTTCTTGAGCAACTGCCACAGAATACCGCAACTCATTGATATTCATAATTATTAATCCAATTTATTACTGATAAATTTTAACTATCAGAGAAATAGAAACAATCAATTGGATTTATTGTACATCTCTCAGTAAAGTGAATACAACAACAGCCAATCAATTATTTATCACTCTAGGAGATCATTATGTTTACAAGCCATGAAGGCAAAAAAGTACCCTCAGTTACCTTTCCGGTACGTATTGGAAATGAGTGGAAAGAAATCAACTCAGATGACATTTTTAACAATCGTACAGTAGTCGTTTTTTCTTTACCCGGTGCTTTTACACCAACTTGCTCATCCACTCATTTACCTCGTTATAACGAATTAGCAAGTGCATTTTTTAATGAAGGGGTAGATGAAATCATCTGTATTTCAGTTAACGATACCTTTGTCATGAATGAGTGGGCAAAAGACCAAGAAGCTGAACACATTACGATGATTCCTGATGGTAACGGCACATTCACAGAAAAAATGAATATGCTTGTTGATAAGAGTGCCATAGGGTTTGGGAAACGATCATGGCGTTATTCTATGTTAGTTAAAAACGGAACTGTAGTGAAACAATTTATAGAGCCTGATAAAGAAGGGGATCCCTTTGAAGTCTCTGATGCAGATACCATGTTGAACTTTATTAATCCCAACGCTAAAAAACCTGACCAAGTCGCTATATTAACTCGTGAGGGCTGCCCACATTGCACCAGAGCAAAAGCTATTTTAAAGGAACAAGGTTATAACTATGCAGAAATAGTATTACCAGTTGCTATCCGATCTAAAACAGTTGGCGCTATTACCCAGCGTGGAACAGTCCCACAAGTGTTTATTAATGGCATACACATTGGTGGAGCAGACGAATTAGAGAGCTGGATTAAAGCAAATCCTAGTCAGGCTAAATAAATTAATAGTAATAGTAATAGTAATAGTAATACTATAGGAGTAAATCATGAGAAAAATAACTATTGATAACGTAGTTATTGGCGCTGGAACAGCAGGGCTTGCTGCATACCGAGCAATTAAATCAGCCAATCAAAAAGTAATACTTATTGAAGGAGGATCCTATGGCACAACTTGTGCCAAGGTAGGATGTATGCCAAGTAAGTTATTAATTGCTGCTGCTGAAGCACATCATTCGCATAGTCGTTTTTCTCAATTTGGGATCGAAACCAAGACAGCCCCCACTGTCAATGGAGTAAATGTGATGGCACGGGTGAGAACAGAACGTGATCGTTTTGTTGGCTTTGTCATTGAAGGAGTTGACTCAATCCCTGAGGAGGATAAAATCATCGGTTACGCCCGGTTTACCCATCCTAATCAATTAATGATTGATGACCATACTGAAATCACTTTCAATAAAGCAGTTATTGCGACAGGTTCTTCACCTGTTGTTCCTCCTTTTTTAAAAGAGCTTGGAGATCGTGTTATTGTTAATGATGATATTTTTTCATGGCAAGATTTACCCCAGTCAGTGGCTGTTTTTGGTCCAGGAGTAATTGGTTTAGAAATAGGGCAGGCCTTGCATCGGTTAAATGTGAATGTCCATCTGTTTGGACGCGATAACCACATTGGTCCGATTACTGATCCAATCGTTAAAAATGAAGCATTGACTATTTTTAATGAAGAAATGAACTATATTCCAGATGTCTCCACTATCAAAGTTGAACGTCGTGACAATGCAGTTTTAATAGAATACACGACACCTGACAATATACAAAAAACAATCCTAGTGGATTATGTAATTGCAGCCACAGGTAGAGCACCTAATGTGAACCAACTTAACTTAGCAGCACTGAATATTGAACTTGATCCGCGTGGAGTGCCTATATTTGACAGACATACCATGCAATGCGGTACTAGTCCTATCTTTATTGCAGGGGATGCTAACCATGATGTGCCACTTTTACATGAAGCAGCTGATGAGGGGAAAATCGCAGGAGAAAATGCTGCAACTTACCCAAATATAAAAAAAGGATTACGTCGTAGTGCCATAGGTGTCGTTTTTTCAGATCCACAAATAGCCCTTATCGGTGATCGTTTCAGCGACTTGAAAATTGATCAAATAGTTATCGGTGAAGTCAATTTCAGCAACCAGGGACGAAGTAGGGTAATGCTAAAAAACAAAGGAATATTGAGAGTTTATGCTGATAAATTAACGGGCGTTTTACTTGGTGCTGAAATGATTGGACCTGATGCCGAACACTTAGCTCACTTGTTGTCCTGGGTACATCAGTTAAATTTAAGTATTAACGACATACTGGCATTACCCTTTTACCATCCAGTCATAGAGGAGGGGTTGCGAACTGCGTTACGTGATGCCCAAGAAAAAATTAATGCCTTATCATCTTCTCAAATCGCAGCTTAACTATATAGTTCCTCCTCTTAATACGAGGAGGAGTTAACTAAGAGGTGATAATGCCTTGAGCTCATCATCACTATACAAACGGGAACGAGTAATAAACCTCATTCCAGTGGGTCGCTCTAGTGAAAACATACCACCATTACCCTTAATGGCGTCAATAATTAAGTGAGTATGTTGCCAATATTCAAATTGACTGCGATGCATATAAAAAGGGATACCACCAATTTCACCTAATTGTATGTCTGAGTCGCCCACTAAAAATTCGCTTTTTGGAAAAATCATAGGAGCACTCCCATCACAACATCCACCTGATTGATGAAATAGCAATTCATTACCATGCACTTTTTTTAATTCTTCAATAACTGATAAAGCAGCTTCAGTCGCAGAAACTCTTGATACATCACTCATCATTACCCCTCAGACGAACAAACAGTAAAGGAGCATATTACAACGCTCCTTTACAAAGGGTTAATTAGAAAAAGCCCAACGCATTAGGTGAATAAGAAACCAATAGATTTTTGGTTTGCTGATAGTGATCCAACATCATTTTATGGTTTTCTCGACCGATACCTGACTGTTTGTAACCACCAAAGGCTGCATGGGCTGGGTATAAGTGATAACAATTTGTCCATACTCGACCTGCTTTAATTGCACGACCCATTCTAAAAGCAGTATTACCATCTCGGCTCCATACCCCAGCTCCTAACCCGTACAAAGTATCATTGGCAATTTGTAGAGCTTCGGCTTCATCTTTAAAGGTTGTGACTGATAAAACAGGACCAAAGATTTCTTCCTGGAATAGACGCATTTTATTATGTCCCTTAAAGACTGTAGGCTTCACATAAAAACCAGATGACAAATCACCCTCATGTTTTTGCTGTTCTCCACCTATTAGACATTGAGCTCCTTCGGTTTTTCCTAATTCAATGTAGGATAAAATTTTCTCAAGCTGTTCCCCTGATGCTTGGGCTCCGATCATTGTAGAAGGATCTAGTGGATTACCCATTTTAATTGCCGCCACCCGTTTTACAGCTCGCTCAATAAATTTATCATAAATAGATTCCTGAATTAATGCACGAGACGGACAGGTACAGACCTCACCTTGATTTAAAGCAAACATCGCAAATCCTTCTAAGCATTTATCAAAAAATGCATCATCTTTATCCATAATGTCGGCAAAGAACACATTAGGACTCTTACCACCGAGCTCAAGAGTGACCGGAATTAGGTTTTGTGATGCATATTGCATAATGAGTCGACCGGTAGTGGTTTCACCAGTAAAGGCAATTTTTGCGATACGCGGATTGGACGCCAGAGGTTTACCTGCTTCTAAACCATATCCGTTTACTATATTGAGTACACCGGGTGGAAGTAAATCGGCAATTAATTCCATTACTACTAATATAGATGCTGGAGTTTGCTCAGCCGGTTTAATGACCACACAATTACCAGCCGCCAGTGCAGGGGCTAACTTCCAAGCGGCCATTAGAATAGGGAAATTCCACGGAATAATTTGACCAACAACGCCTAACGGTTCCTTAAAGTGGTAGGCATACGTGTCATGATCAATTTCGGAAATACCACCTTCCTCGCTTCTGACGCAACTGGCAAAGTAACGAAAATGATCAATTGTTAGTGGGATATCTGCTGCCATAGTCTCACGAATTGGCTTACCATTATCTAAGGTTTCTGCAGTGGCAATGGTTTTTAAATTCTGCTCAATTCGATCAGCAATTTTTAATAAAATATTAGCTCGATCAGTGGTGGAGGTCTTACCCCAGGCATCCTTAGCGCTATGAGCTGCATCTAAGGCAAGCTCTATATCTTTACTATTAGAACGGGGAATATCACATAAATGCTGATTAGTAATAGGAGTGATATTTGAAAAATACTGACCATCGACAGGTGAAACCCATTTGCCGCCTATAAAATTGTCATATCGAGCTTTAAAGGGATTATCAACGGTGATGCCATTAATTGTTATTTGAGACATGCCTTCCTCCTTGTGGTAAAAAAAAGTCTGTGTTTTTAATACTTTATAATTATTTATTTATTTATTCTTTTTTATACTTATTTTCCATCATACATTGAGTTAAACTAATAAACTATGTCAATTTATTGCTCAATTGTATGAAAGAACATCACATTGCTGTTATCCCTGGCGACGGCATTGGCCAAGAGGTCATGCCTGAAGGACTAAATGCCGTTTTAAAAGCGGCTAAACTTCATCAAATAAATATTAAATTTACACCTTTTGATTGGGCCTGCCAAGAGTACTATTCGAAACATGGCAAAATGATGCCTGATAATTGGAAAAGCCAATTAGATACTGTTGAAGCAATTTATTTTGGTGCAGTAGGATGGCCTGCTGTTGTGCCTGACCATATTTCTTTATGGGGCTCATTAATCCAATTTCGTCGAGAGTTTGATCAGTATATTAATTTACGTCCGGTCAGACTTATGCCTGGTATTACCCCACCTTTAGTAGGAAAAAAACCAGGTGATATCGATTTTTGGGTAGTCAGAGAAAATACTGAAGGAGAGTATTCTTCTATTGGTGGAATCATGTTTCCTAACACTGATAGAGAGGTTGTTGTTCAAGAGTCTGTATTCTCAAGGCATGGTGTAGATAGAGTATTAAAATTTGCCTTTGAACTAGCACAACAAACACCAAAAAAACATCTAACTTCAGCAACCAAGTCTAATGGCATTTCTATTAGCATGCCTTACTGGGACCAACGTGTAGAAGAAATGGCTAAAAATTATCCTGATGTTAAATGGGATAAATATCATATAGATATCCTGACAGCACGCTTTGTCCTAAGTCCTGAGCGTTTTAATGTGGTCGTGGCATCAAATCTCTTCGGCGATATTTTGTCTGATTTAGGACCAGCATGTACAGGTACGATTGGTATAGCTCCTTCGGCAAGCCTCAATCCTGAGCGACTGTTTCCCTCTTTATTTGAACCTGTTCACGGATCGGCTCCAGACATATTTGGGCAAGGTATTGCAAATCCTGTGGCTATGATTTGGTCAGGGGCACTGATGCTGGACTTTTTAGGCTCAGAGCCACGTTATAAAAATGCACATGACGCAATTATGCGTGCAATCGAAAAGGTACTATTAAGTGGGCCCAAGACGCCAGATTTAGGTGGCAGTGCAACTACGCATCAAATGGGACAAGCTATTATTGATGCAATAGAGTAAAAAATGACCAGGGGAAATATGTCTAAAAATTTAATAATTAAACGAGTTGCCGTACTGGGTGCAGGAGTGATGGGAGCGCAAATTGCTGCACAGTGTAGTAATCTCAACATTCCGGTATATCTATTTGATCTAGCAAATAGTAAATCCAATAATAAAAATGACATAACTACTAATGCAATTGAGCATTTAAAAAAAATTAAACCTACCCCCTTGGGAGACAGCACTGTCACACAGTACATTACTCCCATGAATTATGAAGATCATGTTCACCATCTTCAAGACTGTGATTTAGTCATTGAAGCGATTGGAGAAAAGTTAGAATGGAAACAGAGTTTATATACAACTATCGTTCCTCATTTAGCACAGCACGCTATTCTGGCATCAAACACATCTGGTTTATCATTAACGACGTTAGCTAATCAATTACCTATTGAAAGACGTGCTCGTTTTTGCGGTATTCATTTTTTTAATCCACCTCGCTATATGGATCTAGTTGAATTAATCGCAACAGAGATGACAGATAGCGCTTTACTCGACGAACTTGAAACATTTATTACTACTTACTTAGGTAAATCTGTGGTTCGTGCAAAAGACACACCTAACTTTATCGCTAATAGAGTCGGTGTAGCTAACATGTTATTTACCTTAATTGAAGCAAAAAAATACCAACTTGCTATTGATATTGTAGATGATATTACTGGTAAGAAATTAGGGCGAGCGAGTTCAGCTACTTTCAGAACTGCTGATGTTGTTGGTCTTGATACGCTAATGCATGTTGTTAAAACCTTACAAGACTATCTACCGAACGATTCTTTTCATAGTCATTATGCTACTCCTGACTTAGTTGAAAAACTCATTAGTAAAGGAGCGTTGGGCGCAAAATCAGGTGAGGGTTTTTATAAGAAAGAAGGAAAAGCCATTCTCAAGCTTGACCCTAGTACGATGAACTATATTTCAAGTGGCGATAAGGCCAATGATAACGTACAACAGATTTTACAGCTCTCTTGGGCTGAGCGTTTACAGGCGGCTAAATATAGTAACGATCCTCAAGCTCAGTTTATTTGGGCTATCTACCGTGATTTATTCCACTACTGCGCCATTCATTTAAAAGATATTGCTGATACTGCTAGAGATATTGATTTTGCTTTACGCTGGGGATTTGGTTGGAAGGAAGGCCCCTTTGAAATATGGCAACAAGCTGGTTGGCAAACTATTGCACATTTAATAAAAGATGATATTGATTCGGGTATTGCCCTATCTAACGAACCACTTCCTGATTGGGTATTTGATGGTAGAGAAGGCGTGCACAAAGATTATGAGTCATGGAGTGAAAATCAACAACGCTATATCCCTTATAGCCAGTTAGCTGTTTATCAACGTCAATATTTACCAGAAAAAGTATTACCTAATAAGGATGACCCCATTCAATTGGGCACCACTGTATTTGAAACCGATGAACTGAGGGCATGGACTATTGATCATGATATTCTCATCGCAACACTCAAAACCAAAATGCATACCTTTAATACGGGTGCGTTAGAGTCATTGGATAAAGCCATAACTGAGGCTGAACAGAATTTTTCTGGATTGGTTATTTGGTCTCCTGAAACCCCTTTCTCAGCAGGAGGCGATCTAAAAGGATTTCTTGACGTGTTTTCATCTCAAGGTTCTGAAGGATTAATGAGAGAAGAGAAAATCTTTCAAAAAACAATGCAACATCTTCGCTACAGCACAATTCCAACTGTTGCTGCTGTAGCCGGGTATGCACTTGGCGGTGGTTGTGAAACATTCTTACATGTTGATAGACGTGTGGTTCATTTTGAGACTAATGTCGGGCTTGTTGAAGTTAAAGTAGGGCTACTACCAGGAGCAGGTGGTTTAACTACCTTAGCAAGACTTTGCGGTGAAAAAGCGCAACAATTAGGAAATCCAAGAGAATCCTTGCCACTATTACAACAGTTTTATAAGCAAGTTATGCTCTCACAAGTAACCAACAGCGCTCGAGAGGCATGGCAGATGGGATACTGTCAAAGCGGTGATGTCTTAGTGCCAAATAGCAAAGAATTGCTTTTTGTGGCTATCAATAATGCAAAAACATTGGCTACCAGCTGTTATCGCCCACCGATTAAATCCACATTTCCTGCAATGGGCAAAGACGGTTTAGCCGTATTAAGACAGTTAATTATCCAATGGCAACAGGCAGGGATGATGAGTGAACATGATGCCATTATCGGGGAAGCAATTGCTCAAGTGATGTGCGGTGGAGAAGTGGATACAGGAACCACAATCAATGAAGACTGGTGTCTACAATTAGAAAGAGAACACTTTGTTAGTCTTATGGGTTATGAAAAAACCAGAGACCGTATCAAAGCCATACTTGAAACTGGAAAACCACTAAAAAACTAATATGAAAAACGATGTATATATAGTCGCAGCCAAACGTTCCCCCGTAGGACGCGCTCCAAAAGGACAATTTAGTGCGATTCGCGCAGATGATATCATTTCACAAGTAACCAAGGGCTTGCTATCAAACTTACCGCATTTTGATTACTCAACCATCAATGACTTGATTCTGGGATGTGCTATGCCTGAGGGAGAGCAAGGGTTGAATCTTGCTCGAATTGTTTCATTAATGAGCAATCTACCAACAACTGTTGCCGGTATGACACTCAATCGATTTTGCGCCTCGGGCTTAACTGCCATAGAATTGGCTTACCAAAAAATTGCGATTGGTAGTGCTCAACTTGTTTTGGCAGGCGGAGTTGAATCAATGAGTCGTGTCCCGATGGGGGGATTTCGTTCAACATTGAATCCGGATTTTTTACTTGATCCAACAGGGAAAACCCTGGCCTTAGGTATGGGGCAGACTGCAGAAAACCTTGCAAAACAATGGCAAATCAGCCGAGAAGAACAAGATCAGTACGCACTCACATCACATCACAGAGCGCTTAGCGCACAACAATTAGGCTATTTTAAAGAGGAAATCATTCCTATATCTGCTCACCAGAATAAATTAAATTTATCTAATTTAACTTTGAGCAATGATAGTGTGGTTATTACAAACGATGAATGCCCACGAACAGATTCAACTTATGAAAGTTTATCTCGTCTAAAACCTGTGTTTGATGTCAAAGGAACTGTTACTGCTGGAAATAGTAGCCCTCTATCTGACGGGGCAGCGATGTTATTACTTGCCAGTGAAACTGCTTTACATGACCACAACATGACACCGTTAGCACGAATTATTGGTTTTCATACTACAGGGGTTCCTCCACATATTATGGGTATTGGACCTGTAGAAGCAGTACCACCCTTATTACACCGTCATGGTATTAATCGTAATGAATTGGATTGGATTGAATTGAATGAAGCTTTTGCAGCTCAAGTGCTAGCCGTTCAAAAAACCTGCCAATTTGATCCAGATAAATTAAATCCACAAGGTAGTGCTATTGCATTAGGACATCCACTTGGCGCAACTGGAGCAATACGTGCAACAACTCTTATCCATGGATTAAAAAGAATTAAGGGGCGCTACGGATTAGTAACGCTGTGTGTTGGAATGGGGCAGGGAATCGCTGCTTTATTTGAAAGAGTATAAATTTTAATTTATTTTTATAGAGATTAAATTGTATGAAAATTCTTGTACCTGTGAAACGTGTATTAGATTACAACATTAAACCAAGGGCTAAATCTGATGGTTCGGGTGTTGAACTCAGCGGCTTGAAAATGGCTATGAACCCATTTGATGAAATTGCTCTTGAAGAAGCAGTTCGCTTAAAAGAAAAAAATGTAGCGACAGAAGTCATTGCAGTAAGTTGTGGACAAGTGAGCTCTCAAGATATTCTCAGAACGGCACTCGCCTTAGGAGCTGATCGCGCTATTCTTATTGAAACTGACTATGATCTAGAACCCTTAGCTGTAGCTAAGTGTTTAGCCAAACTCATTGATAAAGAGCAACCAAATCTCGTGATTTGTGGCAAACAAGCTATTGACGATGATTCTAATCAAACAGGACAAATACTGGCAGCGTTACTAGGCTGGTCACAAGCCACCTTCGCATCAAAGATCGAAGTGACACAAGATCATCTGGATGTAACGAGAGAAATAGACGGAGGGTTAGAAACTGTTCATGTATCACTTCCATCCGTAGTAACTACCGACTTAAGATTGAATGAACCGCGTTTTGCTACCTTACCAAATATTATGAAGGCTAAGAAAAAACCACTTGAGACTATTAGTGCTCAGTCTCTTCAAATTGATATAGCACCGAGAATACGAGTTCTTAAAGTCAGAGAACCTGACCCACGTCCAGCGGGGATCAAAGTTGATAGTGTAGATACGCTGATTGAAAAATTAAAAACTGACGCAAAAGTAATAGGTTGAGGAATAACATGGCAAATTTAATTATCGCAGAATTAGAAAAAAGCAGTCTTAAAAGTTCAGTTAGGCAACTCATTACAGCGGCTAATAAATTACAAGGTGATAATCATTTATTACTCATCGGTTACCAAATAGGTGACGCTCTGGCACAAGCCAAACAACTACCAGGCATAAAAAAAATTCTGGTAGTAGACAATCCAGCACTTGGGGATGAGTCTCCTGAAAAAACAACAGAAATTGTTTTATCAATTGCTACTAATTATTCTCATATCCTAACGCCCGCAAGCGCCTTTGGAAAAAACTTTTTACCTCGAGTAGCTGCACGATTAGATATGACTCAAATCTCAGATGTAATTGCTATTCAAGATGCCACGCATTTTAGTCGTCCCATCTATGCAGGAAGCCTCATTGCTGATATTGAAGTCACTGAGAGCATAATTCCTTTAACTATCCGTATCAGTGCTTTTGATGCTGTTATGGGTGATGAAGATAATCAAGCAGAAATTACTCACTTAGCTCTGCCAGACTTACCTCAACTCAGCCAACGTATAGCCTTACAATTACATGAATCATCACGCCCAAATCTTGATAGTGCAAAAATTGTAGTATCAGGTGGCAGAGGGCTTGGTAGTGAAGAGAATTTCCATCAACTGTTAGAACCCCTTGCGGATAAACTCAGTGCTGCATTAGGTGCCTCAAGAGCTGCTGTGGATCTAGGTTATGCTCCAAATGATTACCAAGTAGGGCAAACAGGAAAAATTATCGCGCCACAACTCTATATTGCTGTTGGCATTTCAGGCGCCATACAGCATTTAGCTGGTATGAAAAATTCAAAATGTATTGTTGCTATCAATAAAGACCCCGATGCGGCCATCTTTTCTATAGCGGATTACAGTTTAGTAGGTGATTTAAATGAAGTGGTACCAGAATTAACCAGCAAACTTTAATATAAAAAACGCCCTAAAAAGGGCGTTTTTAATTTATACAGATTGAAGAGGGATTTTCGCCCCTTTACGTTTAATTGTATTTTTTTCGTCAACGTAAACCAATGCCGGTTCATGGTTGTCAATTTCTGCTTCGTCATATTGTGCATAAGTAGCGATAATAAGAATATCACCCACTTGTGCTTTCCTTGCAGCTGCGCCATTGACAGAAATCATTCCTGAACCACGCTGACCTCGAATAGCATAGGTCGTAAATCGATCACCATTGTTAACATTGTAAATATCAATTTGTTGATATTCTCGAATATCCGCTGCGTCTAATAAATCCTCATCGATAGCACAAGAACCTTCATAACCTAACTCAGAATGAGTGACAGTTACACGATGTAGTTTAGCTTTTAGCATAGTTCGCTGCATGCGTTATCTCCAAGTAAATTTAATGCATAAGTAAATTATACTACCAAACCCATTTTGCGTCGCAACAAGTAGTTTTGAGGAGTAGAATAGTTTATTTAATATAAGACTGCTTCTAAAATAATCATGAATGAGATTACTTTGACCGATATTGAACGAGAGGAATTGTCTCGGCACGTCGAATTGGCTTTAAATGAAGATATTGGAAACGGCGATATCACTGCGTCTTTAATTGATTCTGTTCAAGAGTCTAGAGCAGAAATTATCACGCGTGAGAAGGCTATTATTTGTGGTCAAGAGTGGGTTAACTCAGTATTTAACCGCATTGATCCAACTTGTACGATTAATTGGCTAGTAAAAGAAGGTGAGCAAGTCAATCCTAATCAATCTATTGTAACTATTGAAGGTAGAGCTAGGGCCTTACTCACAGCTGAGAGAACGGCTTTAAATTACCTACAAACACTCTCAGCCGTGGCCACCAAAACCCATCATTATGTTGAGGCGATCAAAGGATATTCTTGCTCCATTGTAGACACCAGAAAAACCATACCAGGTTTACGTTTAGCTCAAAAATATGCGGTCAGGGTAGGGGGCGGAGTTAACCATCGTATTGGTTTATACGACGCTTTTTTAATTAAGGAAAACCATATATTAGCAGCGGGATCGATTACTGCGGCCTTTATAAAAGCCAAACAACTAGCACAAGCTAGTCAGTGGATTGAAGTTGAAGTAGAAACCCTCAATGAACTTGAAGAGGCGCTAAAAGCAGGGGTAAAAATGATTCTCCTGGATAATATGCCTATCGAAACAATTACCCAAGCAGTCGCATTAGCTCGCGGACAAGCAACTCTAGAGATTTCTGGGGGGGTCACAAATGAGAATGTGAGAACCTATGCTGCAACGGGTGTTCAAAGAATTTCTATTGGAACGTTAACAAAAGATATCAAAGCAATTGATTTTTCTATGAGATTCAAATAAATGGACAAGCAAATAAAAGTTGAATATCACAACCCCATACGTATTAGCACAGAGGAAGCTTGGGCTAGAGTAGTGGAAGAGCCTAATCAAGAGCGCCGACAATGGCTTAAAGAGGCCATTAAGAAAAAACTAAAGGAAGAAAATGCATTACTTGTCTCTCATTATTATGTCCATCCTGACTTACAGGATTTAGCGATTGAAACTGGTGGGATAGTAGCAGATTCCTTGGAGATGGCCCGTTTCGGAAAAAACAGCTCTGCCACAACATTAATTGTTGCTGGCGTGAAATTTATGGGCGAAACAGCCAAAATTCTTTCTCCCGATAAAACCATCCTTATGCCCGATCTTGAAGCAAATTGCTCATTGGATTTAGGTTGTTCATTAGATGATTTTATCCAAACCACAGCTCATTACCCTGATCATGTAAAGGTTGTTTACGCCAATACTAGCGCTGCAGTTAAAGCACATTCTGATTGGGTAGTGACGTCAAGTTGTGCTGTTGATATTGTCAAACATCTACGTGATCTGGGCAAATCAATATTCTGGGCACCAGACAAACATTTAGGTAATTATATTAAAGAACAAACTGGGGCTGACATGGTTCTTTGGCAAGGCTCCTGTATTGTCCATGACGAGTTTAAAGCCTTTGAGTTGGAGCAACTTAAAAAAGAACTTCCTCGCGCCAAAATTTTAGTTCATCCTGAATCACCTGCTGCTGTTATTGCACTTGCTGATGTTGTGGGCTCTACGTCTGCTATTTTAAAAGCTGCAAGAGACCTCCCAGCCAAAGAATTTATTGTGGCTACTGATAGCGGTATGATGCATCAACTACGCCGACAAAATCCTGACAAAATTTTTATTGAAGCACCTACATCTGGATCAAGTGCCACCTGTAAAAGCTGTGCTCATTGTCCGTGGATGGCTATGAACGGCTTGGATAATCTGTATCACTGTTTGATGGAACGCAGTGGAGAGATACAAGTAGATAAAGCATACCTACATAAAGCACAAATTCCTATTGAACGCATGCTGAACTTTACTGCTCGTCAAACTACTCCAAAACCAGGAATCATTCCTGGCATTGGAGCCGCGTGATTAAAAGTGAGGGGTCAAAATTGTTGGCATTGCTTTAGGGAGTAATCCGGGATAGTCGCGACTAAAATGTAATCCGCGACTCTCCCGACGTAGTTGTGCTGAGCGAACAATTAAACCAGATACTTGAACCAAGTTTCTTAACTCTAGTAAGTCACGCGTGACATGGAAATTTGCGTAAAACTCCTTAATTTCTTCATGTAACAAATCTAATCGATGTTGTGCTCTTTCTAAACGTTTATCTGTTCTAACAATACCTACGTAATCCCACATAAAGCGACGCAATTCATCCCAATTATGTGAAATAACAACTTCTTCATCTGCATCAGTCACCTGGCTTGCATCCCATGCCGGTAACTCTTCAACAATACTGCCTGGATGTGATTCGATATATTGACTGGTGGCAGTGGCAATAACCACGCACTCTAAGAGAGAGTTACTGGCTAACCGATTTGCACCGTGTAAACCGGTATAAGCAGTTTCTCCAACTGCATATAAATTTTCAAGATCAGTGCGTCCAGATAAATCAGTCATTAATCCACCACAGGTATAATGAGCAGCTGGAACAACAGGAATAGGCTCTTTCGCCATATCAATTCCTAAGGACAAGCAACGCTCATAAATTGTGGGAAAGTGATTAACGATAAAGTCATATCCCTTATGTCTAATATCCAAATAGACACAGTCAAGACCATGTTTCTTCATTTCAAAATCGATTGCCCTTGCCACAATATCACGAGGTGCAAGTTCTGCGCGTGGATCGTGATGTGGCATGAAACGTTCACCATTTGGTAAGAGTAGTAAACCACCTTCACCACGAACCGCTTCTGAAATCAAAAAAGACTTGGCATGAGGGTGATATAGGCAAGTAGGATGAAATTGTATAAATTCCATATTAGCAACGCGACAACCAGCGCGCCAACCTGCTGCTATACCGTCTCCAGTTGAAGTATCGGGATTAGTAGTATAAAGATATACTTTTCCGGCACCTCCCGTAGCAAGAATCGTGTGAGCAGCCGCAAAGGTTTCAACTTCGCCTGTTAACTCGTTATAAGCATAGATACCGAGACAGCGTTGGCCACCCAACTTTAATTTACGTGTAGTAATCAGATCAACCAACATATGATGATCAAATAACGTAATATTTGGATGGTCCTTTAATTGAGGATACAGTTGGTTTTGAACAGCAGCACCAGTAGCATCAGCTGCATGAACGATTCGTCTATGACTGTGCCCACCCTCTCGGGTGAGATGTAATTGACCTTGCTCTTCAGTAAAAGGAACCCCTTGGTGAGTTAACCAATTAATTGCCTCAGGTGCGTGTTCAACAATAAATGTTGTGGCTTCTATGTCACACAATCCCGCACCAGCTTCTAAAGTATCTTTTACATGTGACTCAAAGCTATCACCATCTCCCATTACAGCAGCGATTCCACCTTGCGCCCATCTACTGGCTCCATCTTCTAAATCGCGTTTGGTAATTACAGCCACACGATGGGTATCAGCTAATTTTAAGGCGGCCGTAGCACCGGCTAAACCGCTACCGATGATAATCACATCAAACTTTTTCAACATATCGCCTTTACTGTCGTTAGTCATTTACAAAATTCCTAGTGTAGGGGGATTAATCATTAACCACAAGATGTTTAAACGAGTCGCATGAATTAAGTCTTATGTAATATATATATGTATACATAGATTAATTTCTCTGTGATAAGTTTACTTAACTAATTAAAACAACCTAATTATGGATATCTTTTCTCCACACCTTCTAATTATTGAAGATGATGTAGTTTGGCAAAAAGCAATTCACACAACTTTTACACATATTGGTTGGCAAGTTAGCAATAGTTATGACCTATATGGCAGTAAAAAAATCCTTGAAACAGTAAAAATTGATTTGTGTTTAATCGATATTGAAGTAAATAATGGTTGTGGATCCCAAATACTAAGTTTTATTACTCAACAATATCCTAATTTATACATAATCGTCCTATCAGACAAAGACAGTGATCAAGATAGAATTGACGGATTAGAGATGGGGGCAAGAGATTATTTGAGTAAATCAATTACTCTCAATGAGCTGGTGTTAAGACTAGATCGGTGTGTAACTAGTATTAAACGTACCTCAGAATTTCTTCTACAGTATGACGAAATTTTTTTGGGAGGGTTTAAGTATAACCAGAGGAATGTTTA
>JAJZPN010000016.1 GCA_021811145.1 Pseudomonadota bacterium
TAATGCATTAATACGAGCTAACAATTCATCTAAATGAAATGGTTTAATCAAATAATCATCTGCCCCGTCATTTAATCCACCAATACGGTCATCAAGGCGATCTCGTGCAGAAATAATTAATACAGGTAATTTGGTGTTTTTACGTCGTAATATTTTTAATACTTCAAAACCACTTACCCCTGGAAGATTAATATCAAGTAGTAAAAGAGAGTATTCAGAGTGAGTTATTGCCTGAAAAGCAGATTCTCCATCACGAAACCAATCGACAATAAATTTTGATAATTTTAGTGACTTAACAATATTTTTTCCGATTGGTGCATCATCTTCAATTAGTAGTATTTTCATGAAACCCTTGTCCCTATTAGGTTTTGAGTGAGTTTAAACTCATTCTTAATAACTATTATTATGCTTATAGCAAATGAAGAATTAAATTTACCTTAAAAATATTTATATTTTTTTAAATTAATTATTTAACAAAACTTTAACATTAGTTCTACAGAATGCACTCATATTCTTTTTTTTAATTAGGAGGCATCAATGAAGAAATCTAGAATTAATTTAATCACGCAATTATTATTGACCACCGTTTTTTCAACAACAGTAGCACAACAAGCATTTGCAGTTGATTTTAATTCTGTTACTTCTGGTGTTCCGTTGGGTTCAGTGACAAGTGGTTCAAGTGCTGATTATGCTTCGGATCCTTCAAGCGCTCCTAATCAAGCCCCTTCTCAGGCATCTTTAACAACTTATGAACCACAATCAGTTGTTAGTCAAAAATATATAAATAATTTTTTTACAGGTAATGCAACTTACAGTGATGTTGCAGGAATAACTCCTGGTGCAGTTAGTGCCCCGATTAATGGATACGGTGGTTCAGATGTACCAACATTATCTATTCATGGGTTTCAAGATGGACAGTATAACGTTCTTTTTGATGGTATTCCCTTTGCTGATGGTCGCGATCAAACACACCATCAAAATCAATTTATGATGGCCTCTGATATGGGTAGTGAAGTAGTTGATAGAGGCCCTGGGCGTGCTGATACTGTTGGTTTGGCTACATTTGGCGGAACTGTATATGTTAACTCAAAAGATCCGTTACAAAACGCAGGAATTACTACGCGTTTACAATATGGTTCATTTAATACCCGCTTGTTTGGTGCGGAATTTGATACGGGTGATCTAAAAAACTATGGAGATACACGTGCTTATCTTGATGTGAATAACTCTCAGAGTGATGGTGCTTACGCATTAAATACGGTTCGAAGAACTAACGTGTTTGGTAAATTAATTAAACCGATTAATGATAATAATACTATTACAATGGTTGGGATGGTAAATGATACGTTTCAACATGCTATTCAAGGCGGTACTCCAGATGGTATTGCCGCTAATGGTGGTGTAACACCAGGACTTAACTTTAACCCGTCAAGCCAAAATGCTTATGGTGCTAATCACGATCATTTTACAAGTTATATGTATTATATTCAGCTACAGTCCCAGTACGGAAAATGGAGTTTTGATAATAAGTTATTTACCACAGAATATACTCATACAAACTTACAAACTGCTAATCCCGGTGGTAATACAACTGATAATCCTACTGTTAATGGTTTTACTGGTACTCAAACCGTTAATAGTATTAATGGGTTAGTTAATTTTACTCAAAATGGAACCGATTTAATTGGTAATACTTCATTAACTCAAAATACTACCTATGGTGACGTATTTAGAGGTAAATATAGTTTTGGACGTGACGACTTAGGGATGGGTATTTGGGTTAATAGACAAACAGAACAATCCAATCAATACGCTACAGATTTTACTGGTGGTTACCAATTTGGTGCGTCAGGTAATCAACTTTGGTTTAATAGCTATAACACTTATCAACCATACGTTGAATACACATGGAGACCCACAAAAAATCTAGAAATTACTCCAGGTGTTAAGTACGACATGATCAATGAAGACCAGTTAGCTGCTTACTCAGGAGCAGGAACAGTAACTGGTTATGGTAGTGCGACTTATCATGCGTTACTTCCAAGTTTAGATATTCATTATTATTTACAAAAAAATTGGACTATTTATGCTCAAGCTGCGGAAGGCTTCTTGCCACCTCTAGCAAAACAAGCATTCAGAGCTAATAATGTTTTTGGTGTAAATGCTAATCTTAATCCGCAAAATACTAAAAACTTACAGTTAGGAACTGTTTATAAAGCAAATAGATATAGTATTTCAGCTGATACTTATTTTATTAATAATAATAATTTAACTCAAAGTGCAGGTATTGGCCCTGGTGGTTACACATTGTATACCAATGCAGGAAATACTAACTTTAGTGGTTTAGATACAGAAGCAACATATAAAGTAGGTTACGGTTATAGCTTGTATGGAAATTTTTCTTATGAAAGAACTCAGTCTGCAGCTTCATCACCTATTTACAATGCTCCGGTAACAACCTCTGCGCTAGGTGTTTTATATGACAAGAATAACTTCAATGCAAATATTATCGCAAAAGAGGTTGGAAGCCGAATTGGTGGTCAATGGGGAAGTAACAACAGTAACTATACTTTAGCAAGTTATACCTTAGTGAATTTAGCTGCTGGTTATAAGTTCACTCATATTTATGGTTATGCCCATGATACAGAGATTCAGTTGCAAGCTAATAACATTACTAACCGATTTGATCCGGTTTGGTTTAATGGGGCAACAGCAGTCAATTCTAACCCATTGTTGTATACATTATTTGGACGTACTTTCAACGTGAATTTAACAACCACATTTTAATTAGCGAGGAAAGGAGTCTAAAATGGATTTACAATCAATACAACGTATAGCAGGTGATTCAGGCGGTATAGTTTATCTAATGGCACTCATGTTGTTAGTTGGTCTTACTGTAATTATTGAAAGAAGTTATTACTTCTGGAAAATAAACACCCAGGGTCAACATGTGATGACTGCTTTAGAGGGATCAGAAACGCTTGATCAAGGGTTACTAGATAAACTTGGTGAAGGATTTTCACACACACCGCACTGTAAAGTAGTTAAAACTGCTTTAGAACATAACTTGAATCATGATTTTGATCGTATCTCTGACAAACTTGATGAATCAATTATGCGCGAAGCACCAAGTATTGATCGATTCCTTTGGATCTTGGACACCATTGTAACCATGGCCCCCTTGTTGGGGCTGTTGGGAACAATTATTGGTATGTTTAATGCGTTCCAAGTTCTAGGAAGTGCTGGGGGTAGTGAGCCGACTAAAATTACTGGGGGCGTTGCTGAAGCGTTAATCGCAACGGCTTCTGGTTTATTTATTGCGATTATTGGACTCTTTTTCTTTAACGCCTTGAATAATCGCGTACGTATTATTATGCATCAACTTGAAACCATCAAAAAAATGCTACTAAACCGTATGTATCACCATTATCCTGATATGGTTTCAGAGCGTGTAGTGAATGAAAAAGCTACTCTTAAGGGAGTGTAAAGATGTCATCTCTTAAGTATTTCGAAACCAAAAAAGCGCGTATTGAGATCATTCCTATGATCGATATTATGTTCTTTCTCTTGGTGTTTTTTATCATGATTACACTTCACATGATTCCAGTGAGTGGTGTGTCATCAAATTTATCTAAAAGTACCACGGCCTCAGATTTGAATCATCCTAATGTGATTGTAAGTGTTAATGCTGCTGGCGAAATCATTGTGGATGATAAGCATCTTGACATGGAGCAGTTAGATAAACTGATTGAGTCAAAAGGGGACCCTGCAAAAACAGTAGTGACTATTGCAGCCACTAAAGACACATCCATGCAAACTTTGATGAAGATTATGGATGCCTGTCGTGAAGCAGGAGTGACTCAAGTTGGCTTAGCGGCTCAAAAAATCTAACAAGGAATTGTGATCGTGAAATTGTCTTTAACTCGATCTGTGTCAGCCGCATTCGTCATGGAATGCGTGCTGGTTTTAGGTATTTTTATTTTAATTAACCACACTGCACCTATCCCATTGCCTAAGCCTCAACCGGTAATGATGGTGACAATGAACGCCGTGTTGCCTGCACCGCCCACACCAGCGCCGCCAAAACCTGTTGTTAAGACTCCTCCAAAACCTAAACTTGATCCTCACGCAATTAAAAAAGAAGTGGTTAAAAAGGTTGATCCAAAACCGACAAAATCTGAAGAAGTGACGAAACCCACGCCTACCACTTCAGAAGCAAAAAGTATTACTCAACCATCTAAACCTGTTGCAGCAGCACAGGGGAAACCAGATATTAATGGTGTTTTTAAAGAAAAGGTTCGTTCAGCAGTACAAGATGCTGTGATCTATCCCGCTGCAGCAAAGATTGCACATTTGGTGGGTCAAGTACAAGTATGGTTTATGTATCGTGATGGTCGAGTCAGTTCACCGAGAATTTTAACTAGCAGTGGATCTGCCATGCTTGATCGTGCTGCTTTGGCTGCAGTAAGTAGTGCTTCATATCCAATGCCAACCAAAGAGTTAGCAGATCGTGATTTACCTTTTGAGATCTGGGTTAAATTTACTCAGGCTGCAGATTAGTTAAGCTTTATTTAAGAGTCCTATCACTATAATTCACCATGTTAACTAAACATTCAAACCTAATGACCAGGTACCCATTTCTTTTTCAATTGAACCATTGGATTACTGCTTTCTTAATTGCTGCAGTACTAGTCATGATTGAAGTTAGAGATTTATTTGATGCCACAACAATTCGTCGTCAATTATTAACATTGCATATGGAATTAGGGGTGACTGTCCTATTTTTTATTTTTTTAAGGATATGTCAACGTCTCTTTTTTAAAATAGTACCAGCACCAGAAGTATCCATTCCTTACAGCAAACTGTTGTCTCATCTTGTTCATGTGATTCTTTATTTATTGTTAGTCTTCGCTCCATTACTGGGCTTATTAGCTAAGCAAATGAGAGGTGATGATGTGTTTTGGTTTGGTACGCTATTACCTGTTTTAATCAGTGATGATGTGGGATTGCCTTACGCCAAAACAGCGAAGTCTATTCATGAGTATTTAGGTAATTGGTTAATGTATGTGGCGTTATTACATATTAGCGCTGCCATAATTCACCAATGGTTTTTTAAAGATAATTTAATCAGTAGAATGCTACCCCGATTTTTTAACCAAGGAGAAACAAATGAAACAAACCATTAAATTAGTGGCTTTTGCCTCTTTAGCAGTTGCTGTTATGTCTAACGCATTGGCTTATAGTGGTGAGCGTTATGCAAAAGATGCCAAAATTACTATTGATGAAGCCCGTAAAATTGCTTTGAAAGCTTTCCCAGGAACAGTGGTTGAAGAAGAGTTAGAACATAAAACAGGCGGTAGTGGTTTACGTTATTCTTTTGATATTCGCTCAAGCAAACATGAAACTCATGAAGTGGGTATTGATGCCAAAGATGGTACTGTATTACAAAACGGAAAAGACAATGACGAATAGTCATTAAGCTAGCTAACTGTTGACTAGCATTAACCGTCATGTTTTTTAGTGATTTCATGGCGGTTTTTTTACGCATAAAAAAGCCGCTATTAAGCGGCATTTTTAACAAAGAATCCAATATCAAAACTATTTGATTTTTGCTTCCTTGTAAGGCACATGCTTACGAGCAACGGGATCGTATTTTTTGATTTCCATCTTTTCAGGAGTGGTCTTTTTATTTTTGGTAGTGGTATAAAAATGACCTGTACCTGCTGTTGATTCGAGTTTAATTTTATCACGCATGATAAGTATCCTTTATATTAGGCCTGAAGACCTTTCTCACCTAATTCAGCTAATACTACGTCGATACCTTTTTTATCGATCAAACGTAGACCTGCATTGGATACGCGCAAGCGAATCCAGCGATTTTGGCTTTCAACCCAAAAACGACGATACTGCAAATTAGGCAGAAAACGGCGTTTGGTTTTATTGTTGGCGTGTGAAACGTTATTGCCAACCATTGGTTTTTTTCCTGTCACTGCACATACGCGTGCCATGGCTATCTCCAAGAACAACTAAAATTAAACCGAAATTATGGCATAAAGGGCGCTTTCGTTCAAGTTTTGTTGCGTTTTCTGTCAATATTACACATTTAAATTGTTAATTTACTGATTTTAATGACTTTTTTTGTTTGTAGGCGTAAGGTAATTATTAATAAAGGGGGAGATGTGACACGCATTTTTATTGGGTCAATTAAAGCCATACGTCAAACAGGCACGCCTACCGGAATCTATAAAGAGGAGGTGAGAGAGCCTATACTCTGTTCTCTTACTGGCTTTACTGGTGACAAGCAGGCTGACTTATCTGTCCATGGTGGAGCTGATAAAGCCATTCATTATTATCCTGATAGGCATTATTTAGAGTTAAAGCAGTTTTTTCCTGAGATTATTCATGAACTTCAGCCCGGTTCGCTCGGGGAAAATTTATCTCATCATCAGTTTGATGAGAGTAATGTACATATAGGGGATGTGTGGCAAATTGGCCAAGCCTTTTTACAAATTACCCAACCTCGTCATCCTTGCTGGAAAATAGATGCTAAATTTGAAACCAAAGGATTAACTGCTTTTATTGTTGAGCAATTACTTACTGGCTGGTATTTTAAAGTACTTGAGCCAGGCCTTATATGTCCTGATGATAATTGGGTGAAGGTAAGTAGTAGTAATTGTCGGTTTACCTTAAAAGAAGTTCAACATATATGTCGTCAACATCGACCACCCATTGATGACTTAGATCACATATGTAATGCTGAGGGGATTGCAAAACGCTGGTCTCATACATTAGTTGAAAGAGTCAGATGGTTAGAATCACATCCACATAGTTAATTTGTTAGAATACTGACAGAAAATAAATTAAAGAGCTTTGATTATGTGGATGGAAATGGTTCAAACCCTAGTGGTCGTGATTATTGTTCTGGCAGTCATTTTGTATGCTGTTGGTATTTAATTCGATATTATTAAGCTTTATTAGCCAACTATCTTCTAGCAAAATAATTCCATGAATAACACACAAAATAAAAGTATTTTATTAGGTATTTGTGGTGGTATAGCTGCGTATAAATCAGCTTATTTAGTGCGCTTGTTACAAGATAAGGGGTATCAAGTTCAGGCTATGATGACTGAGGCAGCAACGCACTTTATTACTCCCGTCACTTTTCAAGCATTAACCAATCAACTGGTATTAACCGATATTTGGGATCCAAGAATACCCAACCGAATGGCTCATATTGAAGCCACAAGACAAGCCGATGCCATGGTTATAGCGCCAGCAACTGCCAACGTTATTGCTAAGCTTGCTGCAGGTTTAGCTGATGATCTTCTTACCACTACAGCTCTTGCCCGTAATTGTCCTTTGTTAGTAGCGCCAGCCATGAATAGAGAGATGTGGGCCCAAGCTTCAACGCAACGCAATATTAAACAATTAGAGCAAGATGGCATCATTATTATTGGTCCTGCATCAGGTTCTCAAGCATGCGGCGAAGTGGGTGAGGGGAGGATGGAAGAGCCTGATATCATGGCTTCTATCATTGACAGAGCGATTGCGAAAAAAAACTGGGTTGGCCGTCGTGTGTTATTAACAGCTGGGCCCACTATGGAAGCCATCGATCCTGTAAGAGCAATCACCAATCACAGTTCTGGCAAGATGGGCTACGCCCTAGCAGATGCATTGATTAAGCAAGGTGCAGAAGTGACTCTTGTCACGGGGCCTGTAGCTATCACTCCACCTTATGGTGTACGTTTAATCTCGGTGATGAGTGCAGAGGAAATGCTGAATGCAGTCATGACTTATGTAGCAGAGTGCGAAGTATTTTTTTCTGTTGCGGCTGTGGCAGATTACAAGCCAGCTATTAGTCACTCACAAAAAATTAAAAAAAATAAGGAAGAGCTGACTCTTGATCTTGTACCTACAGTGGATATCCTCGCTTCGGTAGCGGCCTTACCAAGGGCTCCTTTTTGTGTGGGTTTTGCTGCAGAAACAAATAACGTTGAAGATTATGCTAGACAAAAAAGGCTTACTAAAAATATTCCAGTAATTATTGCTAATCATGCTCAGCAAGCATTGGGTCATGATGATAATGAAGTAACTATTATTGATGAAAATGGACAATACCCTTTAACCAAAGCGAATAAGTCAGTCATTGCTGAACTCATTATTGACCATGTGATTAAATTATTAAACAGGAAAAAATGATGGAAGTATTACAAGTAAAAATAGTAGATAGTCGTATCACTAAAGAACTGTTACCCGCTTACGGTACAGCAGGTGCCGCAGGATTAGATTTAAGAGCTTGTATTGATCAAGTTATTCATTTGAAACCGGGTCAAACAGAATTGATTCCAACAGGTATTGCCATTCACATCGATAATCCTTGCTATGCTGGCATGATACTCCCTCGTTCAGGTTTAGGACATAAACATGGCATTGTACTGGGCAACCTTGTGGGATTAATTGATTCAGATTATCAAGGCCAATTATTTGTTTCTTTATGGAATCGTGGTCAAGTTGAGTTTGAACTGAAACCGTTAGAGCGAATCGCTCAGCTTGTAATAGTACCTGTTATGCAAGTACAGCTTAACGTGGTTGATGAGTTTGTAGATAGTCATCGTGGTAGCGGTGGTTTTGGTAGTACAGGGCGATCATGAAGACACGTGCGATAGTGCTATTCGCTCACGGAGCACGTGATCCTCGCTGGGCTGAGCCTTTCAAAAAGATTACTGAACGCCTCCATATTGCCTTACCCGAGGAAGAGGTTCGTTTATCTTATCTAGAGTTAATGGAGCCTAGTTTGACCGATACGGTGAGTGATTTAGTTCATCAAGGATTTAAAGAGATAGCTATCGTTCCCTTATTTATGGCTCAGGGTGGGCACTTAAGAGAAGATTTACCAAAAATTTTAGCGCAGTTAAGAGAGCATTATCCCGAGGTAGAGTTCTCTCAAACCAGCGCCATTGGCGATGCACCGGAGTTGCTTGATGCCATCGCTCAATGGGTAATTAACACAACACGCTCTTAGGTTACTAGGTGCTGCGGTGTACCTTTAAACCATAATTCAATATTATCGATAAGTTGATCAGCTAAAAACTGCATAGCCCCATCAGATGCCCAAGCCACATGAGGAGTCAGAATAAAGTTCGGGCGACGAACATCAAGCAGCGGATGACCTTGCGTAGGTGGTTCTGTGGTTAATACATCAAAGCCTGCTCCAGCAATCCATCCCTCCTCAAGAGCCTTAATCAGTGCCTGTTCGTCTACCAAACCACCTCGGGAAGTATTAATTAGAATAGCTGTGGGTTTCATCATTTTTAATTCTTTTTCACCAATGACATTACGTGTGTCTGGTGTGAGCGGACAATGTAATGAGATCACATCTGATTCTCTTAATACCTGTTCAAAAGGAGTGAACTCAATGTCTGGTTTTTTGGGGGGAGCATGATCTGCAAAAAGTACTTTCATACCAAAACCAAGACTACCGATTTTAGCTGTGGCTTCTCCTAATACGCCTTCACCGATAATTCCTAGTGTGGCACCATGAAGATCGCCAATAGGGTGATTAAAAAAACAAAACTGATCAGAGCGTTGCCATACTCCTGCTTCCACATCTTGACGGTAGGCTAGGATGTTTCGTCGTAAAGCCAATATCAAAGAAAAAGCGTGCTCGGGAACAGTATGAACAGCATAGTTACGTATATTGGCAACTGCTATACCATGCGCTCTACAATAGGCAACATCAATAACATCATACCCTGTAGCAGCCACCGCGATCATTTTTAGATCGGGTAATTGTTTGAGCGTCTCTTCTCTTAAGGGCACTTTATTAGTAATAGCAACAGTTGCACCTTTAAGACGTTCGACAATGGATTGGCTGTCTGTTTTTTGATGTTCCACATAGTCGTCAGCAAAGAAAGGCTTTCTGACTGTAGCCTTGAGAGAGGCTCGATCTAAAAAAACAACACGGTGACTCACGATACCTATACTCCTTTAGTTTAACTTTATGATTGCCATACTTTCATGGCAGCAGCAACACCACTACCATGTTCAACTTTAACGCCCTCATCAATCATAGCCATTTCAGCGCCAGCAATTGCTCCCATCAGCATTAACTCGTTTAGATCTCCCAAGTGACCAATACGAAATACCTTACCTGACAATCTTGCCAAACCTGCGCCAAGAGATAATTGATAACGCTGATACGCGCGCGCAATTACTTTCACTGCATCCACTCCTTCAGGAACTCGAATGGCTGAAACGGAATTAGAATACCACTGAGGTGCCGAGGCACATAAGGATAATTTCCATCCCTCTATCACCGCAGCGCGTACGCCTTTTGCTAAACGTTCATGGCGGGCAAGTATATTATCTAATCCTTCTTCTTCAATTATTTTCAACGACTCGCGTAAACCATAGAGCATAGGGATAGAGGGGGTATAGGGGAAATATCCTTTAGCATTGTTATTTAGCATATCTTGATAATCAAAATAACAGCGCGGATAAGTACTAGTCTTACTTGCCTCAATGGCTTTTTGACTGACGCAGGTCACCCCCATGCCAGCTGGTAACATTAATCCTTTTTGTGAACCAGAGACACAGACATCTACACCCCACGCATCCATTTGAAAATCAAGACTACCAAGACTACTCACCGCATCAACCATAAGAAGAGCAGGATGGTTTAATTCATCCATAACTTGTCTGATCGCTTTAATATCACTGGCCACACCCGTTGCTGTTTCATTGTGACACACTAATACCGCTTTGATTTCATGGTGTTTGTCTTCACTGAGTGCGGCGCGATATCTGTCTACAGGAGCACCTTCCCCCCATTCCACTTCAAGAATATGTGTATTAAAGCCTAAACGCACACACATATCAGCCCATAAATGGCTAAATTGACCAAAGCGCGATACCAATACTTTGTCACCTTGGTTTAGGGTGTTGGTTAATGCAGCTTCCCAACATCCCGTTCCGGATGAGGGGAAAATGATCGGGTAAGAATGTTGAGTTTTAAATACTTTTTTTAGCCCTGCTAACACCTCTAGGGTTAATTGAGGGAAAGTGGGTGAGCGATGGTCTTCCATAGGAACTGCCATGGCTCTTAATACACGGGCCGGAACGTTGGTGGGTCCCGGGACAAACAAAAAGTGTTGACCTGCCATAATAATCTCCTCCTACTTTATTCTAGGAATAATGTGGTTTTTATTATTGTTATATCGTTATAAATATCAATTTAGTATCAACGGTACACAGGTAAGCGCTGACATAATTGACTGACTTGGGTGATAACCTTGTCAATCACTGCTTGATCATCAGGGGCTTCAAGTACGTCTGAGACCAAGTGTGCAACCTGTTTGATTTCATCAACTCCAAAACCGCGCGTGGTTGCAGCAGGGGTACCAATGCGAATACCTGATGTGACAAAAGGTTTTTCAGGGTCATTGGGGATGGCATTTTTGTTCACTGTGATATGGGCTTTACCTAAAGCCGCTTCAGCAAGTTTTCCAGTGATGGATTTAGCTCTTAAGTCCATGAGGAATACATGGCTTTGGGTCCCGCCTGATACGATTCTTAGCCCTCTTTCAATGAAGGTTTCTGCCATGGCTTTTGCGTTCGCTTTGACCTGTTGTTGATAGGTTTTGAATTCAGGACGCAGTGCCTCTTGGAATGCGGTGGCTTTAGCAGCGATCACATGCATCAGTGGCCCACCTTGAATACCCGGGAAAATTAAGGAGTTCAGGGGTTTTTCAAATTCATTTGAGGATAAGATAATCCCCCCTCTTGGGCCACGTAATGTTTTGTGGGTGGTAGAGGTGACAAAGTGAGCAATACCAATTGGACTTGGGTATTCACCAGCTGCCACCAACCCTGCATAGTGGGCCATATCAACTAACAGATAAGCGCCCACGCTATCAGCGATGTCTCTGAAACGTTTCCAATCAATTTCCATGGAGTAGGCGGAGGCACCTGCTACGATCATTTTAGGTTTATGTTCTTCTGCAAGACGTGCTACTTCATCATAGTCAATTAATTCTGTCTCAGGATTTAAGCCATAACTAACAGATTTGTAGAGTTTACCGCTGAAGTTAACGCTGGCTCCATGAGTTAAGTGACCACCGTGGGCAAGAGACATCCCTAAAATCGTATCACCTGGTTGAAGCATGGCCATATATACAGCTGCATTGGCTTGTGAACCAGAGTGAGGTTGAACGTTTGCGTATTCAGCACCAAATAATTTTTTGACGCGGTCAATAGCAAGCGTTTCAGCAATATCCACGAATTCACAACCACCATAATAGCGTTTACCAGGATAGCCTTCGGCGTATTTATTGGTTAGAACAGATCCCTGTGCTTGAAGGACAGCAGGACTAGCGTAGTTTTCTGAAGCGATAAGCTCGATGTGGTCCTCTTGGCGACGATACTCTTTTTGTATGGCGCTCCATAATTCAGCATCAGTATCGGCAAGTAATTTTCTTGAATCAAACACAGCGTTGTCTCCTAATGTTGCGTTGCAATGTAAAACGTTTAAAAACAAAAACTTATCAACTAACCTAATTAACTCATAACTGAGAGTATAAATAAATTAAGAAATGTTTAGAATTGTTATAAGTCAAATTGTTGGTCATATTCTTTTTATATCACTACAATAATCAATTAAAGTTAATGCAATTAATTCATTGGAACTTGTCGTGGTAAATTCTAATAATGCCAGAGAATGGCTAAAACAGTTAATGCAACATGCTATTAATGCTGCTGACCCTCAACTGTCTCTTCCACATTATCTGCCCCCTGTACCTAAAGGCAGAACCATTGTAGTTGGCGCAGGAAAGGCTGCGGCATCCATGGCCCAGGCTTTTGAGGAGAATTGGCAGTATCCTCTAACGGGGCTAGTGGTGACACGTTATGGGCATAAAGTACCTACTCGCTTTATAGAAGTGGTGGAGGCACGTCACCCTGTACCCGATGAGGCTGGACTGCATGCTGCCCAACGAATTTTAAGCCTAGTTAATAATTTAACAGCAGATGACTTGGTGGTTTGTTTGATTTCAGGCGGAGGCTCAGCGCTACTCACCGCTCCTGCACCAGGACTGACTCTTCAAGATAAACAAGCCATTAATCAAGCGTTACTAAAAAGTGGGGCCACCATTGATGAGATGAATTGTGTCCGTAAGCATCTATCATCGATTAAAGGAGGGCAATTAGCCTTATCCTGTGCTCCTGCTAAAGTATGGACATTGTTAATTTCAGATGTTCCAGGTGACGACCCTTCAGTCATTGCATCAGGACCCACCGTCGCTGATCCCACCACTTTTGCCGAAGCGCTAGCTATTGTAGAGAAATACCGCATCACTGAGCCTCAAGCAGCAATTCAATATTTACAAACGGCAACTAAAGAAACACCAAAACCTGGCGATCCTCGTCTTGCGACAAATCAGGTCCATATGATAGCCACGCCACAAATGTCACTTGAGGCTGCTGCGCAATTTGCCCGCTCACAGGGTATTACCCCGCTTATTTTAGGTGATGCGCTTGAGGGGGAGGCGCGCGATGTGGCTTTAGTTCATGCAGGAATTGCCAAACAAGTACTCCGTCATGGTCAACCCATAAATAGACCTTGTTTATTGTTGTCAGGAGGTGAGACCACTGTGACAGTAAAAGGGGCGGGGCGTGGTGGGCGAAATACAGAGTTTCTATTGGCTTTGAGTGTTGCCTTAGCGGGTCTTGATCATGTTTATGCGCTGGCTTGTGATACGGATGGGGTGGATGGGACGGAAGACAATGCTGGAGCAATGATTACTCCTGACACATTAAGTCGCGCTGATAAGCTCGGGCTCTCTGCTAAAAGTTATTTAGCTAATAATGATGGCTATACATTTTTTGAACAATTAGGTGATTTGGTGATTACAGGACCCACCTTAACTAACGTGAATGATTTTAGAGCTATTTTAATTTTATAAATATTTTGGGGGAGAAGGACAATGCAATCTGATATCGCTATTGCACAACAAGCTAAATTGGAAAGAATTACGCATATTGCTAAAAATTGTTTAAATATTGCAGATGAACATTTAGAGCCCTATGGCCACTATAAAGCAAAGATTTCTCTAGAGTACTTAAAATCTCTAGAAAATCGTCCTGATGGAAAGTTGATATTGGTGACAGCCATTAGTCCGACCCCGGCAGGTGAGGGGAAAACCACAACAACGGTGGGTTTAGGAGATGCTCTGAATCGTATCGGTAAGAAAACCATGATCTGTTTACGTGAGCCCTCTCTGGGTCCGGTATTCGGTGTTAAGGGAGGAGCTGCTGGAGGGGGCTATGCGCAAATTGTGCCCATGGAAGACATTAATCTTCATTTTACAGGGGACTTTCATGCAATTGGTGCTGCCCATAATTTGCTGTCCGCGTTAATTGATAATCACATTAATCATGGTAACGACTTAAAAATAGATCCGCGCTTAATTCAATGGAAACGCGTGGTTGACATGAACGATCGAGCACTACGAAAAATCGTAGTGGGATTGGGTGGAACGGCGAACGGTTTTGTTAGAGAAGATGGTTATGACATTGTTGTTGCCTCTGAGGTGATGGCGATTTTATGTCTAGCTAGTTCTTTACAGGATTTAAAAGAAAGATTGGGACGAATTATCATTGGTTATCGCCAAGGAGATCGTACACCTATTTATGCCAGTGATTTAAAGGCGCATGGCGCAATGGCCACACTGTTAAAGGATGCGATTAAGCCGAATTTAGTTCAGACGTTGGAAAACAATCCCGCCATTATTCATGGTGGACCTTTTGCTAATATTGCCCATGGCTGTAATTCTGTAATTGCCACTAAAGCCGGCCTTAAAATGGCTGACTACGTGGTGACTGAAGCAGGTTTTGGTGCGGATTTGGGTGCTGAAAAGTTCATTGATATTAAATGTCGTATGGCAGGGTTGAATCCTGCTGCAGTGGTCTTGGTTGCAACTATACGTGCTTTAAAATTCCATGGTGGTGTGGCTAAAGATGATCTTAATAAAGAAAATGTAGAGGCTTTACGTAAAGGGTTAGTGAACCTAGAGCGACATATGGATAATATCCGTACACACTTTGGCTTACCTTGCGTGGTTTCAGTGAATCACTTTACCTTTGATACGGAAGCTGAGATTAAGCTTTTACGTGAACGTGTAGAAGAGCTTGGTGGACGTTTTGTTCTTGCTAAGCACTGGGCGGAAGGTGGAAAGGGGGCTGAAGAGGTCGCTCAAACTGTTGTGGAGATGATCGAGCGTACACCTACTGCCCACACGTTTGTGTATCCAAATGAAATGCCGTTAGAAGAAAAAATAAAAACAGTCGCCACTAAAATTTATCGTGCTGGACAGGTGACTTTCGCGGATAGCGCCTTAAAGCAATTGCGGGATTGGGATAAACATCATGGGTCATTTCCCGTTTGTATGGCAAAAACACAAATGTCTTTTTCAACAGATCCCTCACTCAAAGGAGCACCAACAGGTCATACGGTGCATGTCAGGGAAGTTCGCATAGCCAATGGAGCAGGATTTATAGTGGCCATTTGTGGTGACATGATGACCATGCCAGGGCTACCAAAAGTGCCTTCAGCAGAAAAAATTGATATTGATGCCAATGGTCAGGTAGTAGGTTTATTTTAATTGTGCAGCGATCCATTACTCATACTTTTACGCTACAACAATGGCTGAATTATCAGCAAGTATTGCATCAGCAGGTCATAGAGCTAGGGCTTGATCGGGTTAGGGAGGTGGCACGTAGGATGTCACTTCTTCCATCTTGTCCTGTAATTACTGTGGCAGGGACAAACGGTAAAGGATCTACCTGTGCATTTTTAAACTCTATTTTATCTAGTGCTGGATATAAAACAGGGATTTATACTTCGCCTCATTTGGTTCGCTATAACGAGCGAATAGCTATCAATCACCGTCCTGTAACCGACGAGCAGTTATGCCAACATTTTCAGAAAATTGAAGAGGCTCGACAAGAAGTCAGTTTAACGCCTTTTGAATTTGGAACATTAGCTGCGGTATCTTTATTTATCGAACAACAGGTTGATGTAATGATTTTAGAAGTGGGGCTCGGTGGGCGCTTGGATGCTGTAAATATATTTGATCCTTCAGTGTCTGTCGTGACCAGTATTGGTATTGATCATATTGAGTATCTCGGTGATAACCGTGAGGATATAGGCCGCGAGAAGGCAGGAATTTTCAGAACTGAGGTACCTGCAATCTGTGCTGACCCTGATCCGCCGCAGAGTATTATTAATTATGCTAGGCAAGTTAATGCTCCGTTGCGATTATGGGGAAGAGATTTTTCTTTAAGTGGTGATGGCGAGTCGCTGGTGTTTATAGATTGCGATAGACGCATTGACTCTCTACCTTATCCCGCACTTAAAGGAGGGTTTCAGTTACATAATGCGGCGGCGGCAATCTGTGCGCTGTTATGTTTATCTAAACAACTTTTGGTTAACGCTCAGCATATTGCACAGGGTTTAAAAAACGTATTTGTTGCAGGTCGCTTTCAACAATTAATTTATCATTGTGCTGTTATTTTAGATGTAGCACACAATCCTCATGGTGCAGAGCAGTTAAAGAATAATTTAACTGAGCAACCGTGTCATGGTCGAACTAAATTGGTTTTTGGCATGTTACGGGATAAAGATATCAGCGGCGTAGTTGAGCAGTTACAGTCTGTGGCGGATGAATGGCATGTGGCGTCAGTTCCTGACCCAAGGGGCGCCTCTGCTAGTGAGTTATCTCATTTAATTGAGCGCTCCGGTGGCAAAGTAAAGGTACATGGTTCATTTCAGGAAGCCATCAATGATGTGCTCAATACGTCTGAAGCCCTAGATCGTATAGTTGTGACAGGTTCCTTTGTGACAGTGGGTTTAGTGGCTGATTATTTAGTTAACTTGGGCTGATTTCTTTAGGTATTTTGTCAGTTGATTAAAGTAATCAATAGTTATTTGTGAGGGTTTAAGGAATTTAAAACGATTATCCTCACCGGGTAGAATCTCAATAAAACCTGCTTCTCTGAGATGTTTTAATCGTGCGTGAAGAGTCGCGGGTGAAGCTAACTCTTGTAGTCGTAAAATATCACTAACACTAATCATTTGGTTGTGCTGACGTGCATTACCAATCATAAATAAAATTTCTTTTTCCACATAATCGATTTGTTGATAAGGAGATTGAGACTCAAGTTCTTTAATTAAAGTATAAAAGCGGAACAGTGACTTCATTATGTACACCTCTTGTAATATATTGTTACATTTTATCGTAAGTTAAGGCTAAATAACTATTCTTTTTTATAAATTTCGTGATTTTTTTATAAGTAATAATGGTTAAACATACTGTAAACGATAAGAAGAACTTTTTTAATATGTGGAATAACTTAAGCTTATTGAGTTTGCTTGTCACAGCCTCTATTTTTGACTTAACTCAACGTAGAATCCCCAATATATTGATTTTAGTGGGGTTTGTTATTTCTTTTACTGTTGCTGGATTGAATGATGCACTCACCATTGAGTCAGCATTAAAAGGAATGTGCTTGGCATTGTTGTTAGGTTTTCCCTTATATCAAAGTGGTTGGTGTGGGGCGGGGGATATTAAATTAATGGCACTGGTGGGTTCATTTGTAGGCGCATTATCATTATTTAAATTGACTCTTTATGTTTTAGTTGCAGGAGGGTTGGTGAGTACTTGGTATCGCTTAACATCACCTAACCAAACAATCCCTTACGCTCTGGCTATTACACTTGGAGTTGTGATTGAAAAAAGTATCTCCTTTCTAAATTAATGTATTTAAATGGTCGTTGTCGCCAACCGATCTAAAATAGTGAAATGGTTATATCCCTCACAAAGAGTGAGGGATTGTGATAAACCAGCTATCTTTGCATAATCAGTTGACTGCCTAATTAGTTCAGGAAGTTCTTCTGTGCCTACCCACAGTTCACAATCAATAGACGAATGGGTCTTTGATTGAATGGGAGAAAGTAAATTAATGTCATTACCACTTATTTGTAAGGGTGGGAAATAACGGGTTTTTTGTAAGGGTGATAGATCATAAATACCGCTAATTAATAGACGTTTATTAATCCATGTAAAGTCGTTACTCATCAACGCCAGATGCGCTCCTGCAGACCAACCACAAATGGTCCAGTGATTGAATTCTTTACCATAGTGTTGATGTAATGCAGAAAGTCCAACATTAATACTGTCAATAATATTTTTTAAAGAGTATTGTGGCGCCAAAGGATAGCCAAGATGAGCAATAGATATACCTTGTTTAATGAATCCTTTGTTTAGAAAATAAAAGTCTTCTTTAGCTCGGTTTTGCCAATATCCACCGTGAATAAAAACAACTACTCGTGATGTTTGTTGTGGGGATAAAAAGAGTTGTGCTTGCTGTCTGTCATGCTGACCAAAAATTATCTTTTCTTGATGAGGATGGGTTGCGACAAAGAGGTTACTTTTAATACGCCATTGCTGTGTGATATCCGCTGAATTGATTACAGCAGCACCATTATCGTAGGCATTGTTAGCCTCTTGCTCATGCCAATGTTGCCAAGAAAGATTATTATTCTCCATGACTATTCCTATAATAAAAGTGATAAGCTAATGTTATTTTATTGGTTAGAGGTTTTATATGTATAGTGGTCACACAAAAAATCTTTTTCAGCAAAGTGGTTTAGTAATAATAGTTAGCTTATTAAGTGCTTGCGCAATGAACAGCGCACCAGTCATACCCGCTCCACCAATTAATCTCAATGAGTTAGATCCTTTTTATTTGTCCTTTTTGAAGGAGCAATGTAGAGGCTATTCTCTTAAAGAAGGATCGCCTGAGTTTAATCAATGTTTGTTAAAACAAGCCAATGCTAACCGTGATGTGAATATGTATAAATATTCAGATCAATATAAAAAAGATGTAGCAAAAGCGATGTCATCAGTTCAACAACAAGCAACACAAAACAATGCATCTCAGGCAACGCAACATAATACCGTATCAGCTTCAACAATACCGCCGGCAAATGTCTCTACTGCAACTATTGCAACTATGCAGACATCAGACCTGATGCGAGGAGTAAAAGAGTGTGATGAGTTGCAGTCAGCACCGATGGTGCGCGATAAAGTGATTGGTAAGTTGTTAGTTGCGAATGAACAAAGTGATAATAAGCTTGACTTATTAGCCAATCATAACAAAATCACTAACGAGCAAAAACCCTTAGTGAAGGCGTTCGCCAAAGAGCATTATGCTTGCTTTAAACATCTTGAAAAGCAAATTAGTAGTGTAGCGGAAGCGAATATTGTGAGTGATTACATGAATAGTACTGACGAAGTATTGGCTCAGTTTTATTCTGGTGATACCACAGTAGCTCAGACTAATAGTGCATTCTTGAAAGTTAAAGCCATAAGAGATAATGCCTTAGCGCGTTTACATTAATAGGCTCTATTTGTTTAACATAGGTGGCTATGTTCTAACCCTACCGAGGCGTATTGATGTAGGTGCGTTAAAGATTTTATCGGTCGCGCCGTAAAACTCCGTAATTTAACGAGACTTAATTCTCGCCTGAACCCGACTCATTTCTTTCGCTAATTCTGCTGGCGTAAGAATCAGAGATAGTGAATGAATGGCCGTGGGACGAAACTCTTGCTCGTGAGGGATTGCCAAGACCGATTGCTCTAAGATTTTCTTCTGTTTTCCGGGGAGCCCCTTAAGTTCATCCATGTCAAAATAGCAAAGCGTCTTTAGACAATAAATGGAGTTGAATGTCGGAAACAATGCCCTCGCATCACAGATACCGTCTGTTAAACTGACGCTTGCTTGAATCATTTCGGCAATGTCAAGATAATCTTTAAGCTCTACACGATCAAACAATGCCTTGAGCTTGGTAGCCATCAAGTCCCTAATCGACGCCACTAGGATAACGCCATCATCGGATAGCTCTGGGGTTCCTACTCTCCCGAATCCGATGTTGCCAAAGAATGAGAGCTTAACTGGTTCGGTTCCCGCAGGTGGAATCGTCAAGGCAATATAGCTATTTGGAGATTCTTGTAGCACCTGGGAATCCTTCAACATGGGAAAGTGTTCGGTTAATCCCACCTTATCTAAGGGCAATGATGAGAAGAAATCAAAATCGACGGAGAGTCGATGCCCAAACCGCAAAGCCAGAGCCGTCCCTCCGTAAAGACAAAACCCCATATCTTTGGCAGGACTCAAATGACTCCACATGAGCTGCTGGTTTTTGGGTAGTGTCTTAAAGTTGGGTTTGAAGGTCATAGTTTCTTCGAGGCATGGGTGGAACATGATTGCTTTCAGACACGCCTAATCTGAGATGCCAATAGTTCCATGATTTGGAGGAAAACCAACCTGGCTTGGCGTTCGCAAGAACTTGCTTCATTTTAGGCAACCCTATTTTTTCTTCTAGGGATTGCGTATCTTCATAACTTCCAAGCTCCATGACTTGGGCGATGATACGCTCCTCGGTCGGCTCACTTCCTGGTATTTCCCACCAGATATAGCGTTTGCGAAGTTGGGCAAGAAGTGTATGGGTGCGAATGACTTTTTGGGGTTGAAGAGTTGGTACCCATGCGAGCTCCAAGCCAACGCACTTGCCAACTGCGTTGATACGCCCAAAGCCGAGTTCTTGGATCTTACCAGATTCAAGAGCGCTGATCGTCGCTCTTGATAATCCACATTTTCTCGCCAGCTCCACCTGGGAGACTTTTAGTTTTTTCCGGGCTGCCCGAACGGCGATCCCAATGTCAGCGAGATTCATGGCATAAAATAATTTAATTCAATAAGTTATGGTCTCATAAATTTAATTTAATATCAAATATATTAGACATTAAGTCAGTTTAATAAATAAAAAATATTCTGCAATTTCTGACTGGGTATCAACGCGTTTAGGAGAGGCATCGCTGAAGCCTTTTTTATAATCGTGTATCAATTTGATCGATAGAAAAAAGATGTTTTAAATCATAAATGACATGTTTTGGTTTAGCCCAACTTGTGATGTGTTCAAGAGAAAAACTCTTAAATAGTTGATGACCAACTGCTATGATGATTCCATCATAATAGTTTTGTTTCGGTTCATCGATCAGTATATGACCGTATTCCTCTTTAACTTCTTGTGGATTGGCATGGGGATCAAAGATATCTATGTGGCAATCATACGCTCGTAAAAAATCAATTAATTTAGTTACTTGAGTATTACGAATGTCACTACAATTTTCTTTAAAGGTGAAACCAAGAATTAAAATAGTTGCATTAGCAATATTTATTTTCTTTTGAATCATTGTTTTAATCATTTGGTTGGCTACATGGCGTGGCATATTTTCATTAATGCGTCTAGCACAATTCACCATCTCGGGATAAAGCCCAATCATTTGTGACTTATAGGACAAATAATAAGGATCAATGCCAATACAGTGCCCCCCAACGAGCCCTGGTCGATAACTATGAAAATTCCATTTGGTTTCTGCTGCCTTTAAAACAGACTCTGTGTCTATGCCAAGTTGATTAAAAAAAACCGTCATTTCATTAATAAAGGCAATATTGATATCACGTTGTGTGTTTTCCATGATTTTTGCGGCTTCGGCGATTTTGATACTTGCTGCTAGGTAAGTGCCAGCAATAATAATGTCTTGATATAGACGATTAATTAACTCTGCACTTTCTGGTGTTGAGCCTGACGTGATTTTTTTGATGTGTTCAACCCGTCTGTTTTTATCTCCCGGATTGATTCTTTCTGGACTGTAACCACAATAAAAATCCTCATTAAAACGAAGTCCTGAGGTTTGTTCTAGTACAGGAACACATTCTTCTTCTGTTGCTCCTGGATATACCGTTGATTCATAAATAACAATATCGTCTTTTTTTAAATAACGACCTACCAATGTTGACGCTTGAATTAAGGGAGTTAAATCAGGTTGGTTGTTTTGTTTTATAGGTGTGGGTACTGTGATAATGTAACAGTTGGCATGACTTAACTGTTCCTCATTGTGAGTGAAAGTTAAAAAACGTGCCGTTTTAAACTCAGCTTCGTCTATTTCATGTTGTTCGTCGTATCCTTCAATCAGTTGGTTGATTCTTTTTTCTTTAATATCAAAACCAATAACAGAGCGTTGTTTTCCAAAGGCTAATGCCAAAGGTAAACCTACGTAACCTAATCCAATGATGGCAATATTAATTTCATGTGGTTGATGCATAACTTATCCCCGTTCTTTTCCCTAAACAATTGTGCTTATGCATAGGCCATAAAATGTTTTCAATTGTTAATTTATGTGGAAATATGTTTTGGAACCTAATTTATAAGTAGAACTTATAGGTGGGTAACTTAATGTCTGTGCGGACCTATATTTAAAAAATAGAATCTTTTCAAATTTTAACAATTGAATAGTTATTATTTTTTACAATTTTGCCTTCTGGGTGTAACCAATATAGCTATAAGGAAGTGTTACTCTACCTATCAGAAAAAAATTATCAGGGGAGAGGGTAATAAGTGAAGATAGATCGATATCACATCACACCAACTAGTACTCCTTTTATTATCGCTGAAGTAGCCTTAGGTCATGAGGGTAGTCTTGGTATGGCAATGGCTTATATAGATTTGGCTAAATCAAGTGGTGCTTCGGCAGTTAAGTTTCAAATGCATTTGGCACATGAAGAGAGTACTCCATGGGAGCCTTGGCGAGTCCCATTTAGTCACCAGGATAAAACCCGTTTTGATTATTGGCAACGCACTGCCTTTCTGTTTGAGGAATGGCAAAAATTAAAACATCATGCTGAAAACTTAGGCTTGGTTTTTTTATGCTCTCCCTTTTCTCTTAAGGCTTGCGATTGGTTGCAAGAGATGAATATTAGCGCTTGGAAAGTAGCCTCAGGTGAAATCCATAATCAACAGTTAATGCAACGGCTTGTTGAATCTAATAAACCAATAATTCTCTCTAGTGGTTTAAGTCGAACCCATGAAGTAATTGATTTAGCCAAAGACCTTCAAGCACAACACCATGAGGTAGCGTTGTTACACTGTACAACGCGTTATCCAACTCAGGCAGAAGAAGTCGGGTTAAATGTGATGGAGGAGATGCATAGCCTACTGCCTAATCTTCCAGTAGGGTTATCTGATCACTCAGGGGAAATATATCCTGCCGTTGTATCGACTTATTTAGGTGCTTCTATCATCGAAGCTCATTTAACTTTCCATCATTCAATGTTTGGTCCAGATGTTAAATCTTCTTTAACACCTGATCTATTTAAAGAGATGGTTCGTGCAGTGAATTTTGCTTACATGATGCGAAATAATCCAGTTAATAAAGACGCGCAAATTGAGCAATTAAGTTGTACACGTATTATTTTTTCTAGAAGTCTCTATACCCAGCAGTCTGTGCAAGCAGGCGAAATACTGACAGAGAAACATATCGGCTATAAAAAACCTGGAGGTGGGCTGACCTATGAACAAAAAGAACTAATAATAGGGCGAAAAGCCAAAAAGGATCTCCCTGAAAATCATTGCTTAAGAGTTGAAGATGTTGAATAAAACAATTTGTGTTGCTATTACCGCGCGTCCTAGTTATTCCCGAATTAGAAGTGCTTTATCCATTTTAAGTAAAAATAAAAATATAAATTTACATATCCTCTGCTCAGGCTCCGCTTTACTTAACCGTTATGGACGTATTGTTGATTATATTCAACGTGATGGTTTTCATGTTTATGATGAGTTATACACTTATGTGGAAGGGGATGAGTCTATCAATATGGCCTTGACGACTGCCAACACTATTAGCCTTTCTGCACAAGCATTTAAAAAGCTGGCGCCAGACTTTATTGTTACGATTGCAGACCGTTATGAAACATTAGGTACAGCAGTCGCTGCAAGTTATATGAATATTCCCTTAATACACATTCAAGGGGGGGAGGTGAGCGGTAATATTGATGAGGTGGTAAGACATACTGTTACAAAATTGTCTGATTTTCATCTGGTTTCAAATGAATACGCTGCACAACGTGTACATTCCCTTGGGGAATCCCTGAATAACATATTTATAACAGGATGTCCGTCCATTGATATTGCCGAAGAAGCCAAGCATATTTCTCAGGAAGTGCTGACTCACTCCTTACAACAACAATTAGGTAGCCATGTCTTTAATTTGGCCGAACCGTTTATTGTTTTATTGATTCATCCTGAAACCAATCACCATGAAGAAAGTTTTAATAATATGTTTTTATTATTAACACTATTAACCAAACTTGATATTAATGTGTTGGTATTTAATCCGAATGTGGATAGTGGTTCAGATTCAATGTGGCAGGCGCTAGAGTTTTTTAAAAAAGGCTATGAACAAAATCGTTTTTATTACATTAATAATTTAGAGGGACATGTTTTTCTTAAATTATTAACGTTAAGTTCTTGTCTAGTGGGAAATTCAAGTGTTGGCATCAGAGAATGTGCTTATCTAGGGATACCTGTTATTAATATTGGTGAACGTCAGAACGGGCGAGAACGTGCTAATAATGTATTGGATGTGGCTTGGGATGAATATGAAATTACAGCTGCCATATTACAACAATTAAGTATTCGACATTACCCTCAATCAACGCTATATGGTAACGCTAACGCCGGCGAGAGAATTGCTAGCGTTATCGATTCATTGAGTTAACATTCGTATTTAAAAGACTTCTATTTGAGAAAGTATTACTAAACAAGCAAAAAATGGTATCTTTCACTTATGAATGCCCATATTTTACTTGTCGATGATGATACGGATTTACTGCGTCTTCTGACTATGCGCCTTGAAGCCGCAGGATACCGTGTTTCTGTTGCCACTACCGCTGAAGAAGCGCTGGCTAAACTTGCTATAGAGCGTCCACAACTTGTGGTGAGTGATGTGCAGTTACCTGGTCTTGATGGATTACGTTTGTTTGATGAAATCAGACAGCGCCACCCGATTCTTCCTGTCATTCTGATTACTGCTCATGGCACAATTCCTGACGCTGTTGAGGCCACTACTCGAGGAGTCTTTGGTTATTTAACCAAACCCTTTGAAGGGAAAGTGTTGCTCGATAAAATAGCCGAAGCATTATCTATTTACCATGTGTCTTCAGAGGAACCCAGTACAATAGAAGAAGAGTGGCGTAGTCACATTATTAGTCGTTCTGACCGAGTTGCTGAACTGCTTAATGAAGCCAAAATGGTTGCTCAATCAGATGCCAGTATTTTAATTAGGGGTGAAAGCGGGACGGGTAAAGAGCTATTAGCACAAGCTATTCACCGAGCTAGCTCGCGTGCTAAGCATTCTTTTGTAGCGCTAAATTGTAGCGCTATTCCAGAGCACTTATTAGAGTCTGAACTCTTTGGACATGTAAAAGGTGCTTTTACAGGTGCGATACATTCTAATGAAGGGTTATTTCGTGCTGCACAAGGGGGAACTCTATTTTTAGATGAAATTGGTGATATGCCTGTTAATCTGCAAGCAAAACTACTGCGTGTTTTACAAGAACGTAAAATTCGCCCTGTGGGATCAAGTCAGAGTATCGATGTTGATGTACGTATTTTGTCGTCAACCCATCAGGATTTAGAAGCAGCTATTCGGGAAAATCAGTTTAGAGAAGATTTATACTATCGATTAAATGTTGTCGAGCTAACGCTCCCACCTCTACGAGAAAGACGGGAAGACATCTTGTTGCTTGCCAATCATTTTTTAAACCGCTTAGCTGTAAAATATCATAAAACGATTAATGGTTTTACGCCGGATGCGATTGAAGCACTGACCACTTATTCTTGGCCAGGCAATATTCGTCAGCTTTACAATGTAATTGAACAAGTATCCGCCTTATCCACAGGCTCTTTGATTTCTCATACATTAGTACAAAGAGCGCTTAAAGTACCGTCAGTACAGATTCTCAGCTTAGCTGAAGCCAGAGAACGCTTTGAGCGTGATTATTTAATTGGTTTATTAAAAGTGACAGGTGGCAATGTGGCAGATGCCGCTCGCTTAGCTGAGAGAAATAGAACTGAATTTTATCGTCTTTTACAAAAACACGGACTGACCCCTGATACATTTAAGCGATTAGAGGGCCAAACTGGAGTTGTCACTATTGAGCGACAAACCTAACTGTCTGTTTTCAATACTCTTTTCTTAAAAAAATTTATAGCTGTCGTGAAACAGCGACAAAACCTGTATGTTTATAAAGTTTGAAAACTAACAATACAAATAAATCCTATTGAAAACAATGGGTTAAGTTTATAAAAAAGGTTGGCATGAATGTTGCTTATAAAGCAGCATGAACCCAAATGAACATACACATCTCTCTCAGTCAGCGCAATTAGCGCCTTCTATTAATCGTGGCTCAATGGTAGCTTTGCCTTGGACAAGTTTTAGGCATGGGTTGTCTTTATTGATGCAAGGCGTCAACAAACAGTCCTCGAAAACAAGTTATCCATGGCAGCAAATGGCTATAGAACGCCGTCGTGTACTGATGCTGTTAGTGGCTTTAACTACTGCAACAGTTGCCTATTTATGGGTTGATAACCAAAGTAACTGGGATTTTCTACCGTTACGCTTATTACAATTAGTTTTATTTTTATTATTAACCGCGTGGGTTGCGGCAGGTTTTTTTACTGCGGTAATGGGATTTCTAGTTGAGTTGTTTGCTGATGGATTTGCTTTGAGCGCGAGACAAGTGGCGCACCAGAGCCTCTCAGTTAATACCAAAACTGCGGTAATCATGCCGATTTGTAATGAATCAGTTGATACGGTTTTTGCTGGTTTACGGGCTACCTGTGAGTCATTAGCTCAACGCCCTGAAGCCAAACAATTTGATGTTTTCATTTTATCTGATTCTTTTGATCCTGCTATACGGGCGGAAGAACTGAGTGCTTGGTCTGCTCTACGCGATCAATTGCAAGGACAAGTTAATCTCTATTATCGCGTTCGTCAGCGTCGTACTAGACGTAAAGCTGGGAATGTGGCTGATTTTTGTCGTCGTTGGGGTAAAAATTATCAGTATATGGTGGTTTTTGACGCTGATAGTGTCATGAGTGGTGATGCTCTAGTGACGTTAGCTAAATTAATGGATCACAATCCACGCTCCGGTATTATTCAAACAGTTCCTCAACCATGTGGCGTAGATACCTTACATGCGCGAGTTCAACAGTTTGCTGCTCGAGTTTCTGGACGACTCTTTACTAAGGGAATGCTGTATTGGCAACTTGGTGAGTCCCATTACTGGGGACATAATGCCATTATTCGTATCGAGCCATTTATGAAACATTGTGCATTGGCGGATCTGCCAGGTACTGGTGGTTTGAGTGGCCATATCATGTCTCATGACTTTGTTGAAGCAGCAATGATGCGAAGAGCAGGTTATGACGTGTGGCTTGTAACTGACGTTGAGGGTAGTTATGAACAGCAACCAGCCAATTTACCTGAAGAGTTGCAGCGTGATCGACGTTGGTGTCAAGGTAACATTAAAAATATTCGCTTGATTGCCGAGCCTGGCTTTGCAATGGTTCATCGCTTTATGTTGCTAACAGGAGTGTTGGCCTATGCTTCATCTCCATTGTGGTTATTATTGATTCTAACGAGTACCTTGGTTTATGCTCTGGATCGTTTCTTTGGCGCTGGATTAGCTGATAATTTACTGTTATCTCACTATACTGAATTATGGTACGTGACATTGGTTTTATTATTTTCACCGCGCGTTATGTCTTTATTGGTCATTTTCTATAAAAGAGAAAGCAATCAATATGGTGGGACGTTCGCTTTACTTAAAAGTACCTTGTTAGAGTCATTGTATTCTGCCATGGTCGCTCCCTTAAGAATGATGGCACATACCTACTATGTCATTTCTGCCTTAACAGGTCTTGGTTTGGAATGGAAATCCCCTCTTCGCGAAGCAAAGTCTTTGCAGTGGAAAAATACATTTAAGTACTTTATTCCTTACATGTGGCCAATGGTTTTACTGGCATTGATTACTTTGATTGTTGCCCCTGGCAATCTTCTTTGGTTACTTCCAGTATTCATTCCTGTGTTATTGGCTACTCCCTTTGCCGTGATGACCAGTAGTAGTTATGTGGGGTTGTGGTTACGTGTTAGAAACCTTTTTGTCACTCCTGAGGAATCAACCGCACCTGCTGTAATGCAACAAGCGTGGTACTATAGTGGACGCTATATAAAATTGAATAGGCTTTTACGCTGGTTAAGACAGCCAAAAACCCGTTCAGGCGCAACCGCTTACCATTTACGCTAATGCATGAGAGATTTAAGACAGTCTAATAGTGAAATAAAAAAAACTGACAGTTTTATTTGGGGGCAACACTTTCCTTTATCTTTTAGGCAACTGTTGCTTCTCGCATTCTTAAGCATCATTTTGTTACTCGGTGGTGCCTTAATTCGAACTCTTGTGTCACTTCAAAACCTATCACAACAAAACGTTGAGTATCCCAAGAAAATGCTGTTCGTATTGGAACAGATTCATGAACTACAAGACACCACAGTCTCGTTGGAAAGGAAGTCACGCCAATTTATGGTACTTAACGATCCCACGATGCGAGGGGACATTAAGAAAAATTTTAATCATGGAAGCGATGTAGTAAAAGCATTAGAGGCAGTACCAGATATTGATTTGGAGCCTCTTTTGGAACAGTGGATAAAACTTGCTCAATTTGCCTCTGATTCGTTAACGAATGATTCTGTTGTCACCCCCAATCGGCAACAAGAAATATTAAATACTTACGGTCAGCTAGGTGAGCTTATTCAACAGATTGATTCTTCCTCTCGCGATTATTTGAAAAAATATAATGAAACATTAGTCATTGAGTTTAAGCGTCAACGCGATGCATTAATCACGTTCGGGATATTCGCTTCGTTATTTGCTGTCATGTTAGCGCTTATTTTAGGTATGTGGTTATCTCAGTCATTAAGAGAGGTGGAAACAGCAATTGATCAACTTGGTACTGCTGATAAGGATCAACCTATATTTATTGGTGGTCCTGCTGATATGAGACGACTAGGTGAGCGCATTGAAACTTTACGCCAACGTTTAAACGAATTAGAAGCAGATAAACTATTATTCATGCGTCATATTTCCCATGAATTGAAAACCCCACTCGCTAATCTTCGCGAGGGTATTGCTTTACTTGAAGATCAGGTAATGGGGCAAATGAATACACAACAAACAGAAATTATTCATATTCTAAGAGATAATGCTCTATCTCTTCAGCAACAAATTGAGAGTTTATTGCAATACAATGCCTTCTCAGAAGATACACGACGATTGGATTTAGAGTGTGTTGATATTTATCAGTTATTAAAAGAGTTAATCACTCGTTATCGACTTCAATTACAATCTCGTTCTCTTACTATTGATTTGATAGGGCAGTCATTAAAAACACGACTAGACTCAGATAAAATAGAAATTATTGTCAACAACTTATTATCCAATGCAGTGCGTTTTAGTCCCGAACATGGGTTAATCAAACTAACCTTGTCACTAAATCAAACAATGATTCGAATTGATTGTGAAGACCAAGGACCTGGTATTGCGCCAGAGGATCGAGAAAAGATTTTTAACCCCTTTTATCAAGGTTCAAGGCAACCCACCAGCTCACGCAAAGGTAGTGGAATTGGTTTATCTATTGTGAAAGAATTGGTGTCTGCTCATGGCGGACAGGTATTATTAATTTCAGGCGAACAAGGTTCGCACTTTTCTGTTGAGATCCCTTATGAAGCTTGTTAAATATAGTGTAATGTTAACCTCGATTGTTATATTGAATGCTTGTAGTATTAATCAAGAAAGTGATAAAGCACGTCAAGAACACAATCAAGGCGAAATAAAACTCAAACATCGTGAAGAAGTGAATTTAATTGGAGCCACCTGGTTACAGATTAATCAAGATTTAAAAGCGGCTGCTGGTACTAAACAGCAAATGATTAATCAATGGGTGGCTACAACAGACACATTAAGTGGTGTTGATCGTGTCCGTTTAACTGCTTTGTTACTTCTTAATACTGATACCCAGTCACATACTCAGGCGCTTCGATTATTAACCACTATGCCAGATATACAAAAAGTAGATTTGTTACCTGTTGTGGAATGGCTGACTGCGTTGGCAAAAAATGAAATTGTAGAAGACAGTCAGATGCGCGATATGACTCAACAATTATCAGAAACTCAGTTAAAAATGACTGCTCTACAAAATAAAATTAAAGAATTAAAAGCCTTAGAAAGTAATCTATTATCAAAACCCTCTGAAAATCATTAGCATTTGGATAACCACTATGAGTATTTCACGTCGACAATTTTTATCTTGGATGAGTCTTTTTGCCACCACCACAGGGGTAGGTTTTACCAGTAACACTCTAGCAGGATTTGCTACAAACCAAACTGGAGAGGCATTTGATTTTTCGTTTGAAGAATTAATTAAGCAGGCACAACAGTTAGCGAATAAAGCTTATAAAGCTCCTCCGAGACCAGATGCGCATGTCTTAGATGAGATCGATTGGGAGAATCACGGAAAAATTCAATTTGATACAGATCATGCTCTTTTTGCACATGGCCCGGGTCAATTTCCGATCTCTTTTTTCCATCAAGGACGATTTTTTAGAGTCCCAGTGAGAATGTTTGTGTTGGACAGTAATGAAGCATCTACCCAAGCAAAAGAAATAGTTTATAACTCTAATTTGTTTAGCATGCCAGAAAATAGTCCAGCACGGCGTTTAACTTCTCCTGCGGCCTTTGCCGGATTTCGTATACAAGAGAGTAGGCTAAATAATACTGCACAATTAAATTGGCGCACTAATGATTGGGCGGCATTTTTAGGAGCGTCTTACTTCAGGGCAATCGGTGATGAATACCAGTACGGTTTATCTGCAAGAGGAGTAGCAGTGAATGTGGTGGTTGAAGGAGTTCAAGAAGAGTTTCCTGATTTCACTCATTTTTATTTTGCGCCACCTGAAGACAATAGTGACTCAATGATTATCTATGCACTATTAGATGGTCCAAGCATTACAGGGGCTTATCGATTTAAGATTACTCGACGCCACGAAGTGATTATGGAAATTGAAAACCATCTTTTCTTGAGAAAAGATATCCATCGTCTTGGTTTGGCCCCAATGACATCTATGTATTGGTTTTCTGAGAAAGATAAAAAGACTGCTGAGGATTGGCGTCCTGCAGTTCATGACTCTGATGGATTAATGTTATGGACCGGTCAAGACGAGCATGTTTGGCGTCCGCTTAATAATCCTTCAGGAATACAGATTTCTTCTTTTGTTGATAATCATCCAAAAGGTTACGGTTTAATGCAACGTGAGCGTCGTTTTAGTGAGTATCAAGATGCTGTGCACTATGAAAAACGTCCTAGTTTATGGTTGGAACCCCTTGGTGACTGGGGGGAGGGAGCAGTTCAATTGGTTGAATTACATACCTCAGAGGAACTCTACGACAATATGGTAACAATGTGGGTACCAAAAGAAAAAGCCCGTGCTGGACAATCGTTTCATTTAAACTATCGTCTATATTGGCAGGCCGATTATCCATTCCCTCTGCCGCTTGCTGAGGTGTGCCGTACTAGTATTGGCCGCGGAGGAGAGCCTGGGGTGAGCCGTCCACCTGAAGCCCATAAGTTTATGGTGGAGTTTCATGGTGATATTTTTGCAACATTACCACCGAATACCGATCCTTTTGCTGATCTTTGGACCTCGAGAGGGCGATTTGATTTAATTTACGTGGAACGTGTCCCTGATGGAAAACCTAATCAGTGGCGGATTATTTTTGATCTCATTTTGCCAAAGCAAGACAAAGGTGATCCTGTTGAGTTACGTTTAACTTTGAAGTCACAAGGAAAAGTGATTTCTGAGACGTGGGTATATCAATATTTACTAGATAACTAGCTCTTGTCTTTGTTGTATTGCTTAAAATAGGCTTCGTCTAATGCTCTGAGGTGAGAGAGTTTTTCTTGTATTTTTTGTTCTAAACCGCGCGGCGTAGGTTGGTACCACTGTGGCTTGTTCATGCCCTCTGGGAAATAGTTCTCACCTGCTGCGTAGGCTTCAGGTTCATCATGAGCGTAACGGTAGGTTTTACCGTAACCAAGCTGCTTCATAAGTTGTGTTGGAGCGTTTCGTAAGTGATGGGGAACATCCCTTGTTTTATCTTGACTGACAAAAGCCTTTGCTTGATTAAAAGCCTGATATCCTGCATTTGATTTTGGTGCTACTGCCAAATAGATGAGTGCTTGAGCCAAGGCCAACTCACCTTCTGGAGAGCCTAATCGCTCATAGGTTTGCGCAGCATCATTAGCTAGCTGAATTGCTCTTGGATCAGCAAGACCAATATCTTCCCAAGCCATACGAATAATACGACGCATTAAATACTGGATATCCACTCCGCCATCAATCATACGACAAAACCAGTACAGCGCCGCATCAGGATCAGATCCTCTTACCGACTTATGTAATGCTGATATTTGGTCATAAAACTGTTCTCCGCCCTTATCAAAACGTCTTAAGGCGTTAAGAAGTAATGGCTTAAGATCAGTGATGGTAATCACTGATTTGTTATGATGTAGAGCAAAATGATGAACTTGCTCAATTAAATTGATTAATCGTCGACCATCACCATCTGCGCTGTCAAAAAGAACGGTTTGTGCTTCTGTATCCAGTTGAAGTGGCGGGATTAGATGAGTTAGAGCGCGTTCATACAGTTGTTCTAATTCGCTCTTATTTAGAGAGTGTAGAACATATACTCGTGCACGTGATAACAGTGCAGAGTTGACTTCAAAAGAGGGGTTTTCGGTGGTTGCACCAATAAAAGTAATAAGTCCAGATTCTACATGAGGAAGAAGTGCATCTTGTTGTGATTTACTAAATCGATGTATTTCGTCAATAAATAAAACAGTTTTTCTGCCGTCCAATAGACTATGCTGCTGTGCCTTATCTACGGCTTCTCGAATGTCTTTGACCCCTGCTAACACAGCAGAAAGCGCAATAAACTCACCTGCAACATGTTGAGCATAAAGTTGTGCCAATGTGGTTTTACCCACACCAGGTGGTCCCCATAAAATCATTGACTGCAATTGTTTTGTAGTAAAGGCAAGGCGTAAAGGTCCTTGTTCACCAAGAAGATGGCGTTGACCAATCACATGGTCAATATTGCGAGGTCTTAATTGCTCTGCAAGAGGGATATTAGGCTGTTCCATTTTTTTATTATCTCATGACTGACGAAATACATCAGCCTCCGTTACAATAGTACCTTTACACTTTATTGGTGGTAATAACAGTCATGATTCGTACCCGATTCGCTCCTAGTCCTACCGGTTATCTTCATATTGGAGGTGCTCGTACTGCATTATTTTCATGGGCTTTTGCTCGTCATAATGGGGGGCAGTTTATCCTACGTATTGAGGACACAGACCTTGAACGCTCCACTGACGCATCGACTCAGGCTATATTAGATGGTTTAAAGTGGCTTGGTATTGATTATGATGAAGGGCCGTTTTATCAAATGAAACGCCTTAATCGCTATCAAGAAATAGTAGATCAATTATTGGCCTCCGGTCACGCTTATTATTGCTATGCCTCAAAAGAAGAGCTTGAGGCACTTCGTACTACTCAACGTGAGAGAGGTGAAAAACCTCGCTATGATGGCCGTTGGCGTGATAGTAAAGAATCCCCACCAGCAGGTGTTAAACCGGTGATTCGATTTAAAACTCCTCTAACAGGTGAGGTGACTTTTAATGATTTAGTGAAAGGACCTATTACAGTAGCCAATAGTGAGCTTGATGATTTAGTTATTATGCGCGCTGATGGGGTCCCAACTTATAATTTTGGAGTCGTTGTCGATGATTTAGATATGGGCATTACACATGTGATTAGAGGGGATGACCATGTAAACAATACGCCGCGTCAGATTAATATTATGAAGGCGCTAGATGCGGTTATTCCAGAATTTGCTCATGTTCCCATGATTCTTGGCTCTGATGGTGAAAGACTGTCTAAACGTCATGGGGCGGTAAGTGTAATGCAATATAAAGAAGAGGGGTATTTACCTGAAGCATTAATGAATTATTTAGCTCGCTTAGGTTGGTCACATGGTGATGAAGAAATGTTTACACAAGAACAATTTATCTCATGGTTTGATTTGGGGCATATTAGCCGCTCTCCTGCGCGATTTAACCCTGAAAAACTGACCTGGTTAAATCAACAATATTTAAAACAAACCAGTGATGATAGTCTTGCTCAATTACTAGAGATAGAGTTGAAGGAGAGGGGGATTGATACTACTCGCGGACCACAACTTACAGAAGTAGTGGGACTTCTTAAAGCGCGCGTTAATTTGATTCCAGAAATGGCTGATGCGTCATTATATTTTTATCAAAGAAATAGTATTTCTGAAGAGTTACGTATACAGCATTTGAATGAAGCAAACCTAAATACTATCCGTCGATTTAAAGAGGTAATTCAGTTCATTGAATGGACGCCAACAGATATTAATGAATGTATAAAACAAATAGTTAAAGAACTGGGCATTAAAATGCCACAGATCGGTATTCCATTGAGAGTCGCTATTTGTGGGCAAACACAAACTCCTTCTTTAGATGCTACTTTGTACCTAATTGGTCGAGAGGAAGTAATAAATAGAATCAGTGCTATTTTAGAATAGTTGAATGAGGCGTCCAAATTAAACGAAAAATTCATTTTTAAACAATCAAACATAAGATTAAATTTGTATATTGTTTGTCAAAAGTGATACTTTAGGCTATCATTAAAGGCTTAGTTGATAGGGGGTATAGCTCAGCTGGGAGAGCGCTTGCATGGCATGCAAGAGGTCAGCGGTTCGATCCCGCTTACCTCCACCAATCAACACAAAATCCTTAATATCCAAACTGCATAATTCGTTAATTCTATTGGTTCTATTCAACGAATAATTTCCGATGCTATCTAATATTTAGCCAATAATACTAAAAAGAACCCCAATTATCTTAGTTAATTAAAGTTGATTTTTATTATCAAAAAAAGTAAGGAACCTAAATTTTTGTCATGTGATTACGGAAGCCAAAATCAATAAATAATTACTTATAACCCCAAGATATAGATGACCTGCCCCCATTTATAGTCTCAGCATCGATCTAGTAAAATTCTGTTAAACATCCTTCTTTTCCTGTAATACTGACCCTGTTTGCTTTGACCTAAATGCTGCCGCAAACTCTGCTGGCGTTTGAT
>JAJZPN010000017.1 GCA_021811145.1 Pseudomonadota bacterium
GAAAAAAATATAATGATGGTAGAAATGTCCAATCTATTATTTTCCCATGTAAAGAAAATATGTCATGGTAGAAATAGGGGAAAAACAGTTGATCAGAGTTTAAGAAAAAATTACTTTTGGTGATTTCAGATGCAAATGTAAATATAGTGAATATAAGAAAGGCAATGCTAATTAAGCTTATAATGGCGAGATGAGTTTTATTATTAATTATCAAGTGCTTCATAGATTTTACTAATTAAATATTCTGTGGGTAATGTTTTTAAACAATCGCTAAAACTCAGAATGTTTTTATAACATCCTTCTTTACCACAAGGTACACAGCTATATTGTTGATTTTGAACAATTAATACGTTATTTTTAATGGTATTAGGATGTTTATCCCAAACAGGACTTGTACCATAGTAATGATAAGGCCAGGGTCCCCATTTAACTGGATTTGTCGGGCCAAATAATGCGATAGTTAAAACTCCCGTTGCTGCGGCTATATGTGTGACACCTGTATCAGGGCCAACATAAAACTTTGATTTACTAATCAAATATGCAACCTCACCAAGCGATAGTTTTCCAGCTAAATTAATACATTTAACCTGCGACTCAATTTGTTGACAATAGTGTATTTCATTTTCATCAATACTTCCTGTTAATACTATTTGTAAATTGGGTTTGATGATTTTTTGAATAAAATCTATCCACTTTTCTTGACTCCACATTTTGTAGTTAAATTTAGGATAAGGATGGATCACAATATAGTCATGTTTCAGATTATAAGTTGTTAAATCAATCCTTTTTAAAGGAGGAGTAACTTTATTACTAGGTTGAATCTTTAAAAAAGACAGTAATCGTTGATTATGAATAACTGTATGAGTATTAAAATCATCAAACAATAAGCCTGCTGTTAATAGTGCCTTGGACAATTTAGAGGTATGCTCGTTATAGAACCCATAGAATTTTTTTGCACTGATAAAACCATATAACCTTGCTCTATCAGAGGAAACAGGACTTAAAGCAATGTCATATCTGTTCCACAGAAAGAAGTATTCTTTTAATCGATTAAAAAAAGTGGTTCTGTGAGGAAGCGCTATAACCTGATTAATATCAGGATTACCTTCTAAGATTCCCTCGTTACCTTGAAGAACTAAATAATCAATTTTTGCGCTTGGATCGTTTTGTCGTATTGAATTAGCAATAGGCGTACTTAATAAAATATCACCTAAACGAAGTGTACAAATAATTAAGTATTTCTTACTTAAAGCTTTCATAAGCGATGGCGCGCTCGACAGGAGTCGAACCTGTGACCTTTGGCTTCGGAAACCAACACTCTATCCAACTGAGCTACGAGCGCACGAAAATACATAATTAATATGATTAAGAATTAGTAAAACCAAACACAATGAAAGTAATATTTTATATTCTTTATTGAATAGACACAAAGAAGCTATAATAAAATAGTATAACGCAATGGATTTAGATTATGTCTAATACAAACTCTTCTTTTCTAAATAGTCTTAAAGGTATTTTGTTAACAGTAGTAGGTATTGTAGTGGTTTTATTACTACAACATTTTGTATTTAGTTTAAAGTCACAACCGCAAACCTCTAATACAGAAATAGAAAAAAGAATTCAACCATTAGCCAGTGTTGTTATCACTCCTCTACCTAAACAACCCTCTACAGCTGTTACAACAACAGAGGCAACAGCTAGCGCGCAAAATAAAGTTAGCGATACGACTTCAACATCCTCAGGTACTAAAGAGTCAGTAGCCAGTAATGATAACACTCAAGTTGGTAAAAAAACTTTTGAAGCCATTTGCACTGGCTGTCATAGCTCTGGAGCGTTAGGTGCGCCTAAGTTTGGTAATAAAAAAGACTGGGCACCAAGGATAGCTCAGGGAATAAATGCTCTTTATCATAGCGCTATTAACGGCAAAAACAGTATGCCAGCTAAAGGCGGCAATCCTTCTTTAACAGATGCTGAAGTCAAAGCTGCGGTAGATTATATGGTGACTGCAGCTAAATAGCGTATGAGTATTTATGTTATTGGTGATGTCCAAGGCTGTTTCTCGCCTCTACAAAAGCTATTAGATAAGATCAACTTTAATGCAAATCAAGATCAATTGTGGTTTGTAGGGGATCTGGTTAATCGCGGTCCACACTCATTAGAAGTATTACGTTTTATCAAAGACCTTGGAGATAGTGCAGTTACTATTTTAGGTAATCATGATCTACATTTATTATGCGTCGCTCAAGGTTATCAAAAAGCCCATGGTAGCGATACGCTAGAATCTATCTTAGTCGCACCTGATAAAGAAGAGTTATTGAATTGGTTAAGATTTCGCCCAATGATCCATCATGATCAAGGTGTAACAATGGTTCATGCAGGCCTTCTTCCTCAATGGACCATTACAGAAGCCCTGTCTTTGGCTCATGAAGTGGAAAGTGCATTAAGAGGCGATACATACCATGACTTTTTAATTCACATGTATGGTAATAAACCGGCTTCTTGGAGTGATAAATTAAGTGGTATGGAGCGTTTACGCGTGATAACTAACGCCATGACACGGTTAAGATTAATAGATAAAGAAGGAAAGATGGATTTTTCTTTTAAAGGAAAAATTCAAGAAAAGCCTAAGAATCTATATGCCTGGTATGACTATCCAAAAAGAAAAACTGCTGGTGATACCATTATTTTTGGACATTGGTCAGCGCTAGGACTTCATATAGAATCAACGGTCCTCGCTTTAGATACGGGATGTTTATGGGGAGGATGTTTAACCGCTTTACGCCTAGAAGATAGACAATTATTTCAAGTTAACTGCCAAGCAGAAGCCTCACTTAAGCACTTCATGAAGTAGCGTATGTGTGTCTTTTTCGAGAATTTGGGCGAGTTCTCGTCGATGGACATCCACAGGCGTGATGGTGTTACCAATGGCAACCCTTACGGTGGTTCGTGGACTTTTTAATACCCCAACAAGAGAAGAAACGAAATTCATATCGCCAATAAAGGGAATATGGGGATTGAGCTTACCATTAGCAAGATAATAGCGCAGTGCAATCGGAACAAACGGGATTTTTTCGCTCACTGCGGGTTGCAGCATAGAACTCTTAAAGGGGAGAATTTGTAATCCGTCGGAGGTTGTGCTCTCTGGAAATAAACCTAATGAGTCTCCCTCTCTAAGGGCAATAACCATATCGTTACCAATCATGTGTGTGGCTTTTCTATTTTGTCTTTCTAAGAAAAGCGTCCCCGATTTATTGGCTAACCACCCAAAAATGGGCCAACTTCTCACTTCTGACTTTGATACAAAGCGTACTGGATAGATAGAATGAATAACAAAAATATCTACCCAAGAGATATGGTTTGAAGTCAGGATATAAGTTTGATTCTTAAAATTAGGTAGTTCCCCTATTTTTTCAACACGAATTCTTAAATAGAACAACAGAATTTGTGCCCATTTTCTAATTAAGCCATAACGTACTTTTTTTGATGAAACAGGAAAAATCAATGTACAGGTCATGACACCGAGTACAACATGAAAAGAGACAAAAACAAGCTTAATTACAGACGTTATACGAATCACGTATAAAAATCCAAATTGAAATGTTGGTTAAATAAAGAAGCAATCTCGCTAGAACTCAAACTGTGGTTTTGTCCACCACGATGGGCTATTTTTATTGAACCCATGAGCGCTGCTAGACGTCCTGTTTTTGCCCACGACCAATTGTGTGTAATACCGTAAATAAGCCCCGCTCGATAGGCATCACCACAACCTGTGGGGTCAACAATATGTTCTGCTCTCACTGCAGGAATATGAATTAACTCGTTATCAGTATAGATAGTAGATCCTTCAGCTCCTTTGGTCACTATGGCTGCATCTACTTTTTTTGCTAACTCGTCAATTGACAGTCCAGTTTTATCTACTAAGAGTTGGGCTTCATAATCATTGACAGCAAAATAATTAGCTTGCTCTATAAAGTGTAGTAGTTCATGGCCAGTGAACATGGGTAAGCCTTGGCCTGGATCGAAGAGAAAGGGAATATTCTGTTGATGAAAAGAATTTGCGTGCTGGATCATACCGAGCTTACCATCGGGAGACACCACACCAAAACTCACATTATCAGCCTTTTCTACTTGATTCATGTGCGAGAAATTCATCGCCCCTGGATGAAAGGCAGTAATTTGGTTGTCATCCAAGTCAGTGGTAATAAACGCTTGGGCAGTAAAGTTGTCGTTAATTTGTTGAATGTATTGAGTAGAAATATGTAAAGACTCTAAACGCTTGTGGTATTCAGTGAAATCATGACCAACAGTAGCCATAATTGCTGGCTGACCACCCAATAAATTAAGGTTGTAAGCAATATTTCCTGCTGTACCGCCAAACTCTTTACGCATCGTAGGGACTAAAAAAGCCACGCTTAGGGAGTGAATCTTTTCTGGCAGAATATGATGCTGAAAGCGATCTTCAAACACCATAATGGTGTCGTAAGCCATGGAGCCACAAATTAAGGTTTTCATAATAGTATATAGAGATATCCGTAAATATTGGCCAAGCAGTGATTGGTACTGTTGGGTTATTTTGCCATGCTAACCAATGAGTTGTTGGTATGCTGGTTCAGTCAGTAATTGTTCAAAATCAGCCATATTGCTGCATTGGATTTTAAATAACCAGCTCCCATAAGGGTCTTGATTAATACTTTCCAGTTGATCAATAAGTTGGTTATTGATCTCAACAATGGTACCAGAAACAGGCGCATAGACATCTGAGGCAGATTTGACTGATTCAACTGTTGCGCAACTGTCGTTTTGTTTAACATGAGTCCCTACTTTGGGTAGATCAATAAACATCACATCGCCTAATTGTTGTTGAGCAAAATCTGTAATGCCGACATAAAAGAGATCATTCTCAATTGGCGTAATCCATTGATGTGTTTCGCTGTATCGACGTTGTGTTGGTTGAGTCATTCTCTTTCCAGTAAATAAGTTATTTTCTACCCATTAAACAAACCCATTCCTCTTGTTGACCAACTTGGGAAAGTGTCATCCAGGGGCTATAACAATCAATCATTTCTTCTGTTTGCTTAGCAAGTAACCCCGACAAAATAAGCCATCCACCAGGTTTTACATAAGAGCACAGTAAGGGAGCCAGGACTTTTAATGGTGCTGCTAGAATATTAGCTACTACCCCATCATATAAATGATCACTTTTCCAGTCTTGGCTGTTAAAGAAGTGAGCGCTTACATTGTTAAGTTCTGCATTCAGTTTCGCGGCATTCACAGCCGCTTCATCAATATCAATGCCTGTTACGGATTTAGCTCCCATCTTAGCTGCAGCAATGGCTAAAATACCTGAACCACAACCATAATCTAGAATATCTGAGTCACTACTAAGTTCACTTAATAGGGTATTTAAGCAAAGCTGCGTGGTCGGATGCCCTCCTGTACCAAAGGCTTGTCCTGGATCGATGCGGATATTAATCGCATCTTGGTTGGGAGGGGTATGCCACGTGGGGACAATCCAAACTTGATGATTAATTTGAATAGGTTCAAATTGGCTTTGGGTAAGTCTTACCCAATCTTGGTCGTGAATTGTATCTACCTGAAAAACAGGTATCTCGGATAAGCCAAGAGTATCAACAGCCGCCGCCATTAACTCCTGGGCATTATGATCAAGATCAAGTAAAACCTTGAGAGTACACCACGGCCACAGCTGATCAGTTTCATGTCCTGGCTCACCAAATACTTCAAATTCAGGCTGACCAGGAATCTCAAAGTTTTCAATAGTGACAGTCAATGCCCCATGAGCCAGCAATGCATCAGAAAAGTCATCTACAACATCATGAGTAACCGCAAAGGTGAGTTGGTGCCAGGCCATTAGTCTTTACTTGCAGACAGCTTTTCTTCTAAATAATGAATACTGGTTCCACCTTTAATGAACTCAGGATCATTGAGGAGCTGTTGATGTAAAGGAATATTGGTTTTAATTCCTTCGACCACCATCTCTGATAAAGCAATTCTCATTCGTGCTAAAGCTTGTTCACGGGTTGCACCATGAGTTAATACTTTAGCAATCAATGAATCATAATAAGGAGGCACAAAATAATTCTGGTAGATATGTGAGTCTACTCGGGTACCTGGACCGCCGGGCGCATGGTATTGATTGATACGACCAGGGGAAGGCATAAAGGTATAAGGATCCTCAGCATTAATACGGCATTCAATGGAGTGTCCATTGAGCACCACATCCTTTTGTCTAAAGGATAATTTGTTGCCCGCTGCAATACGGATTTGCTCCTGAACAATATCAACACCGGTAATTAATTCTGTAACGGGGTGCTCAACTTGTACGCGCGTATTCATTTCAATGAAATAGAATTCGTCATTTTCATAGAGAAACTCAAAGGTACCAGCACCACGGTATTTAATACGTTTACATGCGGCAACACAGCTCTCACCAATTTTTTGGCGGAGTTTTTCAGTGATGCCTACTCCAGGTGCTTCTTCAATAATTTTTTGGTGACGCCGCTGCATGGAGCAGTCTCTTTCACCCAAGAACACCGCATTTCCATGTTCGTCAGACAATACTTGGATCTCAATATGACGGGGTTGCCCGAGATATTTTTCCATATAAACTGTGTCATTACCAAAAGCGGCTTTTGCTTCAGTTCTTGTCATTTGCAAGGATGAGAGCAAATCCTCTTCTTTTTCTACAACACGCATACCGCGTCCACCGCCACCTGCAGCAGCTTTAATTAATACGGGGTAGCCAATTTGTTGAGCAATTTTCTTTAGTTCTTTTGGGTCTTCAGGAAGTTGTCCTTCAGAGCCAGGTACAACTGGTACGCCAGAGGCTTTCATGGCGCTTTTTGCGCTAATTTTGTCACCCATGAGGCGAATGGTTTCCGCTCTCGGGCCGATAAATACAAAACCACTATTTTCCACACGCTCAGCAAAATCTGCGTTTTCTGATAAAAAACCATAACCAGGATGAATGGCTTGCGCACCAGTCACTTCAGCTGCAGAAATAATAGCGGGGATATTCAAGTAGCTTTGTAGAGAAGAGGCAGGGCCAATACACACAGATTCATCAGCCAACATAACATATTTTGCATCGGCATCAGCTTCAGAGTGAACGGCAACCGTTTTGATACCTAATTCACGGCAAGCGCGCTGCACTCTGAGCGCGATTTCACCGCGATTGGCAATTAAAATCTTATCAAACATAATGTGTCACCAGTGAATTAAGAGATGATGAACAAGGGTTGTCCATACTCAATAGGTTGACCATTTTCAACTAAAATACGCTTAATGGTGCCGGATACATCGGATTCAATTTCATTGAGCAACTTCATGGCTTCAATGATACATAAGGTCTGACCCTCAGATACGCTTTGACCTACCTCAGCAAAAGGAGGCGATCCCGGTGAGGGAGAGCGGTAGAAAGTACCAACCATCGGCGATTTCACCACATGCCCTTCATCGTCAGGATTGGTCGCTTCAGGAGCTTGGGTGTTAGCCTGTGGAGCAGAAGAGTGAACAGGGGCACCCATTTGATGAGTGGGAGGAGCGCTGTAATTAAAATTAGGCATAGCTGTGGGCATAACAAAATTAGCCCCCGCCTTTGAAATCCTAACTTTTTCTTCCCCTTCGGTAATTTCTAACTCAGAGATTCCTGATTCTTGAACCAGATCAATTAATTTTTTCAGTTTTCTTAAATCCATAGTCATAGACGTTCCAGCCAGTAAGTAAGTGCCAAGTGATATCCCGTTGCCCCTAATCCGCTAATTACCCCTTCAGCTATAGGAGATAAATAGGAATGGGTGCGAAAGTGCTCACGAGCGTAAATATTAGAAAGATGGACTTCAATAAAAGGAATTTTGATTCCAGACAACGCATCTCTTAATGAGATGCTAGTGTGCGTGAGTCCACCAGGATTGATAATAATGAAATCAACTCCCTCTTCTTTAGCAAGATGGAGGCGATCAATTAAAGCCCCTTCCCAATTGCTTTGAAAAGGAATAAGTGTGACTTGATGCTCTTTGCACAACTCAATCAATTGATGATTAATGTCATCAAGCGTGGTTCTGCCATACACATCGGGTTCGCGTGTACCTAATAAGTTTAAATTAGGCCCATGCATAACTAAAATTTTCTTCATAACAGCAATTTTCCTGATTTTCAGGTATTTTGTCTAGTTTTTCGACGAAGATAAGGGAAATTAAAAAATTTATTATTCTATTTTTTGAGATTAGATAAACAGCTTAATACGGATGGGTAAAAAAAGCTAAATCCAAGTTCTTGAGTTAATCTCATATTGGCAATTTTACGTGATTCTGCCATGAAACTCCAGCTAATTTCGCTAATCATGTTTTTAACTTGATTTCTCGATAAACGCTGCGGGCGCGCATAATCAAAGAAATCCGCTAACATATCGTAAAAAGTCCCTATTTGCATGGGTTCGTCATCAACGGTGTTAAATACTCTTGAGTTAAAGGGTTGATGCATACTTAATATGGCCGCTCTCGCTAAATCAAGGGCGTGTATATGATTGCTCCATGAGTCCTCGTTGTCTTGAATAGTCGGTAACTGTTCTTTGAGTCGATTTAGAGGTAGTCTATTTTCTGCATAAATTCCAGGTGCTCTAAGAATGGTCAATGAGGCCCCTGTGCGCCGAGCAAAGTCTCGTAATTGATTCTCTGCATCAACTCTTCTTTTGGCTCTTGAAGAAGTTGGTTTAGTGGGGGTAGTCTCGTTAACCCATTGACCTTGATAATCACCGTACACACCAGTGGTACTTATATATACAATGCTCTGTGGTACACTATGGCACCTTGAAAGAGCAGAAATGAGATGGCGTGTTCTGATATCTTTGGTGCCTGTCATATTAGGTGGGGCAAAGTGAAATATTCCATCAGCAACACCGGCAATTCTAGTTAAACTTTTTGGATCATCTAGGTCTCCTAGTATTGGGATAGCACCTAATTGTCGCCAAAAGTGAGCTTTTTCAGGATGACGACAAAGAGCAAAGAGTCGTACGCGATGTTTAAGAAGTGGCATCATACGCTGCGCTACATCCCCTGCTCCTATGATTAACCAGCGTTTCATTGTTTATTACACCTTAATTGTTCAGGAAAAAACGTATGTCAGTAAAGGTTACTTTAAGCCCAAGTGGCAATCAGTTTCAATGCGATTCAGAGGATACCATACTAGAAGGTGCTCAAAAGGAAGGCTTTATTTTACCTTTTGGCTGTAGAAGTGGTGCTTGTGGGTCCTGTAAAGGTAAAGTGTTAGATGGTTCTGTTGATCGCGGTGACTACCAAAGTTCAGCATTAACTGATGACGAAGTCGCTCAAGGATATGCACTTCTTTGTTGCGCTAAGCCAACGTCAGATGTGACAGTGGAAATTCGTCAAGTAAATGGTTTAAAAGATATTCAAGTAAAAAAACTGCCTTGCCGAGTAGAATCCATTGAAAAACCCAATCATGATGTAGCTATATTAAAACTTAAGTTACCTGCACAAGAGAAATTTGAGTTTCTTGCCGGTCAATATATCGATTTCTTACTCAAAGATGGTAAGAAAAGAAGCTTCTCAATGGCAAATGCTCCTCACGAAGCGGGTATGATCGAATTACATATCCGTAACTACCCAGGTGGCAGTTTTTCTCAATACGTTTTCAATGAGCTTAAAGAAAAAACTATTTTACGTTTTGAAGGGCCATTAGGTACTTTCTTTTTGAGAGAAGAGTCAGACAAACCCATCATATTTATGGCTGGTGCCACAGGTTTTGCGCCTATCAAAGGTATCATCGAATCAGCGAGACATAAAGGAATTGATCGCCCTATGGTGTTGTACTGGGGTGTAAGAACAAAAGCGGATTTGTATTATTATGATTTAGCGCAAAGCTGGGTAAACGATCGCTTCAAATTCATTCCTGTATTGTCTGAACCACTTCCAGAAGATCAATGGCAAGGCAGAACAGGATTAGTGCATGAGGCTATTTTGGCTGATTATCCTGATTTATCTGGATACCAAGTTTATGCTTGTGGTGCGCCGATTATGGTGGAATCTGGATACAAAGCCTTTACTCAAACAAGAGCATTACCTGAAGATGAGTTTTACTCTGACCCATTTACCCCTTCAGTAGACAATAAAGCGACCAGTTAAGCTGCACCAAAATCTGGATCAATCTCGTTGTTATTGCGAGGCTGTGTCTGTTTAGGTGGCCCTACTCGTTCAATGAGTTCCTGTTGAAGAGCCTGGGCCTCTCTTGATGGATCGATAAATAAGCTGGCATCAAGATAGCTTTGTGCTTTACCCCAAAGGGATTCACGGATACATAGTTTGGCGAGTGTTAACAGTAAAACCGCATTATCAGGATGATCTTTGAGCCAGTTTTCTGCTTTTTCAATTTGTGCGCGGTTTGATTGGCTCTGACATTCGCCATATAACGCTACAAGGGCATCGTCCCAGGATTTTTCTAAATTTTTCTCAATAATAATTAAGGCTTCATCATATGCCTTAAGGTCAATAAAATAGCCAGCTGCACTGTGTGCTAATAAATTGTCTTGGCGCATGACGCTAGGAATTGACTTCCAGACTGCCTTTAGATCATCCAAATAGGTTGCAGCAAGGCGCAGTTGTTGTTGCCAAGCATTACGTCTTAAAGGCAGTGCATATATCTCATCAATAGCATGCAAGCTTTCTAGTAGATCGAGAGTATCAATAGCGTTGTGCCATGCGCCGGTGGCTAACTGAGCTTTTAATAAGAGCTGGTGAGCGCGTATATGTTTGGGTGAAAGACGATGGGCTTCTTTTAAAAGCGTGAGGGCCTCATTGAAACGACGTTCATCAAGCAATAAGTCAGCGTGAGTCGTTAGACGTAGTAAGCGAGTTTCAGGACCAAGTTCAGTAATTTTTGCTAGATATAGGTCACGTTTTTCAAATTTATGTAATTCATGAGCGGAGCGCGCTGCTACAACAGCACTTAAAGCAGGGGACTCACCGTTTTCAAGAGCTAACTCGACTTGTTTTTCTGCACGTTTGAAATTCCCCTCAAAATAATCAGTTAAGCCCTGATACAGCGCACTACGAGCACGGTTTTTAGAACGCTTTTGACGGTAAGCTTGAACGCGGCTAGGTAGGCTTAAGCTTAAATAAGCTAAGCGAGAAAAAGTATATAAGCTCAAGCAAATAATAATGATGCCAATCACAAACATGGCTAAAGAAATTTCAATACGCCATGGTGCCATGACGATAAGTACGTACCCTGTATTAAATCCAACAGCGATAGCAACAATAGTTGCCACTACAAAGAGAGCAATAAACCATAATAAACCACTCATCGATGCCCACCTTCTTTTTGTGAACGTGCACGTCTTACTGCATCTAAGGTTGCGCTGATATCTTGTACCGACATATTGACGGGGGCGTGGCGTAGTTGTTGAATAATTTGTAGATCATTTTTAACCACAGGAGAGGCCAGATCAAAATAACGCTTGATCCATTCTTGCGCCGTATTTAAATCCGCTTCATAGGTAATATTATTGTGTGAGAGTGCGCCAAGCCTTGCTGATACCAATCTTAAACGTAGGTTTTCACGTAAAAAGAAAGACTGTTCAGGGCTCAATAAAGGAAGCTCAGGTGTATCAATACGTTTGATTTGAACAGATTTTGTTAATTCAACTAATAACTCCTGTCCGATACGTGATAATGCTCCTGATTGGTTGTGTTCATTGACAGAAGATTTTTTAACTGGTCTCGTGTCTGATGCTAAAGGCAATATATCAATACTTGCTGCTACCTCATCAATATGTTTGCTAATTCCTGTTGTATCCACAAAAGGAACCGCTCTTAAACGATCAATATCTTGATTAATGGCTTTTCTTAAAAACAGTAAAGAGGGTTTGTTAAGTTTTTGTAAACGCATATCAGCAGACTGCAAGGCAGATAAAGCGGATTGCACATTACCCGTTAATTGTAATTGTTGGTTAGCAGCGTCAACCAATTGCTCAACTTCAGCGAGAATCCAATCGTCACGATTACGTGCTAATTCCTGATACATGCTTTGTAGAACAATTTGTTGGCTTTGTGAGTCAGCTAACTGTGATTCAAGATTGCTGATGCGGTGATTGGCTTCTTTGATGGCTTCTTGTATTTGAGCATTCTCACCTTGACTCTGTTTTACTACACGATCAGCTTGATTTAAGCGTGTTGCTAAGTCTTGTCTTAATTGCATATCATCGTGTCGGTATTGTAACCACAGAGTAAACGTACCGATAAATGCGATGATACTTAGCCATCCAAATAGCTTATACAGTTTTGAAGGTTTAGTTGTCACTGGAGTAGTTAATTCTGTCGTCATGTTTAATTGGTGATTCTGCGCCACGTATTTAAAATTGCTTGGTCATTGTTGTCGGTTAAATAAATTGTCTCAATACCTAGATTCTTTGCGTAGTCTCTAACGCGTTCATGACAAACTAAGAAACTCATTTTTTTTAGCGCATCAATTTTTTCTTCCCCGGCGAGTTGCCAGAGGTTAGTTAGAGATTCTTTACTCATAATAAGTATAACCGCTTGACTGGTGATTGCGTTATCTAAAATCGCTAAATTTACCTCTGGTAGAGCACGTATGTAGCATTCTAGGTATTCAACCTGAGCGCCGCGTCGCTCTAATTCTTCTTTTAGCCATTCACGCCCACCCACCCCACGACAAATAATGATTTTTTCCTCTTTAATCTCTTGCCAACCAGGTAGGCTTAATAACGCTTCGCTATCTGTATTGTCTTCTGGGTAAATAACTGGCATTTGTGAGAGTGCCATTAGCTCTTTCGCACTGGCTTGGCCAATTGTGTAGAGTGTTGCATGGGGCTTGATATGGGATTGAATAACTGGCCAGCCATATTTGACTGCATTACTACTAATAAAAATGAACCGCGTGGATTGAGCGATGAACGACTTATCCGCTATGCGCGGTAGTGTAAGGGGCTTAATAGCTATTGTTGGTAGTTCATAAATCAGTGCGTTTTCTTTTTTAAATAACTCAATAAGCGCCCTATTTTGATGAATAGGTCTGGTTAACAGTATGCCGCTACATTTTTCTTTATACTGGTGTTCAGCCATTACGCTGCGCGGCAAGCATCTAAAATGGCTTGCGCCCCTTGCTCTAATAGTTGGTCTGCTGCATTAAGACCAACAGCCTCATAGTCTTGTGCTCTACCTGAGGCTACCGCTCGGATAATTAATGAACCATCTGGGCGACCAACAAAAGCGTTTAATGTTAATTGTCCGTTACTAATTGTAGCGTGTGCGCCAAGTGGCACATCGCAACTCCCCGCTAGTTGTCTTGACAGGGTTCTCTCGCATAAGACGCAATAAGCTGTTTCTTGATTAATAAGAGGTTGCAAGAGTTGTTCTAATTCCTTGTCATCCTGCCTAAACTCTATGGCGAGCGCTCCTTGTCCTACCGCTGGAATACTATCGCTTAGGCTAATATTTGCTTTGATTCGATTACCAAGACCTAACCGTTTTAATCCAGCGGAAGCCAGAATAATAGCGTCATATTCGCCTTGATCAAGTTTTCTTAAACGCGTGTCTAAATTCCCTCGTAGAGGCGTAATCGTGAGGTGAGGATAACGCTCGCGCAGTTGACATTCACGACGTAGACTCGAGGTCCCTACAATCGCTCCACTGGGTAATTCGCTCAGATTGGTGTACTTATTTGAAATAAATGCATCAGTGGCTTCTTCTCTTTCACCCACTACAACCATGTTGAATAGAGGTGGTAACTCCATTGGCACATCTTTCATGGAATGAACCGCCAGACGCGCCTTTCCCTCTTCCATCGCTATTTCCAGTTCTTTCACAAACAATCCCTTGCCGCCTACTTTTGAGAGGGTGCGATCAAGAATTTGATCGCCTTGGGTTGTCATTCCTAACAACGAAACCTCAAGCTGTGGATATAATTGTAATAATTGGGACCGGATATGTTCAGCTTGCCAGAGGGCCAGACGACTTTCACGGGTTGCGATAGTAATAGGGAGTTGTGCTGACATGGATAAAATAGTTCAAAAATTAAATAAATTAAAGTTTAGCATGAAGCTGGATAAATTCTGGGATTCTTGCCATGAATGATCACGCTTCTGAAAAGGATTTACCGCTCAAGGAAGATATCCGTTTTTTAGGACGTATTTTAGGGGATACCCTAAGAAGTCAAGAAGGCGAGACGATTTTTAATCTTATTGAAGGCATTCGTCAAAGTGCCATTCAATATCGACGTGATGATAATCCGACGGATTTACGTCAACTTGAACATAGTTTGGATGGCTTATCTGCTGAAGACACTATTGCGGTTGTGAGAGCATTTAGCTATTTCTCTCATTTATCAAATATTGCCGAAGATCTTCATCATAATCGTCGACGAATGATTTATTCTCAACGCGGCGCACCACCTCGAGAGGGAAGCATAAAGCTGGCTATTGAGAGAGCAAAAAAAGCGCACATAAAAACCACTGAGCTCGCTACTTTCTTTGCTAAAGCCTTGGTATCCCCTGTATTAACTGCTCATCCTACAGAAGTGCAAAGAAAGTCTGTATTGGATTGTCACTTGATGATTGCTAAGCGTTTGAGTGAGCGAACTAGAATCGCCATGACCCCAGAAGAATTAGATGACAATGAGGCCTCGATCAGACGTGCCATCTTAACGCTTTGGCAAACCAATGAGTTAAGAACCTTTAAATTAAGAGTAAGGGATGAAATTGAGAATGGGTTATCTTATTACCGATATACCTTTTTAAAAGAAGTTCCCCGCTTTTGTGTGCAACTTGAACGCTTAATTGCAGAAGATGACACCTATCGTCAATTGGGAAGCAAGCCCTTATTACCTCTTAAAATGGGAAGTTGGATTGGTGGAGACCGAGATGGTAATCCCTTTGTTACTGCTGAAGTGACCCAGTACGCCTTACGTCGTCATAGTCATGTGGCTGTGGATTTTTATCTGCAAGAATTGATTTTGTTACGCGGAGAGTTATCTCTTTCTTCGCGCTTAGTCAGTGTTAGTGAGGGCGTCATGGCTCTGGCTGAACTCGTCCCAGAAACAGAAGATGCACGTAAGGAAGAGCCTTACCGACGAGCGGTCACATCCATGTATCAACGTCTACTTGCAACACAAACAGTATTGCAACAACAAGCCACTGACTCACACTCTGACGGCTTGAAAGCCTATTTAAGTGTTGAAGAGTTTAAACAGGATTTATCTACGATTTCTCAATCTTTGGTGAGTCATGGCTCAGAGGCATTAGCAGATGGTCGACTAAAACACTTACAACGCGCTGTTGATATTTTTGGTTTTCATTTGGCTTCTCTGGATTTAAGACAGCACTCCGAAATACACGCAAGAACAGTGGCTGAAATACTAAAGCAAGCTCGTGTATGTGCGGATTATTTGGCTCTAGAGGAAGAACAACGTATTCATTTGTTACTCTCAGAAATGAATAACCCAAGACCATTGCGCTCCTCATTTATTGAGTATAGCGATGAGTGTCGTGCGGAAATGGCTATTTTTGATATTGCCAGAAAAATGCAACTTGAACTGGGTGAGCGCGCTGTTACAAACTATATTATTTCAAAGACAGACAGTGTTAGTGACTTACTGGAAGTGGCTCTTCTTCTTAAGGAAGTGGGCTTACTGATCCCAGGCGCTTCACCGCAACTTAACATGAATATTATTCCATTGTTTGAAACCATTGGAGATCTTCGAGGTTGCGGCGCAATCATGAAGCAATTGTTTTCTATTCCTTTGTATCGAGAATTGCTGAAGAGCCGCGGTAATTTACAGGAAGTTATGTTGGGTTACTCGGACAGCAATAAAGACGGGGGATTTTTAACTGCAAATTGGGAGTTATATAAAGCTGAAAAAACCTTAGTAGAGGTATTTCAGGATTTTCAAATAGAGTTACGTTTGTTTCATGGCCGAGGTGGCTCAGTCGGTCGTGGTGGTGGACCCAGCTATTATGGAATATTAGCCCAGCCTGCGGGAAGTGTGAATGCTCAAATTCGTTTGACCGAGCAAGGTGAAGTGATTGCCAGTAAATACTCTGATCCGGGGATTGGTAGGCGTAATCTAGAAACTTTAGTAGCGGCTACACTCGAAGCCACGCTCCTTAATCACAGTGGTAGTGGTGAAGAATGGCAGCGTTTTTATCAAGTGATGGAAGAATTGTCTGTCAGTTCTTTCAAGCAATATCGCTCACTGGTGTATGAGACGCCCCATTTTGATCAATTCTTTAGAGAAGCGACACCCATTAGTGAGATTTCAAAATTAAATATAGGTAGTCGACCCGCCTCACGTAAGTCATCAGCACGAATCGAAGATTTACGAGCTATTCCCTGGGTATTTAGTTGGGCTCAATCACGTATGATCTTACCCGGATGGTATGGTTTTGGTAGTGCTGTGTCTCTCTTTAGGCAACAGCATGCAGATGGGTTAGCGCAACTACAGTATATGTATCAACATTGGCCCTTTATGCAAACCTTATTATCAAACATGGATATGGTGTTGGCTAAAACAGATTTTACTATTGCCAAAAGATATGCAGGATTAGTTAAAGATGAGGAGCTACGTGGTCGTATCTTCGCCAATATTGAAAAAGAGTTTCATTTAACCGCTGAAGCGCTCAAAGCAATTACTGATCAAAGGGAGTTTTTAACCGCCAATCCAACACTTGCAAGAAGTATTCGTGAAAGACGTCCCTATTTGGATCCACTCAATCATTTACAGGTGGATTTATTGAGACGCTATCGTCATGGTGAAGCGACAGAAGCCGTTCAACGAGCAATTCATTTAACAATTAATGGCGTTGCTGCCGGATTAAGAAATAGTGGTTAGACAGGAATGAATAAAAAACAATTAACAATTAATGTGCTCTTTGGTGGAGACAGTAGCGAAAGAGATGTATCCATTGCAAGTGGCGCGCAGGTGGTTAAGGCCTTAAGAGAGCGCTCACATCATGTTAATGCGATTGATACGGCCGTAGGCTTATTGTCCAATGAGCAAGAAAATCAATTATTTAATAAAACCGTCTCTCTATCCCCGCCCTCTGTTGCGGGTAATGAACTACAAGCGGTGTTTAAATGGCTGCAATTACCACAAATTATGGCTGCTGATTTATGGTTTATTGCTCTTCATGGTGGTTCTGGAGAAGATGGACGTTGGCAAGGGCTGTTAGCCATGACGGGAATCCCTTTTACCGGTAGCTCTGTACTGGGTAGTGCCTTAGCCATGGATAAAGATATGGCTAAAAGAGTATTACGTCAGGCAGGCTTACCAACACCTAACTGGTTAATGGCGCCAGCCAGTGTAGAAGAAGTTGAGCGACAACTAGGTTGGCCGGTGGTGGTCAAGCCCAGTAAACAAGGATCCACAGTGGGGTTATCAATTGTTCGCGAAGCTGATCAATTAGATAAAGCCATCTCTCTTGCCTATCAGCATGACGATGAAGTCATGATTGAGGCGTTTATCCCCGGACGAGAACTGACCTGCCCTGTACTGAATAACAGCGCGCTACCGGTTGGCGAAATTATTTTAAAGCGTGGAGAAATCTTTGATTATGAAGCCAAGTATCAGCCAGGAGGGGCGGAGGAAGTGTTTCCTGCAGATTTGACCAAAGAGTTAACAGAAGAGGTACAGAACTTGTCCTTGAGCATTCATCAGGCATTAAAGTTAACAGGGTATAGTCGCAGTGATTTTAGATTAGATGCGCAAGGAAAACTGTGGTGTTTAGAGGTTAATACTCTGCCTGGACTTACAGCCATGAGTTTACTTCCTCAATCCGCTCGGGTAGCTGGAATCTCTTTTGCTGAACTTATTGAATCTGTCTGTTTTAGTGCCTTGGAGAACGCGTAGTGAGAGAGCGTTCTATTTCGATAATAGTCTTTTCAGCAATATCCTCACCTGTTTGATCACGAATTTCTTTCATACAGGTGGGGCTTGTCACATTTATTTCGGTAAGAAAACCGCCAATAATATCTAATCCTACGATAAATAAACCCTTGTCGATTAAAAAGGGTGAGAGCGTTAAAGCGATTTCTTTTTCTTTCTCAGTCAATGGCATGGCTACACCTTGCCCTCCCGCAGCTAAATTACCACGCGTTTCACCTTTTTGAGGGATGCGTGCCAATGCATGCTCCGCTGGTATGCCATTTATCACTAAGACTCGTTTGTCGCCTTCTTTGATGGCAGGAATAAAACGCTGAGCCATAATCGCACGGGTGGAGTGATGAGTCAGGGTTTCGATGATGACATTAAGATTGGCGTCCTGGGGGGTGACTTTAAATATACCACTGCCACCCATGGCATCAAGCGGCTTTAAGATCACCTCTTGATGGTCGATAACAAAGGCTTTAATTTCCTCTGGCCTACTCGTGACAAGAAGGGGTGGTATAAATTGAGGAAACAATGTGGTACTGAGTTTTTCGTTGTAGGTTCTTAAGCTATTAGGTTTATTTAAAACCAAAACTCCTTGCCTTTCTGCTGTTTCAAGTAAGTAAGTGGTTACTATATAGTTCATACTCAGTGGTGGGTCAACACGCATGATGACTGCATCAAACTCAGTTAATGAACATTTAACACTGTTGCCAAGATAATGGCCCTTTTGTGAGTCGTAAAATACTTGATGACCAAAAGCTTCAACTTGGTGATGATTAAGTTGCAGATTATGCTGCTCTATCACTACGGTTTCATGATGCCGTAATTGTGCGGCACGAATTAGCTCTAAAGATGAGTCTTTTTTAGGATTAAGAGAAACAAAAGGATCAATAATGAAAGCGATATTCATATTTACATACCTTTAAACAGAGGGATTGGCTTCTCTTTCCATGTATTCGAGCTCTCTTGCTGCAGCAAGCATAGCAAGGCGAGCGACCACACCATAGGTATAAAAGCGATTGGGTGTGGCATCAAAATTTTGTGATTGATCAGGTGCAATAGTCTCGGTTTCAAAGGCTAAAGGAACAAACTTTGCGCCAGGCGCATTTAAGTTCTCATCAATACCTCGTTCGGTGTGCACACGATAAAAGCCACCCACAACAAAGTGATCAATCATGTACACAACCGGTTCTGCAACAGCACCGTCCACATTCTCAAAGGTATAAACCCCTTCTTGAAGTAACACTTCCCGCACCACCTGTCCTTCTTTAATAACGGACATTTTATTGCGTTGTTTACGATTTAGATTCATCACATCATCCGGGCTTTTAACGGTCATAATCCCCATACCGTAAGTACCTGAATCCGCTTTGATAATGACAAATGGGTCATCTTTAATATCGTATTCGGTGTATTTCAGCTTAATTTTGGCTAACAATTGCTCTACTTTATTAGCTAAAGCCTCTTGGCTGCTGGTATCGTTAAAGTCAATATCTTTAGCGTGATCAAAATAAGGGTTAATGACCCAAGGATCAAGATGAATTAGCTCAGAAAACTCTTTTGCTACATCATTAAACGCACTAAAGTGAAGCGATTTCTTGCGTGTTGACCATCCTGCAAACAAAGGAGGGACAATATGTTGATTAATATCTTTTAAAATATCAGGAATGCCTGCAGATAAATCGTTGTTCAATATCACAGCGCAGGGATCATAGTCTTTTAAGCCAACCCGTTTCCCTGATTTAATAATTGGTTCAAGAACCAAATGGTCCCCTGAGGGAAGATCAAAACGAGTGGGTTCTGTAATCTCTGGGAGAAGTGAGCCAATTCTTACAGCAAAACCTGCTCTCTGAAGTAGAGTTTTGAGTGCCGCCACATTCTCAAGGTAAAAAGTATTGCGCGTATGGTTTTCAGGAATAAATAAAAATTGCCTTGTATCAGGACAGATTTTTTCAACGGCAGTCATCAGTGCCTGAATACATAACGGATAAAACTCAGGTCTAAGGTTATTAAACCCTGCTGGAAATAAATTAGTATCCACAGGGGCTAATTTAAAACCCGAGTTACGTAAATCAACGGAGGTATACAAAGGGGCAGGATGTTCAATCCACTGTTGGCGAAACCAATGCTCAATGGTCGGCATAGAATCGAGAATATGGGATTCCAGTGCTTGCAATGGGCCAGTAAGAGCTGTCGATAAGTGAGGAACCATACTAATCCTTTCTAAAAAAACCCAGAGACAGAAGATTGTGCGCTGGGGAACAAAATAGTACTATAATAGTCCACTTTAATGAAAGTGTTTTTATAATTATATCTAAGGCTATATTGCAAATGATCAAGATGGGGAAACTCACCGATTATGGGACATTAATGATGACATATCTCGCCAGAGAACCCAAACGTCTTCATTCTGCCCAAGATATCGCTCAAGCTATTGGGATTAATGTCCCAACAGCCACCAAGGTATTAAAAATGCTTACTCGATCAGGGCTACTAGAGTCTCATCGAGGAATTAAAGGGGGCTATATATTAGCCAAAACACCAGTAGATATTACCATGGCCGACATCATTGGTGCATTAGAGGGGCCTATAGGTCTTACGGACTGTGGTACCTCTGATCAACCAGGTAACTGTCAGCGAGAAAGATCGTGTTCAGTTAAAGCCAACTGGCAACGTATTAGTCAAGCAGTCAATGATGCACTAGCTAGTGTCAGTCTTGCAGAAATGACTGTTCCAGTCGCTCAACCCATTGTTATGAAGCGCCCATCTAAAGCAGAACAGGTTACATTATGAATAACAGCACAACACAACTTGAAGAAATCATTAGCCAAGAGTATCAACATGGCTTTGAAACTGCAGTAGAGTCTGATGAAATCCCCAAAGGGTTGTCAGAGGATACAGTACGGCTAATTTCAGCGAAAAAGAACGAACCCGAATTTTTGTTAGAGTGGCGTTTGAATGCCTTTCGCAAATGGCAAGAAATGACCCCCCCTCAATGGGCAGATGTACACTATCCTGCGATAGATTACCAAGACATCATTTACTATTCTGCGCCTAAATCACAAAAAGAAGGGCCTAAAAGCCTCGATGAGGTCGATCCAGAATTATTGAAAACCTATGAAAAATTAGGCATTCCTTTGCATGAAAGAGCCATGCTAGCTGGCGTGGCTGTTGATGCCGTATTTGACAGTGTATCCGTGGCAACAACCTTTAAAGATAAACTCGCAGAAAAAGGCATTATATTTTGCTCATTTTCTGAGGCAGTTCAGCACCATCCAGAGTTAATTCAACAATACTTAGGTACGGTTGTTCCTGTCCAAGATAACTTCTATGCAGCATTAAATTCCGCTGTATTTAGTGATGGATCATTTGTTTATATTCCTCCAGGGGTACGCTGCCCTATGGAGTTATCCACTTACTTCAGGATTAATGCAAAAAATACGGGACAATTTGAGCGTACTCTTATCATTGCCGATAAGGATGCTTATGTCAGTTACCTAGAAGGTTGTACAGCACCAATGCGTGATGAAAACCAATTACATGCTGCGGTGGTGGAATTGGTGGCATTAGAGAATGCCACGATTAAATATTCAACTGTACAAAACTGGTATCCAGGTGACAAAGAGGGGCGCGGTGGGATTTATAACTTCGTGACAAAACGAGGTGATTGTCGTGGTGCGAAATCCAAAATCTCTTGGACCCAGGTAGAAACGGGCTCTGCTATTACTTGGAAATACCCAAGTGTTATTTTACGTGGTGATGATTCAGTAGGTGAATTCTACTCGGTAGCGCTGACCAACCATCGTCAGCAAGCTGATACCGGTACCAAGATGATTCATATTGGTAAAAATACGAAAAGCACTATTGTTTCAAAAGGTATTTCCGCAGGGTTTGGTAAACAGTCATACCGTGGTTTAGTGCGCATCGCTAAAAGTGCTGTGAATGCCAGAAACTATACGCAATGTGATTCATTGTTAATGGGTGACAGATGTATTGCTAATACCTTCCCCTACATTGAAGTAAAAAATGCCTCAGCACAAGTTGAGCACGAGGCGTCCACCTCACGCATAGGTGAAGACCAGTTGTTTTTCTGTAGACAGAGAGGTTTGTCAGCGGAAGATGCTGTATCGATGATAGTGAACGGTTTTTGTAAGGAAGTCTTTAAAGAGTTGCCTATGGAGTTTGCCGTAGAAGCACAAAAACTCCTGGGTGTTAGTTTAGAAGGTAGCGTTGGCTAAAGAGAGAATAACATGTTAGAGATTAAAGGATTACAGGCAACAGTTGCAGATAAAAGCATTCTCAAGGGAATTGATTTAACTATTAATCCAGGTGAAGTGCATGCCATTATGGGCCCTAATGGCTCTGGCAAAAGTACCTTATCAAATGTGTTAGCAGGCAGAGAACATATAGATGTGACAGCAGGTCAAGTTCTCTATCATGGTAAAAATTTGTTGGATATGGATGTAGAAGAACGTGCCAGAGAAGGCTTGTTTTTAGCATTTCAATATCCTGTTGAAATACCTGGAGTGGGTAATATCTATTTATTAAAGGCAGCGCTTAACGCAAAGCGTAAACACCAAGGATTACCTGAGCTTGATGCCATGGACTTTTTGAATTTAGTGAAAGAAAAAGTCAAACTCATGGAAATGAATGAAGCCATGCTATATCGTTCGGTGAACGAAGGCTTTTCTGGTGGTGAAAAGAAAAGAAATGAAATTTTACAAATGGCTGTACTAGAGCCGGCCCTAGCTATTTTAGATGAAACCGACTCGGGTCTTGATATCGATGCATTGAAAATTGTTGCCAAAGGAGTGAACAGTTTAAGAAGTCCTGAGCGCTCCATGATTCTCGTGACTCACTATCAACGATTACTTGATTACATCAAACCAGATTTTGTTCATGTATTAGCAGGCGGAAAAATTGTTCGCTCTGGTGGACCTGAACTTGCTCTTGAGTTAGAAAAAGAAGGATATGCATGGATTGATCCTTCAGAAAAACAATCTACAGTGAATTTGTAATATGGAAGTGATTAATCATTATCAAGAACAGTATCAGGAGTTAAGTAGTCAAGACGCTGATTCTACTAAGTTATATAGACAGCAAGCTTGGGAGAGATTTTCCACTTTACGTTTTCCAACACTTAAAGTTGAAGATTGGAAATACACTTCTACAGCTGCGTTACAAAAACTATTATTTACCTTAACGACAAATAAGACTTCTGCTATTGATTGGCAGCAAGTGAGTCGACGTTTAGCGCTTCCTCAAGCACAACACATTATTGTGTTGGTAGATGGTCAACTCAAGCAAGACTATTCAACTATTAATCAGTTACCCAGCGCAATTACTCTACAACACTGGGCTGATATGAATGAGTCTGAAAAAGAAGCGCTTCAAAAAGAGTTGGCTCAACTGCATCATACCGATGGTCTTAGCGCTTTAAACGGGGCATTATTAAACCAGGGTATTTGTATTCATGTGGCGAAAGACTGTGTATTGGCAGAGCCAATTTTACTGGTCCATGTGACAACGCAGCCCATGGCAGCAAACTATGCCGCTCAACACATTATGCTCGGTGACAACGCTGATGTAACTATCGTTGAACAGTATATTAGCCTTACTGATGACTCTTACTTAAATAGCGTAGTACATAAATATTGCTTAGGGAATAATGCTTCTCTAAATTACGTTAAATTACAACAAGAGGGTAATCAAGGGTTTCATCTCTCCTACACAGATATTGAGCAATCTCAAGATAGTCATTTTCATGGATCTTATTTTGCTTTGTCAGGGCAATGGGGTAGAAATAATATAGCCACACGATTAATGGGAAAACATGCTCATGCAACCATGAATGGTATGTACCACATTACTCATAAATCATTGCAAGATTTCCATACGCTCATTCATCATCAAGTGGCAGAGTGTTCTAGCAGCGAATTATTCAAAGGGGTGTTAGATGGAGCCGGTAGAGCGGTGTTTAATGGACGTATTGTTGTAGATCAAGATGCCCAGCATACAGAGAGCCAGCAAGCAAACCATAATCTGATTTTGTCAGACCAAGCTGAAGTAGACACTAAACCACAATTAGAGATTTTTGCTGATGACGTGAAATGTGCTCACGGTACAACAATTGGTCAGATTAATGAAGAACAATGGTTTTATTTGTGTTCACGTGGTATCGATAAAGAATTAGCAAAAAAAATGTTAATTGAAGGATTTGTTATTGATGTGGCTGGTCAGATTAACAATACAGACTTAAAGCACACCATCGAAAACTTATTACGCGAGTCATTAAATGTTTAATGTAGAACAAGTACGTGAACAATTTCCTATTTTAAAAAGCACGGTCAGAGGTAAACCGCTTGTTTACCTAGATAACGCAGCGACTACTCAAAAGCCACAGTCAGTGATCGATGCTGAGTCTCATTATTATGATGCGTTAAACGCCAATGTTCATCGTGGTGTACATAAATTGAGTCAAGATGCTACCGATGCATTTGAAAAAGCACGCGATACAATTCAGCATTTTATTGGTGCGCAGCATCGTGAAGAAATTATTTTTACACGTGGTGCTACAGAAGCCATTAACCTTGTTGCCAGTAGTTGGGGTAGAGCCAATTTACAAACAGGTGATGAAATTCTTTTAAGCCAGATGGAGCATCACGCTAATATTGTTCCATGGCAATTAATCGCTGAGCAAACCGGTGCAGTGATTAAAGTGATTCCTATGGATGAAACAGGAACACTGAATTTAACCCAGTTCGAAGCGCTACTTACCCCCAAAACCAAAATGCTTGGTATCACTCACGTGTCCAATGCATTAGGTACGGTTAATCCTGTACAGTACATGATTGAAAAAGCCCATCAAGTGGGTGCATTAGTACTGGTAGATGGTGCCCAATCTATTTTGCATCATGCTATTAACGTTGTGGAATTGGATTGTGATTTTTTTGTGTTCTCAGGACATAAATTATATGGCCCAACAGGTATTGGTGCTTTATACGGCAAAAAACACTTGCTCAATGCCATGCCGCCTTACCAAGCGGGTGGCGATATGATTTTTAAAGTGACCTTTGAAAAATCCACATTTAATCATTTGCCTTATAAGTTTGAAGCAGGAACCCCGCATATAGCAGGAGCAATAGGTTTAGGTGCCGCTATAGAATTTGTTCAATCTGTGGGTTTACAACATATCGCAGCGCATGAAGCACAACTGTTAGCCTATGCCGCTGAGCAAGCTAAGTCTATTCCTCAATTAAGAATCGTTGGTCAAGCTAAAGAAAAAGTCAGCGTATTGTCTTTTGTGATGGAGGGAGTTCACCCTCATGATATCGGTACCATTTTAGACAGCGAAGGTGTGGCTATTCGTACAGGTCATCATTGTGCAATGCCAGTTATGGATTTTTTTAAGATTCCTGCTACAGCCCGTGCTTCTCTTGCACTTTATAATACCCAGCAAGATATTGATGCGTTGTTTACAGCATTACATCGCGTAACGGAGATGTTTTTAAAATGAGCGATTTAAGAGAGTTATATCAAGAAGTTATTTTTGATCACAATAGACATCCACGTAATTTTGGTAAATTAGTTAAGGCTAATCGCCATGCAGAGGGATTTAATCCCTTATGTGGTGATAGTCTGGATTTATATTTAATTGTTGATAACGATCGCATTACTGATATTAAGTTTGAAGGACAAGGTTGCGCTATTTCTACAGCCTCTGCTTCATTAATGACTGAAGTCTTAAAAGGTAAAACACTTACTGAAGCAGAACAACTGTTTGAAGGGTTTCATCAAATGGTGACGACTGGGCAACAACCCTCTTTTGATATTGGTAAATTGTCAGTCTTAGCGGGGGTGAGTGAATTTCCTGCACGCGTTAAATGTGCATCACTTTCCTGGCATACGCTACATGCTGCCTTAAATAATTCAAATCAACCAGTTACGACGGAGTAAGTCATGTCTGTATTAGATTGGTTTAATAAAGACCACACTACCCAACCCGGCGACGCATCTCAAGAACAGACACAGGAAGTGCGTGAAGATGAACTAGAAGGACTGGTCATTGATGCATTAAAAACAGTTTATGACCCCGAGATTCCAGTTAACATTTATGACTTGGGATTAATTTATGGTCTTGAAATTGATCACTCAACGGGTCATGTGGACATCGCCATGACATTGACTGCTCCAGGATGCCCTGTTGCACAAACCTTTCCGGGAGAAGTGGAAAGACGCATTATGGAAGTGCCGGGTGTCAGCAGCGCTAAAGTGGAATTGGTATGGGAACCACCTTGGACCAGGGATAGAATGAGCGAAACCGCTATGCTAACCCTGGGTATGCTCTAACAACTTATATTTCATCCTCATTTTCAAGAGCATTATTTTGCTCTTCTTTCCCTAAAAACATCATTTGTAATGCTGGGGCAACCACTAACAACATAATGGGTCCCAGCAACATGCCTCCCACCACAACCGTTGCTAAGGGACGTTGTACTTGGCTGCCGATACCTGTGGAGATGGCTGCAGGAAGTAATCCAATACAGGCTGACAACGCGGTCATCAGCATTGGGCGCATGCGTTGATCGGCTGCATTAAACATGGCCTCAAAAGGAGGTAATCCTGAATAACGTAGCTGATTATAGTAGGTAATGACTAAAATACCGTTCATTACCGAGACGCCAAATAAAGAAACAAAACCAATCGCAGCAGAAATACTAAAATGTAATCCTGTTACAGCCAAAGCCATGATACCACCGCCAATTGAAAAGGGAATGGCAGCTAAGGCCAATAAGCTATCTCGTAGTGAATTAAACAAGGTATAGAGAAGAACAAGAATAAGAGCGAGAGCAATAGGGAGAATGATCGCCAAACGTTTTTTGGCTTTTTGTAATTCTTCAAATTCACCCGACCAAACAATATGGTATCCCTCTGGTAAAACAACACTGTTAGCAATTTTTTCTTGTGCTTCAGCAACGGTGCTACCTAAATCACGATTTCTTACACTAAACTTTACCGGAATAAAACGTTGATTGCGTTCATGGTAAATATAGGACGCACCGGTATCCAGTGAAATATCAGCTAACTCTTTAAGAGGAATATAAGCCATGGATCCGTTGGGGGCTGTGTAGCCTACTTTTAGACGACTGATGGTGTCGATATCTTTTCTGTAGTTAGGAGACAATCTAACAGTCAAAGCAAATTGGCGATCTCCTTCATAGACAGTTGTTGCTTGAGTCCCACCTAACGCTGCCTGTACTACAGTGTTCACATCCCCTGTATTCAGGCCATAGCGAGCGGCTTTGAGACGGTCAATTTTAATATTGAGATTAGGCTGTCCCAATACACGAAATACACCTAAGTCAGTGACACCTTTAATTTTGGCCATTTCTGACTGAACTTGATCAGCTAGTTTTTCTAGGGTAGCCAAGTCTGGCCCTAAAATTTTAATAGAGTTGGCACCTTTAATACCTGATAAACCCTCCTCTACATTATCTTGGATATATTGTGAGAAATTTAACTCAACACCGGGAAAGCGACCGTTAAATTCTTTTTGTAAATCATTAATTAAATCATTTTTTGTATACCCTGATTTCCATTCATCAAAGGGTTTTAACGGCACAAAAAACTCAGCATTATAAAAACCTGCAGCATCACTGCCATTATCTGGTCTACCATGTTGTGATACCACAGTAATCACTTCAGGATGTTTGATAATAATTTTTCTCATGGCATCCACCACAGGCATACCTGATTCAAGAGAAATGGTGGGAGGCAATGTTGCTCTAATCCACAAATTTCCTTCTTCAAGAGCGGGGAGAAATTCAGAACCAATACGTATAAAAATAATGATGGAGATAATTAAAAATGCGACACCAATACTCACTGTTTTTTTAACATTTTGTAGGGCCCATTGGAGAATAGGCTTATAGAAATGACGCATTTTTTCAACAATAATGGTCTCTGTTTCTTTTACTTCTTTAGGCAGTAAATAGGAAGCCAGTACTGGGGTAATGGTAAAAGTAGCCAATAACGCGCCAGCAAGAGCATAACCATAAGTACGCGCCATTGGACCAAAAATTTGTCCTTCAACCCCTTCCATTGTGAATAATGGAATAAAGGCAGCCACTGTAATCGCAGTAGAAAATAAGATGGCACGATCGACTTGAATGGTACTGATAAAGATGATGCGCAGACGGTTGGTCCATCCTTTACTCATGAGTAACTGACGAAAACCACTTTGCTCCTGATCTTGAATTAGATCACGTCGGCTATCTGGTGCTTTCTGAAAGTTTCTAAAGATGTTTTCAACTAATATGACAGCAGAGTCGACAATAATACCGAAGTCAACGGCTCCTAATGACAGGAGGTTAGCTGACTCACCCGTGATGACTAATATGATAATACTAAAAAATAGCGCAACAGGAATGTTAACGCTAACGATGATAGCGCTTCTTAAATCACCTAAGAAAATCCATTGAATAAAAAACACCAACAGACAGCCAAAGATTAAGTTATGTAACACTGTATGTGTGGTGACTGCAACTAAAGTGGTTCTGTCATAGAAGGGAACCAAATGAACCCCTGCTGGGAGGGTGCCGTCATGATTGATTTTCTTAACCTCTTCTTTGATCCTTGCCACGACTTCATTGGTTTGCATGGTTCTATTCATGACGACAATGGCAGCTACCACATCATTGTTTAAGTCACGTCCTGCTCTACCAAGGCGAGGTACATTACCAACGTAGACTTTTGCTACATCATTAATAGTGATGGGAACTGAGTTGGTTTGTTTTAAAACAATATGTTTTATATCTTCAACGTTAAATCCTTTGGTTAAATCTAAATCTCCCCCGCTATTAATGAGGCCAATCCCCCTAATGTTCACCGATTGCTGACCAAAGTTAATTGTTCTTCCACCGACATTAATATTGGCATTGTTAATGGCACTGAGAAGCTGTGGGATAGTAATGCCAAAATGTTCAAGCTTTTCTGGATCCGCCTCCACTTCAAATTCTTTTGTTGTTCCACCCCAAGTATTCACTTGAACAACGCCTGGTACAGACAGAAGACGTCTTTGAACTACCCAGTCTTGTACGGTTCTGAGATTGGTTAAACCAAAATGAGGGGGTCCCATTAATTCATAGCGATAAACCTCCCCCACAAGACTTGACGCTTGAATTTGTGGCACTACATTATTAGGTAAAGAAACATTTTGCTGTAAGCTTAATGCCGCTTGTGTATAGGCAAAATAGTAGTCCACACCATAATGAAACGTGACTCTAATGAAAGATAAACCGGTAAAGGAAGTCGAGCGAATAACTTCAACGCCTGGTGTGGTAGCAAGACCGGTTTCCATGGGTATGGTGTAATAGCGCTCCATTTCCTCAGCGGATAAACCAGGTGACTGAGCAGTAATTTCGAGAATGACTGGAGCTGGATTAGGGTAGGCTTCCACATTCAGTTTGTAGTAAGCCCCTAACCCTACAAATAGAAAACCAATTAATAAGATAATAACGATCGGGCGATTACTCAGTGAAAACGCCAAGAGATTTTTTAACATGTACTACTCCGTTGACATGTCATAGGCGTGACTGACAAAAACAGCGCCCTGTGTTGCTACCATTTCGCCACTTTGTAAACCTGATAAAACCTGATAGTTGCCTCCTTGCTGTAGGCCAATGGTGACTTGTCTTTTTTCAAAAAGACGACCATTTTTTGTAACCCATACAGTTAGTGTCCCATCCCCTTGGCGTACTACGCTTTCAAAAGGAACAGCAGGAAAGCCTTTTAGATTACCTGTAGTGATAGTGAAATAAGACAACATCCCAGGTATCAGTGAATTGGATTCATCGTTAATATCTGAGCGAACTAGAATACTATGCGTGTTGATATCAACTTGTGCGCCAATATTAGTAACAACACCTTTAAAGTGTAAATCCTTTAGTGAGGGTACTCGCACATCAACAGGTTGACCAATCTTAATTGTTGCAATATCACTTTCAGCCACGTTAGCAATCATCCATTTACTAGTTATATCAGAGACAGCTATCGGTGCTGGTGGGATACCTGGTTGTATATAGGCTCCCGGTGCAGGATTATTAAAAGTAATCACTTGACCGTTAATAGGGCTACGTACAACCAACTCGGGGTCAGACTTCTTGTTTTTTATCATCATTTGGATTTCGGCATCGCTTTTGCCAAAGATCTTGAGATTGTTGATCGCGCTTTGATAGGCTCCTTCCGCTGTTTGTTGATCTGAAATAGCTTGTTGATAGTCTTTTTCAGCCATGGCTTTCAATTTAAACAACGCCGTAGCTCTAGTTAGCGCTTTGGTACTTAATTCTTTGCTAGCAGCATTGGCAATTAGAGTCGATTCAGCTTGTAATAAGTCAGGGCTATCAATCGTGTAAAGAGGTTGACCCACTTTAACCGTATCGCCTAGCTTGACAAAAATACGATGAATTTTACCGGCATAATTAGGAAATACTTGGATTGTTTTTAGATCATTAAAAGCGATGGATCCAACAGCTTCTTTGTTGGCTTGAAAGTCATAATCAACTACAGGTTTTACCTTAACAAATTTACTTTGTGATTGAGTAAGTAAAATTTGTTCTTTATTATTTCTTTGAGGCTCAGCAACCACTTGCGTGACAACATTGTTGTTGTGTTCTAACCAACGTGTTAGGGCAACTAACAATAGAACAACGATAGTAATAGCAATTTTTTTCATAAAGTTATGGTTTTTTAGCTAGAGAGTCTAAGGGTTTTTTATCCCACCAACCACCGCCAAGTGCCACATATAGTGCTGCAGCATCACCGAGTTGATTGGTACGCATTTGGATGTAGTTAATTTTTGCCTCTTGATAAGCAATATCAGCATTTAACAAAACCAGTTGATTGACGAATCCCAGTTTTTCTTGAGATGTTGTCATTGATAATAATTGCTGATTAGTGTTAAGTAGTATTTGTGCGCTTTTAAGGGCATCTGCATCTGACTGAATGGCATGCATGGTATCTGCTACGTTTTGAAAAGCATTTAATACAGTGAGTTTGTATTGTGCTATAGACTGGGCAAAGGCTTCTTTAGCCGCCTGTTCGCGAGCACTTAATGTGCCACCATCAAAAATAGGTACAGACAAATCTCCAATTAAATAAAAAAATCCAGCCCCATTGTGATACAACTGATTAAATGCATCGGCAGCCCCACCAATAGCACCTATGATATTAAATTGGGGGAAACGATTAGCAAGTTGCACCCCCACTTGAGCGTTGGCGTAATGAATTTGTTCTTCTGCGGCCAAAATGTCAGGTCTTTGTCTAACAAGATTTGAGGGTAAGGATGCTGGTAGAGAATGAGGTAGATCAAACTCATCCAAAACAAAATTCATTTCTATGTGCTCACTAGGAAAATGTCCTGAGAGTACATGAATTAAATCGTTAGTTTGTTCAAGCTGTTGTTTTAACGGTACTATTTGTTGTTGTGCTTGTGTTAAAAGAGTGAGTTGATTATTCACATCCATCGCACTGGCATAGCCTAACTCAAATTGATGTTGGGTCAGATTAACTAGTATTTGATTGTCGTTGATAATTTGTTGGCTGGCCTCAATAATGGCTTTGAGAGAGGCCTGCTGAATAGCAGCAGCAACAGCATTGGCAGTGAGCGTAATATAAGTAGCTTCAAGTTGATAAGCAGTAGTTTTTTCTTGAGCTTCCAGCGACTCAACTGCCCTTCTATTTGCACCAAAAAAATCAGGTGTGTAATTGAGTGTGACTTCAGCAGTATGAAAATTATAATAAACAGGACCATTAAATGGTGGTAAGCCATTTGGCGATTGATAAGTTGAAATATTTTGGCCATTACCCTGAATCCCCGGGGAATTTCCTCCTAAGTTTCCCGCCAATTTATTTCTAGAGATAGCGTAATCAGCCCCGATGCTAGGAAAGAAGAATCCTTGTTGAGCAATGACATTTTGTTTAGCTTGTCTGAGACTTGCTTCAGCCACAGTCATAGATGGATTGTTGTTTATCACCATTTCCACATAGGTGGATAAGGATTTGGATCCTAATACACTCCACCAGTCACCAGGTATGGTTGTTTGCGTATTAAAGTTTACGCTTCCTAATGGAGTAATCTGATGCTTATTTGAGTTTTCTATATAACCCGCTTGTTTGGCTAGCTGGGGTTGTTGGAAATCCGGTCCTAGCGCACAGCCGTACAATAACACAGTTAAAAACAGTGCTCCGTGAAATGATGTTCTTTTGGTTTTATTTATATTGCACATAACTATAGCGGAGCAAAGAATAATCATAAAATTGTAGCGTTTAAACATGAATTATATATTTCATTGTGTGTTTAACCTACGAATTTTATTGGTTTTTTAAGTATTGTTTATTTTGCGTTCCAGTTCTTCTAAACGTTCACGGGTTTTTAAAAGAATTGCTTTTTGGATTTCAAATTCTTCGCGTGTCACCCAACCACTGTTAGCAAAAAAGTTAGTTAAAATTTGGCGGAGATTGTGTTCGATATCTTTAACTGGTGTTTTTTCAACCAATGATAAGATTTTATGAATGGTTTCATCTATTGCAATTTTATTAAACATCAGAAAACTCCTTGAATTTGTTGCACAATTTTAATATGAATAAGGATAAATAAGGGATATTTCAGTTCATTTAAGATTATTTTAAGCAAATTAATAGCTAATAGGGTTGTTTGAGAAAATCAGATTTAAATAGGTTATACTTCGTAACAGTTGTAACAATAATTTAAAAAAATACTATTGCTGTACCCAAGGGGGAGAAAATAATGTACTTGAGAAGCTTATTGCTAGCGTCAGCTATGGGTTGTGGACTATTGATGTCTAACTCTATTTTAGCAGAAGAAAGTAATACTAACAATACATCAAATAATACAAATAGTGGGCTTACTTTCTCAGATATTCTTAAAAATTCAGAAATTGATGTAAAAGGTTATTTTGATGTTTCATATATAGGAAGTAATAAGACCCCCGATCCTTCTATTCAAGTATTTAATCAAAATCAAAATTCGTTTTCATTACACCAATTTGGATTAATTGTTTCTAAATTACCAAAAGAAGGTTTTGGAGCTTTACTGAATATAACTGCGGGTAAAGATGCTCAAACCATATCATCTTATGGAGCAAGTAGTCAGTCTGTAGATATTACGCAAGGATATATTCAATATGCCAAAAGTCGATACACAGTCATTGGTGGTAAATTTGGTACCTTAGCAGGGGCCGAAGTCATTGATAGCTCTGCTGACACAAATATTACTCGCTCTATTTTGTTTGGTAAAATTCCCTTTACTCATACAGGTGTACGTTTAACTACAGCCTTATCTGATATGACTAATATTATTGTGGGTATAAATAACGGTTGGGATCAAGTTACTGATACTAATTCACAAAAAACGGCAGAATTAGGAATCACAACTGCTTTTACACAAGATACCTCATTGACTGTAAGTGCTTATTCGGGAGTTGAAAATACCTTCCCTAATGCAGGTTATACATACAATACTCCTATTGCCATACCCGGCGTCTTAAATACAACAAATGTGATACCTGGAGGTACAAGAAATCTATTAGATGCAGTATTTGCAACGAATATTACACATTCATTATCTTTTATTTTAAATGGTGACTATGTTTCACAACAAAATGTACCTGGTGTTAAAGGAAATGCTACTTATTCGGGAGTTGCTGGATATTTAAACTACCAATTTAATAATACATATCGTATTTCATTTCGTGCGGAGGATGTTCGAGACAATAGCGGCTGGGCAACAGATCCTTATTCTGGTGCATATATTGGGGGCGTAGCACCTGGTCCAAATAATGTACGCGAAGCAACCCTTACTTTTGGTTACGCTCCAGTTAAAAATACAGAGTTACGCCTAGAAGGTAGATATGATCACTCTGATCTGCCTGTTTATAATAACAGCAATAATATGACTACCTTTGGTATTCAAGGAATTTATAAATTTTAAAGTTATTGATTAGGAGGTTCATATGAAACTGGTTACGGCGATTATTAAGCCATTCAAGCTTGATGAGGTAAGAGAGGCGTTGAGTGCGATAGGGGTGCAAGGG
>JAJZPN010000040.1 GCA_021811145.1 Pseudomonadota bacterium
CACAAGCACTACCAGGATAAATATTATCTCTCCACGTACCACCAACTTCACCTTCTTTTTCTAAAATGATCCAATTTTCTATTTTTTTTTCATTGAGCTCCAAAGCCATTGAAATACCTGAGATACCCGCACCGATGATAATTACGTTAAAGTGGTCATTCATAAAATATTTTTCTTGGCTTAATGGTTAAAATAATGCGATCATTCGAACTATTTTAAATATCATACTAAATATATAGGGTTTAAAAGTGGCTTCATCAAAATATAACGAATCCAGTATACGAGTACTAAAAGGGTTGGAACCTGTTAAAGAGAGACCTGGTATGTACACCAGAACTCAGGACCCTACTCATATAATTCAAGAAGTTATTGATAACGCAGCAGATGAGGCCTTGGCTGGCTATGCCAACAAAATATATGTTGTACTACATATAAACGGCTCAATTACCGTTATAGATAACGGTAGAGGTATTCCCGTTGGGCTGCATCCTGAGGAAAAGGAACCAACTGTTCAATTGGTTTTCACACGACTACATGCAGGTGGTAAGTTTGATAAGAAATCCGGTCAAGGGGCTTATGCATTTTCAGGAGGGCTTCATGGAGTTGGGGTTTCGGTAACCAACGCACTATCGAAACAACTTGATGTAATTGTCAAAAGAGATGGAAAAATCCACCAAATCTCTTTCTCCGATGGGGATGTGATTGTTCCACTAAAAGTAATTGGTCATTGCGATAAATCCGATACCGGTACACAAGTTACAGTAACGCCAGATCCCAAGTATTTTGATCAGCCCAATATATCTATTAATGAACTAGAGAGAGTTTTGAGATCAAAAGCTGTATTGTTGCCAGGTGTTGAAGTGACCCTTCAGTTTGAAAAGGATCCTGACAACATTAAGACCTGGAAATACCCTGAAGGTTTAAAAGGATATCTTGACGAAATTTCTGATTATCAAGAGCCACTTGTTCCTATCTTTGCACTTGAAAACTTCATAGATCATAGCTCTGACAATGACTCTTTCGCTCCTGGTGAAGGGGCTTCATGGGCACTTGCTTGGTATGAAAACTCCTCTGGCGCAAATGAATCCTATGTCAATCTTATACCAACAGCGGCAGGGGGAACTCATGAAGCTGGACTTAGAACGGGAGTTTTCGATTCAATAAAAAGCTTTATTGAATTACATGGTTTACTTCCACGTGGCGTCAGACTTCAAATGGAAGATGCATCAAGTAAACTTCATTTTGTACTATCAACTCGTATACTGGACCCTCAATTTCAAGGGCAAACAAAAGAAAAGCTAACCAGTAGGGATGCACTTAAATTAGTTGCTACGATGATCAAGCAACCCTTAGATATTTGGCTGAACAATCATTTGGATTATGCAAAAAAAATTGCTGAATTAGTTATTAAGCAAGCAATGAATCGCATGAAATCCAGCCAAAAAATTGAAAAGAAAAAGGGCAGTGGTGTCGCTGTTTTACCAGGAAAACTTAAAGGTTGCGAGTCTGACGATATACATGAAAGAGAGATTTTTCTTGTAGAAGGAGATTCTGCGGGGGGGTCAGCCAAACTTGCAAGAAACAAAAACACACAAGCTATTCTTCCTTTGAGAGGTAAGGTACTCAATACGTTTGAAGTAGATCGAGATAGGTTATTTGCAAACAATGAAATACATGATATTTCCGTAGCCATAGGCGTAGACCCACATGGTATAAACGACGAACCAGATTTAACAGGGTTACGCTATAACAAGATTATTATTATGTCCGATGCAGACGTAGATGGTAGTCACATTAAAGTGCTATTACTTACACTTTTTTATATTCATTTTCCTAAGTTGGTTGAAAAAGGACATATTTATGTCGCGAGCCCCCCACTCTTTAGAGTTGATGTAAATGCTTCAGGAAAAAGACCCGCTAGAAAACTTTATGCATTAGATGAGAATGAACTTCTTGCCATTGAAGACAGATTAACGAAAGAAGGATTAAAGCCAACTCATTGGAGTGTCGGTCGATTTAAAGGGCTTGGCGAAATGAATCCTGAGCAGTTATGGGAAACCACAATGAATCCAGACACCAGACGTGTTCTTCCTGTTTTACTCATTGACTTTGATCATCAAGCAACCCATGCAACTTTTTCAAAGCTAATGGGTAAAGGTGAAGCCAGTGCTAGACGTGAATGGATGGAAGAGAACGGTAGTAGTGTAGAGGTAGATATTTAATGACAAAAAAAATTGATAATCCCAACGATACCAGTGGAGATCTCTTCACAAATAATACTCAGACAGAAGGTAAAACTGAGGTAACTGAGCAATTAGAACTATCACATTTTATTGAACGTAGTTATCTTGAATACGCAATGAGTGTGGTAATGGGGAGGGCCATCCCCGATGTAAGTGATGGACAAAAACCTGTACAAAGACGTATTCTTTTTGCTATGCATGAATTGGGACTCTATCGTCCTAATCGCCATGTTAAATCAGCACGAGTAGTAGGGGATGTAATTGGTAAATATCATCCTCATGGTGATATGGCTGCCTATGATGCGTTGGTTAGACAAGCACAAGACTTTACCTTGCGTTATCCTTTAATTGATGGACAAGGAAACTTTGGGAGTCGGGACGGTGACGGTGCTGCTGCGATGCGTTACACAGAGTGTCGATTAACTCCGATTGCTGAATTATTGCTTTCTGAAATTGATAAAAACACCGTTGATTTCACACCCAATTATGATGGGTCCTTTAAAGAACCAAAACTTTTACCAGCACGTTTACCATTTCTGCTTCTTAATGGTTCATCAGGTATTGGGGTTGGTATGGCCACAGAGATACCATCACATAATATGCGTGAAGTGGCTAAAGCTGTCGTAACCCTTATTCAAAAACCAGAGACCTCAATTGCTCAACTAGTTAGAATTATTAAAGGTCCTGACTTACCAGGTGGTGGACAAATTATTTCTCCACAAGCCGATATTATGGGTGCCTATGAAACAGGTAAAGGATCACTTAAAGTCAGAGCACGCTGGGTAATTGAAGATTTAGCGAGAGGACAATGGAGAATTGTAGTCAACGAATTACCTTATGGTGTATCTACTAAAGATATTCTTGAAGACATTGAAAAAATCTCTAATCCAAAGATTAAAGAGGGCAAAAAAACGCTTACTCCAGATCAGGCTAATTTAAAAGCGTTGATACTAGGAGCCCTTGATTTAGTTCGTGACGAATCAGATAAAAACTCACCAGTTAGAATTGTCATTGAACCTAAATCCAGTAAGCAAAGTCCTGCAGAGTTAATGAATTTTCTATTAGTGAATACAAGACTTGAAGCGTCTTTACCTATTAACATGGTTATGCTGGGATTAGATAATAAACCCAAGCAAAAAAATATAAAGGATATATTAACTGAATGGATTGTATTTAGATTACATACCATTGTAAGGCGTACTCAGTTTAGACTAGACGAAGTTAATCGCCGTATTCATATACTTGAAGGTAGGGAATTAATTCTCCTTCATATTGATGAAGTTATTAAAATTATTCGTGAGTCAGAAGAGCCCAAGCAGCAGCTTATTAGCCATTTTTCATTAACTGAAATTCAAGCGGAAGATATACTTGAAATTCGCTTACGACAACTCGCCAAACTCGAATACATAAAGATTGAAAAAGAGTTAAAAGAACTAAGGCTAGAACAAAAAGAACTGACTCATCTATTAGATAACGAAGATGCAAGACGTGAATTGTTAATAACTGAAGTTACAAATGACGCAGAACAATATGGTGATAAGAGAAGAACACTCATCGAGTTTGTTGAAGAAGAATTGATTGCTCCAACAGTTCTCGATGAACCAGTGACAGTAACACTATCAAAAAATGGTTGGATTAAATCACGTCAAGGTCACGGTCTTGATGCATCACAATTCTCTTATAAGTCGGGAGACAGTGCATTTAATGTTATCGAATCTAGAACAATTCATTCACTAATATTACTAGACTCAACGGGACGCGCTTATACCATTAAAGTATCTGACATCCCAAGCGGTAGAGGCGATGGCGTTCCTGTTACTACTTTGATTGATTTACAAAATGGCGCACGTGTTGTAGGTACTATGAGCGCTCTCCCGAATCAAAAGTATTTGGTAGCCAGTTCTTCGGGTACTGGATTTATTGTTAATCCAGTAGATTTAATTTCTCGAGTAAAAGCTGGTAAGGCTTTTATGTCAATAGAGGACAACGATACGCCTCTTTTACCAAGACTCATTAATAATAATGACTCTCATGTTGCCACATTATCTGAAAAAGGACGCTTGTTGGTTTTTCCTATAACGGATTTAAAAGAAATGCCAAAAGGAAAAGGAATAATCTTAATGGGGCTAGATCATAATGAAAAATTAGTATCATGTGTTCCAACTGATCTAATGAGTTTAACTATTTTAGGAACTAATAGAGCTGGCAATGAAGTACAAGCTGTGATGAGTAGCTCAGAGGTGAAATCATATATTCACGGTCGAGCTCGAAAGGGTAGCCAAATTGACTATAAAATGAAAGTGACTAGTTTTAGCTGAGCCAGTATAAGTAGTGGGGAGCTATTCTAATATTGCTCCCCAAATTATACTTAATACACCACTAATTAATAAAATTGCAATTGATACTCTGTTTTTTTTCCAATCACCAATAATCCCAGCATAAATTGCTTTTAACAATCCGTTGCTTCCTGCTGCAATTAAAAACGCTCCTGAGATAAGATGTTCAGACAAATTCGGGTAAGCGCCATTAAGTAAAGATAATATAAAAGGATCAATATCTGTAAATCCAGTTGCAAAAGCAAGTATTTTAAGACCAAGCGCTCCAAACTTTTCTGTAATAACCTCAGTTAAAAATAACATTAAGATAAATAAGCCTGCAAAAACTATTGCAGTAGCAAACTCAAGTGGGTTTTTATCCTTTTCATTCCCTCCGTTAATAGAAGGCTCATTATTTTTATTTAAGAAATATGCAACCAACAGTGTAACTAAGAAAAAAACAACCAGCGGAATTAATAAAATCTTCAGTAAATTCGTACTTAAAATACCCACTAAAACCAATAATCTTAAATACATCATTGACGTAGCAGCCACAATAGCTGCTTGTATGGCAGGATTGCTAGTTGCAAACTGTTTGGATTGTCGAGCTAAAACAACAGTAGCAGCCGTGCTTGAATATATTCCACCTAGTAACCCCGTAATAAATGTTCCACTACCTAATAAGAAATAACGTCTTAATAAATAGCCTAAGTATGATATTGATGATATGACGACAACAGCCATCCATATATGAAAAGGAGATGAGGGCAAATAGGTACTAATTGTGTCTTTGGGTAATAATGGCAATATTACTGCAGACACCAACAAGAATTTAGAAAATAGAATCAATTCATCTTGATCCATTTTTTTTAATATTTGAAGAGAAATAGGTTTAGCACTGATAGTAAAAATAATTGTTACGAAGACTAAGATAAAAAACCATAAAGGAGTAGTAAGACTGAGGGGACCAAAAGTATAAACAAGCATTGGTATAATTAATTGCAATATACCAAACTGATGATTCTCTAATTTTTGTTTATAAAACAAAAATACCACGGAAGTAACAAAAACCATTCCAAATATAAAGAGCTTAAAACTGTGGTCTAACGAGTAGAGAATAAATCCAAGTGAAGAGAGTAGTGCGTAGGTCCTTGTAGAACCCATCTTGATATGATTCGGTTTATTTAACCAGTAACCTCTAGTCTCAAGCCCAACTAAAAAAGCAAAGAAAAGTGTGAGAATAAATTTGAACCACAATTGATTGGTTATCTGATTGAAAAACAAATCAAGCATTTAATAATGCTCCAATTACTTGTTTGTGGTGCCCGGGGCCGGAATCGAACCGGCACAGCCTTTTCAAGCCGAGGGATTTTAAGTCCCTTGTGTCTACCAATTTCACCACCCGGGCGAATTCAATATATTACTATTTTTTAAGATATTTTAAAAGTCATTTATCGGTAAAATTTTATAGCAATTAGTGCTTTTAATTCACTAATTCGTTTTTAAATTATTTTATAATATAAAATTAATTAACTTAAGTTCTTATAAACGGGGTAAATTATGAAAGGGCAATGGCTAGAAATTTCTCAAGAAGGTCAATCAAAATTCACTGGTTATTTGAGTTTACCTCCAACTGGTAAGGGACCTGGAATTCTT
>JAJZPN010000041.1 GCA_021811145.1 Pseudomonadota bacterium
ACGTTGATATTTATTAATACCGGGGAATTGTTGGTTACCGTAACGACAACAGGTATGGCAGTACAACTTATAGGCTTTAAACCTTAATATACTGCGCCTATGGCCTATTAGTTCATGATGAACTGTTCGTATATAGGATGCCTTTTTACGTACCTTTTTACTGTGGCAGTGGCTACAGCGGGGTAAACGGTTGTATTTCACATCTAATAATAAAGGTTGATAACCACTTACTTTTACTATGGAAAAACCAGGTAAATTTAGGATAAGATTGTTCTTGGGCACTTTAATCTCCTTTTTGATCGCAAAATCAAGGATTTAGTTTAGACTAATTCGATTAAGGTGCCCCCTCTTTTGGTGTAGAGCCGATTGTTCTTGGGCACTTAAATCTCCTTTTTGATCGCAAAATCAAGGATTTAGTTTAGACTAATTCGATTAAGGTACCCCTTTTTGGTGTAGAACACTTATTTATGGATTGTCACAGTACAAGTCATTCCCGCTACAAGGTGAATATTGTTGGGTAGCGGATCAAGAAGGATACGCACAGGGATACGTTGCGCTAATCTCACCCAATTAAAGCTTGGGTTGACGTTGGCCAAGAGTCTTGAGCCTGTAGGGTTATCACGATCATCTATACCATGAGCAATACTATCCACTTTTCCTGTTAGTTGTTGGTTAGAACCCAGTAGAGTAATGGTGGCAGAGTTGCCTAATGCAATATGATGAACTTTGTTCTCCTCAAAATACCCATATATCCAGAAAGAGTGTTCATCAATCACTGCCATAGCCGGGTTACCGATATGAGCAAAGTCTCCCGGGCGAAGTAATAAGTTGGTAATCCATCCATCCACAGGTGAACGTACTTGAGTGCGTTCTAAGTTAAGTTTGGCTTGCTGAAGTTCTGCCATAGCCGCTTGATAGCGAGATTGGGCGATGTGTAGAGCGAGCTCTGCATTTTCTTTATCTTCACCCGATACCACTTTATCATCAACCAATTGTCGGCGTTTGGCTTGTGATTGTTTTAATAATAGATCGGTTTTTCTTTCGGCAGCAATGGCTTCTGCTTCTAGCACTGTATTGTGATAGTGCTCAGAATCAATTTCAAACAACAGTTCCCCCCGCTGCACGTGTTGATTATCTTTCACATGAACTTGTGTCACCAATCCATTGACATCAGGAGCAATATTCACAATGTCTGCTCTTACACGACCATCTCGTGTCCAGGGAGCATCCATATAATGGAACCACAGTGCTCGAGCAAGAAATAGTGCGCATATGACAAAGAAAAGAGTAATAAGATATTTGCTATATTGTTGTATCAAGTTTTTCATAGACTAGTAGATAAGTAGTGCAATTAACGTGAAAATCGAAATAAATAGAGAGGTTCTAAATAATGCAGGATGCCATACTCTCTCGTAAGTTCTCCATTTCACACATTGCTTATCGAGTAGCCACATTAATAGCATAGTGGCTAAAAAAATGGGAACCAGAGTTGGTAGTTGTGCACCAAAAATAATCATATCTTGATTGATCATAGTTGAACCTCTTTTGACAAAAAGAAGCGTTGATTATCAATAATAGCCTCTTTTAATAATCTAATTTCACTATTAATGGGATAGTACACAGATCCTTCTTGGGTATGTAAATAATTAAGAAGTTCGTCAATGCTTATCACGCACTTTTCAAATGAAGACTTGCCACATTGACTAAAGAGTTGAGCCAGTGTTTGGCTCATCGTATTAACTAGATTAAGTAATGTAGAATTCTTGAGCGCGGTCACTTCTTTTTGAATATTGATAATTATATGGCCAATTTCAAGGCATATAAAAAACCAAATGATTACATGTTGATCTGTATTGTCACTCACTTTGTGAGTACTACCAGACCGATAAATCAATTCTCTTGCTGCTAATTCAAACTTTTCGCGACGTAAAGTCTGTGTGGTAAGAGAGGCATCAACTACTAATTGTTGTAATGAGCGAACAGTTCTTTTTTGTAGCCAGTTATTACTTTGTAAATCCATTAGCTGATACATAATAGCTGAACAAAAAAGTCCCACAAAATCAGCTATTACATCGTTAAAAAAAGCCAAATGATTATCTTGATAGGTTTTACCAAAGCCCAAATGACTTAAATAAATAATAAACATACCAGCACCAATAACTGCTTTGTCTGGTTTTACTGTGAATGCGCTGGCAATTACAATACCCGGCAAAATGGCGATGATGAGTGTTGTAAAATCATTGGCCTCTACCAGTAAATTAAAGTTAACCCAATATCCCAGTAAGGCGCCAATCAAACCACCCATAACAAATTGTTTAACAGTTTTTGATGGCGCGGGACTGGTGGCAAATAAGGTGGTAGCAACCACAGCCATTGTGATCGCTTCAATGCCTGATGGCCAAGCACTTAATAACCATAAGCTTGCCATGATCATTAATACCAATGCGCCACGTATGCCTCCAAGTAACGTACTAATTGGTTCAAAGTGAATACCTAATTGTGGAGGATCAAGCGATTGTTTGCTGTCGCTTAAAGTTGAGTAGGTGGTCAAATATGTTTTGATTTCAGAAATAAGGCGACGTAATAACAACAAACCAGTCGATAACTCGGTTTGGTTTGTTGAGCGTTGTATATGATTTGTTACAGCTTGTTCATGTAGAGTATTTTCTAAATGGGTTAATTGTTGAATAACTAACTTTGCTTGATGCTCGTTAACTACGGCTTGTCCATTAATATGAATACTCTGCGCTAACTGTTTATACATAGTTGTTAGTGATTTACTCACAGAATGTGCTTGTTGTTCTGTAAGGCGACGTAGTAATTCAATAAATGTATGATGTGATGTAGCAAGAGACATAAACTCTCTATTCAAGCGTGTTAATCTCAAACGTAATGAACGAGATTGATCGCTTTCAAGAGTAGAGGAGGCTTGATAGGACTCCAATCTAAATATATCGTTCATGAGTTGAATAACAGCAACTTTATTGTCCTGTTGGGTGACTGACGTATTGAGTAGGTGAGTAAAGTCAATAAATCGTTGACGCAGTGCATGAGTGATGGTCTCTCCCATACGTCTTGGAAAAACAAGTTCACTCACTGCAGTGGCACACACTAAACCAATCATGATTTCTGAAATACGGTTCATGGCAATATCAAAGCTATAATCCGCATTGAGAGTTGCAGGCAGTCCCACGATGCATAGCGTATAGCCTGCCAAAACAAATGCATAGGACTGATGGTCACGCAGTACAATGGATCCCGCAGTACATACCCCAATCCATAGAGCCATACTAATTAAAAACAGTAAAGGTTGTTGTGCGAATAAGGCCACCAGTAAGAGAGACATACCAATGCCAGCTATTGTGCCTAATAGTCGATAATAGCTTTTACTTAACACCATGCCAGAGTGGGTTTGCATGACTATAGCAACAGTAATTAATGCGGTTCTTGGTTGTTCTAAATCAAATAATAGGGATAGCAATAGAGAGAGAATTCCTGCTAAACACAATTTACCAACATGCGTGAGCATGAGTGATTCTTTTTTACACCATACCAAAAAAGAGTACGTCATCTCTTTTGATGTAATAAAACTATTCATCATATTCCGCCACCTAATGCTCTCATCAGTTCTGCATAGGCACTCAGTCGTTCTTTATTAATTTTAATTAGGTTCTCTTTGGTATTGAGATAGGTTTCATTGTGATTTAACACTGACTGGTAATCGCTTAATCCGGCTTGGTAAGATTCCGTTGCATACAATACTGATGAGTTGGATTTATTCAATGCTTCATCAATTTCCAGTTGTTGTTGAAGAGAACTCTTAAGTGTTGTTATGGCATTAGCGACTTCTTTTAGCGCATCAATAATACGATTGTTATATTGATCTACAGATAAATCATATTCGGTGGTGGCTATTGAGAGATTGGCGCGCCTCATACCGCCATCAAATATGGGTAGAGATATAGCAGGGCCTACTCCAGTCATTAATCCTTGATGACTTAGCAATTGGTTAAAACCGATTGCCTCGAAGCCTACAAAAGTAGACAAATTGATATCAGGATAAAAAGCAGTTTGGGCTACATTAATCTTTTTCTCCATTGCATTGATGCGTGAGCGCGCTGCGCGAATATCGGGTCTTTTGGCAATGAGATGCAAAGGAAGATCTTTGGGTAAGCCAATAGTTGAAGTTAAAGTGAGATGAGGGCGTTGTATGCGCTGGGATTCTCCTGGACCTTTACCCATTAAGGCGCTTAGTTCATTATTAAGTAATTGAATGTGTTGTTCCAGCGCATTGATTTTTGCACTCAATAGCGGCAGTGAGCTCTCATGTAAATTAACACTGGCTGTTGTGCTGATACCAGCTTGTTGCCGGCGTTTTTCTAGAGTAATACGCTCTTGGGAGTCATCAAGTTGTTGTTGGGCAATATCTTTTAATTGATAAGTAGCAGCCAGTTCGATATAGAGTTTAATAATGGCATTTTCAAGTTCTATACGTATCTCTTGACCATCCAGTTCAACAGCTTGTGCTTCATCCACGGAAGCGAGCCATTGATCTTTACGGCGCCCCCATAAATCTAAATTGTATGATAGTGATGCGAATATATTGTTATTCCAATATGTATACCCTCCCCAAGGTGGGGGAATAAATTGAAGCGCAGTAAAATGTTCGCGATACGCTGTTGCATTAAGATCAATATTAGGTTGTCTTTGACTTTGATAGAGTTCAGTGACTTCTTTAGCCAGAGTTATTCTATGACTAACACTTTTAATTATTTGACTATCTTGCATAGCCTCTGCGATCAGTTGGTTAAGCTGAGGGTCGTTATATACATTCCACCAATTATGTTGTGGCCAGACGGTGGTAATACTGCTACTGGAGGACAATGTCTGTCCTACATTGATTTGATTCACGCTAAGAGGTTGGGATGTGGGGGCGATTCCTTGGTTTGAGGCACAGCCAAGGATAAATAGAGTAACAATAAGAGTAAGCCATTTTATTTTAAGAGTAAATAAACTCATTTCATTAGCTCAAGATGGTTAACTAACGTTTTTAATGAATTCAACATCTCTTCCCGTTGCTTGAGGTTTAAGGTATTCATTAAAGACTCAATTTTTTCGTTATAGTCTGGAACGGTACTATCTAGTTTTTTTAAACCGGCTTCTGTTAAACGAATTACATATTTACGACGATCTGTTTCATCTTCCACTCGAGAAACATAGCCTTCACGTTGTAGGCTATCTATAAATCCTGTGATACTGGCTTTGGTGACTCCTGCTTTTTCAGCTAAATCAGTGGGAGAAGAGGTTTGATTGGGTTGTCTTAATAGTAAAATAAGAATCCACCATCTACCTTGTAATAGTCCATGTTTGGCGAGTAATTTATCGAGCGCTTGTGAAATATCAGAGCTTGCTCTGAGTAGTACGACAAAATCCACTATGGCCGGTATGTTTATGTTTGGATAGCGCGATGCGAATTGTTCAAGGCTTTTTTTAGTGGGTAACTCTTTAAGTAATAGCATAATAAAAATAACCATCAGATTTTTTGTTAGGTTATTGATATTATGGAACCTAACTAAATAAATGTCAATTTCTGCTAACTTCTTTAACTATTGGAGAGATTAATAATTGATGGTCCTTTATTGAATTGTCTAGCCTTTTTTAAATTTATCGGTTATGCCGTAAAACTCCGTCATTCATGACGAGGATACAAGGCGCCATAATCTGACACTTGATACCAGTTTGACTTAACTAATCACTAGGTTTCACAATGTGAAACTTTCTGAAGAGTAATAAACGCTGGGCTCTTTTTTTAATAGTTTTAGACCGTTACTTAAGTAACAATGCTTACGCCCATGTGAGTTGCCATTGTGTATTTATCATTTGATTTGGTTTACTTTAATTAAAATATCTAAACTATAAGTTTAGCTTTTGATAGTTTTATAAACGGTGAATTCAAATATGAAGTGCAATTTTTAGAACCGGTAGGTTAAATGGGCAAGATGCGGTAGCATCGATACTCTTTTAACCGCCAAGTCGAAATTGCACAGATGACATACACACACCTTACCCAAG
>JAJZPN010000042.1 GCA_021811145.1 Pseudomonadota bacterium
CTAACATCCTTCATTTCGGAAGATTAAAGTTAGATCCAACAACTCATACAGTCACACTAGATGATAAAGAAATTGATTTTTCGAATAAGGAGTTTGCTATTCTTCATGCTCTATTAGAAAACCCAAATAGTGTGATTTCAAGAAAAAAACTTGAGGCAAAAATATATGATTGGAATGATGAGATCGGAAGTAACTCAATACAAGTTTTTATTCATCATATCCGTAAAAAATTAGGGGAGGACTCCATACGCAACATTCGTGGAGTAGGATACAAAATAGGAACACTATGAAATCACTTCAAACTCGGTTACAAATCTGGTTAATTGGGTTTTTTTTACTAGGGGCATGTTCTGCTGCAGTAGCTATTTACTACAAAATACGTCATGAAGTCGCCATTATGCAGGATAACTCATTAAAACAAATCGCATTAGCTCTTCAATCTAGCCTTAAGTGGCAGCATAATATTCATCAACCCATATTGATTAATAATCAAGAACAGGAAGAAGACGATAATGATGACGAAGATTTGGAATATATAGGACAAATTTGGAGTCAACAGGGTCAATTAATTCTATCTACTAATATTAATCAACATATTCCATTGTTTAATATCAATGGTTATAAAACAGTATTCAATCAAACTGAACGATTACGCGTATATGGTCTTAGCGTTGATCATTATCAAATTGAAATTAGCCAACCCACAGAAGCGCGAAATATTATCGCAATTACCGCGACTAAACGAGCACTTATGCCTCTTTTAATGATCGTTCCTTTCTTAAGTATTATTATTTGGTTATTAATTTATTTCCAGTTTAAACCTGTTAAAAACATTTCAAAACAACTTCAATATCGAGAAATATACTCTGCTGAATCCGTTAGTATGGTTAACGTTCCTAAAGAGCTAAAACCTCTCATTGAATCGCTTAATGGCTTGTTGAGTCGTCTTAATAAGGCGATAAAGCAACAGCAGCAATTAATTGGTGATGCAGCACATACTCTTCGTACTCCTTTAACAGCGTTAACACTACAGGCTGATATTTTACAAAGAGAGTTAGATGACTGTAATCAAAAAGAACTGGTCTATCCAATAAAAGAGGGGATAGAACGATTAAATCATTCAGTTGACCAATTATTAACCTATGCTAAACAAGATATAGATAATCCTAACTTATCCATACAAGCAGTTGCACTCAAACCATTAGTAAAAAGTATTATTAGTGAATTTAATTCTCTTGCCTTAACACGTTCTATTGATCTTGGATTAACAAATCGAACAAAAGTATTTGTAATGGGTAACGAGAGTGCATTAAGAGTATTAATTGAAAACTTAATCCACAATGCACTTAATTATTGTCCAAGTGGCTCACAGATTGATTTATCTTTAACTGAAGAGAATCAAAACGCTATTATTACTATTACTGACAACGGTCCCGGAATTGATCCATCACTTCATGAAAGAGTATTTGACCGATTTTTTCGTGGTCCTAATCAAGATGTTCAAGGAACAGGACTAGGGCTCGCTATCGCAAAACTAATTGTTGAAAAACATCACGGCAAGATTAAATTAGATAACAACCTGTTAGGCAGTGGGCTGAGAGTAACTATCACGTTACCCTCTCTCCCTGTAGATTCTCATCCTTATGTGGTTTAAGCAATCATTCCTGCTGCGACGGTATCATTTGATAATTCATCAATAATGATAAACGACCCATTAGGACGATTGTTTTCATAACGGTCCATGTTAATGGGTTGCTGTACGCGTATCATCACTTTAACAATATCGTTCATGGCTATTTTTTCGGTGGGAACGTGAATTGACTGATTGATATCTAATTTATATTCCAAAGCAGCGATTTTTGTCGCAACCGTTTGTGTTCCATGACGTAATAACAGACGTTTATTAATGTCTAAACCGGCATTAGAAAACCAGCAAATCAGTGCAGAAAAAGCTTTATCCGTATGGGGAGGATTATCCTCTGCAGCGATCATATCACCACGGGAAATATCAATCTGCTTTTCTAATGTAATAGTAACTGACTGTCCTGCAATAGCTGTGTCAATTGCTCCATCAAATGTATCAATACTGGCTATGCGTGTACTCTCTCCTGCAGGTAAAACAACAACATTATCGCCAACAGATACTTGGCCCGATTCAACACGACCTAAATATAAACGACGCTCATGTAATTCATCACTGTTTCTAACTCGATTAACCAATTGAACAGGGAAACGGAAGGGAGCATGTTGAATATTCTCATCTACCTTCACTGTTTCTAAGACTTCAATGAGTGTGTTACCCGTGTACCAAGGCATGCTCTGCCCTCGATCTACCACCATGTCTCCTTGCAGTGCACTCATAGGGACAGCAATAATGTCATCAAATCCCAACGGATTAGCGAAGTTTAAAAATGACTGATAAACCTCATTAAACGCAGTTTCATCAAAGTCCACTAAATCCATTTTATTAATAGCTAGAACAATTTGACGAATACCTAATAAACGCACAATGTGAGTGTGACGTCTTGTTTGTGGTAATACGCCTTTACGAACATCCATAAGGATAATAGCTACATCAGCGGTACTGGCACCAGTTACCATATTTCTGGTGTATTGCTCGTGGCCAGGCGTATCAGCAATGATAAAACGACGTTTAGGCGTACTAAAATAACGGTATGCCACATCAATGGTAATCCCCTGCTCTCGTTCAGCTTGTAAGCCATCCGTTAACAAAGCCAAATCGGCCTCTGACATTCCTCGACGTTGAGAGGTTGCTGTGATAGCGGCCATTTGATCTTCAAAGATCGCTTTACTGTCATAGAGTAATCGACCAATTAAAGTACTTTTTCCGTCATCCACCGAACCGCATGTGATAAATCTTAATAGCTCTGTGTGTTGTTCCATGTTTAATGTTTGATCCATATTAGAAATAACCTTGTTTCTTTCTTAATTCCATTGAGGCTTCAGAGGTTTGGTCGTCCATACGAGTAGCGCCTCTTTCAGTCACCGAAGTAATGGCTGTCTCAGCGATAATGGCTTGAACGTCTTTGGCCTCTGAGGCAACAGGACAAGTACAGGTGATATCCCCAACCGTTCTAAAGCGTACCCACAACTCTTCAACTGTTTCATTGTCACGAGGTGGAGTTAAATGGGTTACTGGTACTAATTGAATGCCACGACGTACCACCTGACGGCGGTGTGCATAATAAATATCTGGTACAGCTAGATTCTCTCGAGCAATGTAACTCCATACATCAAGTTCAGTCCAATTACTGATTGGAAATACCCGCATATTCTCACCTGGGTGAACTCTAGCGTTATATAAATTCCAAATCTCAGGTCGTTGATTTTTAGGGTCCCAAGCACCGAACTCATCTCTAAAAGAAAAGATTCTTTCTTTAGCACGTGCTTTTTCTTCATCTCGTCGTGCACCGCCAATACATGCGTCGAACTGAAATTCATTAATCGTATCAACCAACGTGATTGCTTGTAATGCATTACGACTATCGGTATCGCTTTTTACTCGTGCACGACCTTGTTTAATCGTATCTTCTACACTACGTACAATTAGTCTTTCATTGAGTTCTGCCACACGGCGATCTCTAAATTGAATCACCTCAGAAAAGTTATGCCCTGTATCAATATGTACTAACGGAAAAGGGAAAGAAAGGGGGCGAAACGCTTTCTCAGCTAATCTTAATAACACAATGGAATCCTTTCCCCCAGAAAACAATAATGCTGGGTTATTAGATTGCGCGGCCACTTCACGCATAATATGAATGGCTTCACTCTCTAATCGATCTAAATGATTTAATACTGACACATTTGCCTCACTTTTTTTGTTTATTCTCTATAGTTAAGATTGTGCTACATGCAAACCACATTCTTTGGTTTCTGGGTGTTCCCACCACCAGCGCCCTGAGCGTTCAGACTCACCCTCAGCAACAGCTCTGGTACAGGGTTCACAACCAATACTTGGATAACCTTGATCATGTAACGCGTTATAGAGCACATGATGATCACGAACAAACTGCCACACCTCATCGCGCGACCAGTCTAATAAGGGATTAAATTTAATCAAGTTATGGTCACTGTCCCAAGCGCTTTTTTCAAGCTGCAATCGTGTTTGTGATTGTTCTCGACGTAATCCTGTCAGCCAAGCATCCTGTCCTTTTAAAGCGCGTGCAAGAGGTAGGACTTTACGTACTCGACAGCAGGCTTTTCTCGCATCAATACTATTATAAAAACCGTTAGTCCCTTGTTGTTCTATAAGCTGTTCAAGATCCTGTGCCTCTGGAATATATACTTTTATGGCTAATTGATAATGTTCTTTGATTCGAGACAGTAAGCGATGGGTCGCTTCAGGGAGACGCCCTGTATCGAGAGTAAAAATTTGAATAGGTAATTGCTCTTTGTGAATCACGTGGGTGAGCAACATATCCTCAACACCAAGACTACTGGCAAAAACCACATGATTATACTTGTCAGTGATCTTACTTAAGTCGGTAATTAACTCTTGATAACGTAGCGAAGTAGTCATGTAGGATCCTAAGCCGATTGAAAGCGACGACGAAACAGAGGGCTCTCTTTAAAGGCTGCCTGATAACTCTCAGAAAACACTTTAAACCCCTGGAGTGCATGTTCTAGCGTTTCATTTTCTTTTACTAAAAATGAATTAAACCCACAACGCTTTAAATAAAACACCGTATCTTTAAACACATCACCACTGGCTCTTAAAATACCGTTAAATTGATATGCCTCACGTAGTAGTCTTGCCAGAGAGTGGCCACGTCCATCTGTGAAACTAGCATAATGAATATCTATTAGTGAGACTAAATGTAAATAAGGGGTTATGGCTGCCAAATCTATATCTGTACCAATACGAAGTCCAATTTCACCACTATATTGATCAAATTTAGCTTTCTCTTGAATATATAAATCAAATGGAACAATCACATGTGTATGTTGCGTTAACTCATCAACCGTGGTGATAAGTTGATAAGGATCGTTAACGATCTCTTCATTTAATATCTGCTTAGCCATTTTCCACCTCAGTATGAGCGTCTTTTTGTTGATAGACAGCTGTTTTGAATGGCTCAATACCCACTCTTTCAACCACATCAACAAAACGTTCGCTATTGTCTTCTCTGGTTTGTAAATAGACTCCAATTAACGTTTCAATAACTTGGGGAATTTCCTCTTGTTTTAATGAAGGACCAATTACTTTCCCTAAACGAGCTGGAGCCTGTGATCCACCAATAGTAATTTGATAAAATTCTTCGCCATGTTTATCTACACCAAGAATACCAATATGACCAATATGATGATGACCACAGGCATTCATACAACCTGATATGTTTAAGTCAAGCTCACCAATGTCATATAAATAATCCAAATCAGAAAACTTATTTTGAATGGCTTGAGCAACAGGAATGGACCTGGCATTAGCCAGAGAGCAGTAATCCCCCCCTGGACAAGAAATAATATTGGATAATAAACCGATGTTCGGAGTAACCATACCTAATGATTTTAATTCTTCATAAACATACTGTAGTTGTGTGACTGGTACATCGGGAAGAATTAAGTTTTGTTCATGACTAACTCGTATTTCCCCAAAACCTGCCTGATCTGCGAGATCAGCAACCTTATCCATTTGCTCTGCAGTCATATCACCAGGTGCGTGACCCAAGGCTTTTAGAGAAATCGTTACAGCCTTGTAGCCAGAGATTTTGTGAGCAAAAACATTGCGCTCATACCAAGGTTTTATATGTGCTTGAGTAACAAATGTCTCTATATCAACGGGCAGAGTTACTGGCAATGATTGATAATTGTTTTCAGGAAAACGTAATTTAATTCTCTCAATTTCTTCAGTAATTAATGTGGTGGGACCGTCTTTAATCCTTAACCATTCCTCCTCTACTGCCTGAGTAAATTTCTCAGGCGTCAT
>JAJZPN010000043.1 GCA_021811145.1 Pseudomonadota bacterium
TCTAAATCAACTGTTTAAAAAGATGTGAATGGTATCCAAGTGTTAGAGGCTTTTGATAAACAAAAAGAAGAAAAAGAAAAACAAGATCAAGATCAAATTAGTGCTCATAAAAAACAAGTGATTATGTTTCTTATCGGTATTCCGTTATTAATCTTATTATTGATAACTGGTGCCTTAGGGATTGCTGTTGGGATATTTGATAAACCATGGTTTGTAGCTCATATGGTGTTAGCTGGTTTAACCATGACCTTAGCAATCGTGCACTTAATTGTAGGGTTGGTCTGGTTTTATCCATTTTAAGGTGAAGTGATGATCCGGTTGGTCAGTCTTTATGCCTGCTCCGGATTTCTTGCATTGGTCTATGAGGTGCTATGGATGCGCCTCTTGTCCATTCAGTTTGGAGTAAGTTCATTTGCTGTAGTCATAACCGTAGCCGCATTTATGTTTGGCTTAGGTTTTGGTGCATGGCGTTTTTCAAAACAAACAATACCTCTACACCATATCCCTCGATATTTAGGTTGGATTGAATTTGGTTTAAGTTTATTTGGTATTTTTTTACCCACAATAGTGAAACTGACTACTCCAATTTTAGATTCAGCAGCCTTACGGTTTTCTAATCAACTATGGCACTTGTTAATATTTTTATCCTCTTTAATATTATTGAGTATTCCAGCCTACGCTATGGGAGCGGGGTTTTCACTGGTTTTAAAATATATTAAGAACCAAACAAAATTACTTCCTTGGGTATATGGTTTGAATACACTGGGTGCGGTGTTAGGTTCACTCTTTCCGTTGTGGGCATTACCTCAATTTGGGTGGGTTGCAAGTTTAAGAATTAATGCATTGTTAGGGCTTATTGTCGCTTTCTCGTTTTGGTTTATTGTGCCTAAGATAAAAGAAAATGAGGGGCCTGCAAGCACACTCCCTTCTCGCCCTCCATTAAGGGCCTTGATAAAATATGGTATTTTAGGGGCATTAAGTCTCGCCTTAGAAGTAGCATGGACTAGGCTGTTTGGTCTTACTATGCTGCGTACAGAATATGTTTTAGCTTTAATGTTAGCCACATTTCTATTAGGTATTGCTGTAGGAAGTTTATTGACAATTAAAGTAAATCGTTTTGATTGGTTGAAAATACTTCCATGGGTAGTCGCTCTAGGTATAGTGTTTTCTCTTATAGAATGGATTCCAGTCTCAGCTAATTTAGAAAAAGCCCAATTTACAGACTTTAATCAAGCCTTGTTGATTCAAGGGTTAATTATGCTCGGTATGACCCTTCCCGTAACCTTAAGCCTCGGTGCTTGGTTGCCTTTACTAACACATAAGTTTCAAAATACCGGCCAATGGTTTTATTCAGTTAATGCTCTTGGCGGTGGGATAGGTGCATTAATTACAGGTTTTATCACTATTCCTATTGTGGGAACAACAGCTACTCTTGGCTTGATTGCTTTTTTATTTTTATTATTAGAATTTAAGCGAACAAGTAAAATACAGTGGTTTATTCTTCCCGTCGCCGCAGTAATCTTTTTTTGGTTTTCAAGAATGCCTTCTACAGCGCAATTACTGCCACAGGAAATGGGGCATAGTCATGATCTGTATCATTATGAAGATGCTGTTGCAATGACTGAAGTAGTTGAACAGCCAAACGGTCAACGTTACTTACTTACCGATTTACAAAGGCGGGATGCCTCTAGTGAGCCTACTGCAATATTTACACAGGAAAACCAGGTATATTTTCCTTTGATTTTTCATGGTAACCCCCATAGCTTGTTGTTATTAGGGTTAGGAACAGGTATTTCTGATGCGGGCTCTTCTGAATTTAAAGATTTAACGAGAACTGCTGTTGAATTATCTCGCGGAGCAATAATCGGTGCTCGTAAATGGTTTAATCCTTTAAATGAAAGTGTGTTAAAACAGACTAATATTGTACAGGATGACGCAAGACATTTTTTAAGCGCTAACAAAGAACACTATGATGTAATTGTTGGTGATTTATTCCATCCAGATTTAGCTGGCGTTTCATCATTACTATCAATTGAACAATTTCAAAGGGTGCGTCAACATTTGAATGTTCATGGTGTTTTTGTTCAATGGTTAGCTCTTAACCAATTTGATCTTCCTTCTTACGAGGTGGTTTTAAAAACCTTTAAGACTGTATTTCCACAGGCTTTAATGTTTATGGATGGAATGCACGTAGCTCTTGTTGGAGGGGTTGATGATACCTTAGATGTCAATGGTTTGCTATCAAAACAGGCTGTATTGAAAAACAAGTCAACAGATAGTCTAAACGAGTCAACAACAACCTGGCTTGGTCGATATTGGGGTAGAATTCCTGATAATTATGCTCCTATTCAGGATGAATGGGCCCCTGTGATTGAGTTTTCACTGCCACGCCTACATTACTCTAAAAACAATGAACTACCCAGGGTGCTCTCTTATATGATGTCCAAAAGACCTGCATTAAAGAAGGCAGAGAAAGATCTAGCTATCCCTCCGGCACTAATCAATAGCTTTGAAGGAAGCTATATTGCTTCAGATTTTTTAGTTCGTTCGTGGTTAGCTACGCTCAGTGGGCAAGATAGAGAAGCGGATCATCTTATTGAGTTAGCTTATCAAGCAAACCCCAAAGATCGTTGGGTTGAGTATGCTTTAAGTGATCAATTGTATGCCAATCAAAAAACAATCTTGTCACAAGGCATGGATGAGAAAACTCTTCTTAAGCGTATTTTGGCAATTAATCCTTATCATGTTGAGGCATGGCGATCATTGTGGCATCTTGAGCAGGTAGAACATGATCCTGATGCAGCGAATTCGCTTGCACAAATATTACGTTTATCCCCTCTTGACCTTGAAGCCAACTCGGCGAAGAATGGAGGTTTGTAGTGTTTGATTTAGGTGTATCTTAATCATGAGTAACCTTACTCTTGCTCCAAACCATTATCATTTGCGTCGACGAATGGCGCAGTTTTTATCCGTTTTATTGGTTATTCTAATCCCTGCCCTTGGCATATTTCGTCTTGATCCTATTGCTGGAGCAATGGTGGTATTAGGGCGTCAGATTTGGTTTGCGGATTTCTTTTTAGTTGCTGGATTATGGATTCTCGTAGTGTGCTTTTTAGTTATGCTCTATTCCATTGCCGGCACAGTATTTTGTGGATGGGTATGTCCACAGAATATTATGGCTGAGTGGGCTAATTTCATGACCCATAAACTGCTGGGTAAAAGAGCAGAAGTCAGTCTCGAGGGTGATGCACCATTGGTTGCACCCAATAAAAACAAAGCACTGAATTGGACTTTGTTAGGATTATCTTTTTTACTGGCGGCGATGTTTTTTGCTGTGATTCCTTTGTTTTATTTTTATCCACCACAGGTTGTATGGGATTTTTTGGCTTGGCATTCTAATCCTAAACTTGCTCGTTCACTTCATTATATCTATGCTGTTATAGTAGTTATTATCTTTATAGATATCGCTATTATCCGACACTTTTGGTGTCGTTTCGCTTGCGTATACAGAGTATGGCAGCACAGTTTTAAAACCCGTGAAACGCTACATATCAAGTACGATGAATCGCGTTCTTCAGAATGCCTAAAATGTAATTACTGTGTCACTTCGTGCTTTATTGATCTCGATCCTAAGAAGACTGATATATACGACAGTTGTATTAATTGCGGCGAATGTATTGATGCGTGTAATAAGTTACACGCTAAAAAAAAATGAACCCGGATTATTAACCTTTGAAATGGGTGAGAGAAAAGAAAAGAAAGAATCGCGTATTAGTTTTAAAAATGCAGGTATTTCTCTTGATACAAGAACACGCTGGGTTACTGTCATTGGTTTGATGGGACTATCCTTTTTTATTTGGGGTTTAATCAGTTGGCAACCCTACCATTTGGCTGTGTATAAAGCAGAAGGGTTAAAAAATGCCACCAGTCGTGATTATCAGATTTCTGTTGCTAATAAACAGTATCGCGATGGAGTGATTACTTTATCTGTCGAAGGATTAACCCCTGATCAATATCATTTAGACACTAATCAGGTTGTGGTTCCTGCTTCATCACGGTATTCAATGATGTTGAGTTTATCGCCAAGCATATCGCATGGTATACACCGTATAATTGTCAGCGCTAAATCACCACAAGGTTGGGAAGAACGTTTTCCCATACAATATTTTTCAGAAAAGTGAGGAGAGGATTGGTGATGGAAGAGAATAACGAAACCAGTATTAAGCTTGATAAAGTTGAGTCACAGTGGGGGAAATTGTCTGATGATCATTTAGGCTACGCCTCCGATGAGGAAAGACGTGCTAAAAGAGGATTGGAGGATTGGGAGTTAGTGGAAAAAATTCCAGAGTCACAACGCCCTGTTCCATATTGGTTTTTTGCTGTGGTGGTGGTGGTGTTACTCGTTGGGGTGGGGCTTGCTTTTCCTTTTTGGGGGACCCGACCAGGACATCAAAAACATTGGATAGACTGGGGTTTTGCTATCGCTTTAGCCTATATTAGTGTGGCCGGGTACTTTGTTTATTATATGGTTAAATGGCATGGTGATACAGCACAATCAAAAGCCGGTCACGAGCAAGAGGCTACTAGCGAGAGTAAAGGGGAGCGATAATTGAGATTAATCACTAAATTCCTATTGGTAACTGCCATACTGCCACTGTCAGCTTGTTCGGGCTCAAACACATCAACAGACCCTGCTCCTCAAAATTGGCATGGTATTAATTTTCAAGTTGACACAAGACCTAGCCCTCCGGAAAAAGGAATGAATGAGATCGTCATTACTGCTAATGATGTTAAGAAAAATATTCCTGCATGGGATTTAATTATCTCAATTCGTAGCTCAGATCAAGACGATTGGAAACAGATGATTGAGGATGGTCGAATGGGGGTTTATAGACGAGCAGTTAACGTTGAGCCCGGTGAGAGATCAACGTTAAAGATTTCGATTAAGCACGGAAATGAAGAGGGCGAACTACGTTTTCCTTTGCAGTCGCCTCAGTAACTTTAGGTGATTTAGTTAGGGTAAACACTATATTTAAGAAATAGAACAAAAACCCTAACGCCATACACGTTCCTGACATGGCCATTAAAGGACTGTAGTAATGTTGGTGTACATCCCTTAACAAATCACGATTGTGAAGCATTAGATAGCCTTCCCAGGTACCAAATACCATTAAAATGGTATAAAAACTATATACACCCATTACAGTAAACCAAAAAGTATACTGTACCAGTTTTTTTGAGTAGAGACGTTTGCCTGAAAATTGTGGTAATAAATAAAAGGTCACACCCATTGCCAACATGACCACGCCCCCCACTAAATTCATATGTGCGTGGGCCAGAGGATCAATCATATGTCCTGGACCCCCATAAGGGCTGCCGATGGAATCAAGCCAAGCACGGATAGGTGGCATGACCTGGAGCATGCCATGAATTGTTCCGACTAAAAAAGACAAAGCCGAGACAACAAGAAATTTAACCAGCAGTTGCGTTTCGCTTTTAGTAATCATATTGTTATTGTTATTTAAGATATAAAAAAACCTGACTATTTTAATTAATCAGGTTATCTGTAAACTTATCTTTCGTTTTGACGAATTTCTTTTACTCTGTCAATGCCAACACCGCCTAGAGAGAAAGAAACCACAATACCAGCTACAAATAAAATAACTGGCACAATCATAACCCACGTATTTAATACTTCCATAATACCCCCCTAAAAAGTTATTACT